>PLEC01000025.1 GCA_003136935.1 Gammaproteobacteria bacterium
CCGGGACTGCCCTCGGAGCTGCTCGCGCGGCGCCCCGATGTCGCCGAAGCCGAGGCGCAGTTACTCGCCGCCAACGCCAACATCGCCGCCGCGCGCGCCGCGTTCTTCCCGAGCATCTCTCTCACCGCCAACGGCGGCTACGAGAGCGCCGCGCTCGCAGGCCTTCTCACCCCGGCAAACCGTGTGTGGTCGCTCGCCGCGGGCCTCACCCAGCCGATATTCCAGGGCGGCGCGCTCGTCGGTCAGTACCAGTTGACCAAGGGACGGTACGAGGAGCTGCTCGCCGACTATCACAAGGCGGTGATCTCCGCGCTCGCCAACGTCGAGGACTCCCTCATCGCCGTGCGCGAGACCGGCGATCTCGTCGAGCGCCAGCAGCAGGCAACGCTCACCGCGCAGCGTGCTTACGAATTCGCACAGGCGCAGATGCGCGCCGGCACCATCAACGTACTGATACTTTTGAATACGGAGACTGCCTTGTTCAGCGCCCGGGATGCCCTTGCGCAGGCGAAATACGCGCACCTTCAGGCCCTGGTCACGCTGTACCAGGCCCTCGGCGGCGGCTGGCAGCAACAGGAGCACCTCTCGTGACGCCACGCCTCCCGCAGGACAGGACACGCCTCATCATCGGCGCCGTCATCGTCATCCTCGTGCTCCTGCTCGCGTGGCACTGGCTGGGGCCCAAGCCCCCGGCGGCGGCCAAACTCCCGCCGGCCATCCCGGTGGACGTGGCCACCGTCACCCGCGCGGATGTGCCGGTGTATCTCGAAGGACTCGGCACCGTGCGGGCCTTTTATACGGACACCATGACCGCGCGGGTTGACGGCCAGATCGACAAGGTGGCGTTCACGGAAGGCCAGGACGTGAAAAAGGGCGCACTGCTGGTGCAGATCGATCCGCGTCCCTACCAGGCTGCCCTCGGGGTAGCCATCGCCACGCGCGACAAGGACAAGGCACTGCTCGCCAATGCGCACCGCGACATGGACCGCTACGCGCTGCTCGCGCCCGAGGACCTGGCGAGCAAGCAGACGGTGGACACGCAGCGCTCGCTCACAGCGCAACTCGCAGCCCAGGTAAAGGGCGATGAGGCGGCCGTCGACAACGCCCGCACGCAACTGGACTACACCAGCATCCGCTCACCGATCGATGGCCGCACCGGCATCCGCCAGGTGGACCCCGGCAACATCGTCCATGCGGCCGACACCACCGGCATGGTGGTCGTGACCCAGCTCGAGCCCATTTCCATCATTTTCAGTCTCCCCGAAGAGCAATTCACCGAGCTCTCCGCGGCCCTCGCGAAGGGACCGGTCACGGCGACCGCGCTGTCGCGCGACGATAAGCAGGTACTGGACACCGGCACGGTGGCGCTGATTGACAATGAGATCGACCAGACCACCGGCACGTTGCGCATCAAGGCCACGCTGCCCAACAAACAGCGGCGCCTGTGGCCCGGGGAATTCGTGAACGTGCGGGTGCTGGCACAGACGCTCCCCCAGGTACTCACGATCCCGCCGAGCGCACTGCAGCGCGGTCCGGACGGACTCTTCACCTACCTGGTGCAAAGCGATTCCACCATCAAGGTGGCCGATCTCAGCGCCGGTGAGCAGACCGGTAACCTGGTGGTGATCGAAAAGGGCCTGCAGGCGGGCGACAAGGTGGTGGCGAGCAACCAGTACCGTCTGCAGCCCGGCAGTCGCATCCGCGCCAACAGCCCCGCCACGCAGGCGGCCGGGACCGACAAGCCGGGCCCCGCGGAACCCGCGCCGTGAACATTTCCAAGCCCTTCATCGAGCGCCCAGTTGCCACCACGCTTTTGATGGCGGCGCTGTTTCTTATTGGAGTGGCCGCCTTCCCGTTTCTGCCCATCGCGCCGCTGCCGCAGATCGACTTTCCGACCATCCTCGTCAGCGCGCAGCTGCCGGGGGCGAGTCCGCAGATCATGGCCTCTTCGGTGGCGCAGCCGCTGGAGACCCAGTTCGCGCAGATCTCGGGCATCTCGCAGATGACCTCGACGAGCGTGCTCGGCAGCACGCAGATCACGCTGCAGTTCAATCTCGACCGCAACATCGACGCGGCGGGGCAGGACGTGCAGTCCGCGGTCGACGCCGCCGGTGGCCAGCTGCCGAAGAANNAAGGTCAATCCGGCCGACTCGCCGATCCTGATCCTGGCGGTGCATTCGGATGTGATGCCGGTGACCGCCGTGGACGACTACGCCGAGACGGTGATCGCCCAGCAGCTCTCGCAGCTGCCGGGAATCGCGCAGGTGTCGGTCGGCGGCCAGCAAAAGCCCGCGGTGCGGGTGCAGATCGACCCGGTGAAGCTCGCGGCGGTCGGGCTGCAGCTCGAGGACGTGGCCAACCTCATTACCACCGCGTCGGTGGACTCGCCCCAGGGCGCCATCACCGGGGCGCAGAAGAACTTCACCATCTACGACAACGACCAGCTGCTCAAGGCCGCGCCGTGGAACGATGTGGTCATCGCCTATCGCAACGGCGCACCCATCCGCATCAGGGACGTCGGGGTTGCGGTCGACGGCCCGGAAAACAGCCAGATCCGCGGCTTCCAGAACGGCAAGCTCGGCGTGCTGCTGCTCATCTACAAGCAGCCAGGCACCAACGTCATCGACGCCGTGAATAGTGTGAAGGCGGCGCTGCCGCACGTCATGACCTCGGTGCCGCCGTCGCTCAAAGTCGACCAGGTGATCGACCGCACCACCACCATCACCGCCTCGGTGAAAGACGTCGAGCTCTCATTGCTGATCGCCATCGTGCTGGTGGTGCTGGTGATCTTCCTGTTCCTCAGGAGCTTCTGGGCCACGGCCATCCCGGCGGTGACCGTGCCGCTGTCGCTCTTGGGCACGGCGGCGCTCATGTACGTCATCGGTTACAGCCTCGACAACCTGTCGCTCATGGCGCTCACCATTGCGGTCGGCTTCGTGGTCGACGATGCGATCGTGATGCTGGAGAACATCTACCGACACATCGAGGCGGGCATGTCTCCCTATGAAGCCGCCGTCAAGGGTTCGGGCGAGATCGGCTTCACCATTGTCTCCATCAGCATCTCGCTGGTGGCGGTGTTCATTCCGCTGCTATTGATGAGTGGCATCGTGGGCCGGCTGTTCCGCGAATTCGCGGTGACGGTGACCATGACCATCGGCGTGTCCTTGGTAGTCGCCCTCACCCTGACGCCGATGATGTGTTCGCTGTTTCTGCGCGACGAGAAACACGCCCAGCACGGCCGTTTCTACCTGACCCTCGAGCGCGGCTTCCAGTGGATGGTCGATCATTACACCCGCGGGCTCGACTTCGTGCTGCGCCACCAGCGCGCAACCCTTGCCACCTTTATCATCACGGTTGCGATCGCCGGGATCATGTACGTGATCGTGCCCAAGGGCTTCTTCCCGCAGCAGGACACCGGGATCATCGCGGGACTTACCGATGCCCCCGAGGACGTGTCGTTCGACGCCATGTTGCACCTGGAGCGCAGCCTCACCGACGTGCTCGCCAAGGACCCGGGGGTCCAGAGCTGGGCCGCTTTCGTCGGCGGCTCGCGGCCGCTGAACAACGGCTTTGTGATCCTGGGACTGAAGCCGCGCGATCAGCGCGACGCCACCGCGGATCAGATCATCGACCGCCTGCGCAAGAAAATCGCCGTAGTCCCCGGCGGCACGGTGTTCCTGCAGGCCGCGCAGGACCTGAACGTGGGCGGACGCCTGTCGCGCACGCAGTACCAGTACACGCTGCAGGATTCCAATCTCGAGGAACTCAACACCTGGGCGCCGCGCCTGCTGGCGGAACTGAAGAAGCTGCCGCAGCTGCGCGACGTGGCCTCCGATCAGCAAAGCAGCAGCACCAAGCTCGCGCTCGTCATCGACCGCGATCAGGCCGCGCGGTTCGGCATCCAGCCGGCGCTCATCGACAACACGCTGTATGACGCCTTCGGACAGCGCGAGGTGACGCAGTACTTCACGCAGCTGAACAGCTACCACGTGGTGCTGGAGGTCTCCCCATCGCTCCTCGGGGACACCGACACACTCAACAAGATCTACATCAAGTCACCGGTCACCAACCAACAGGTGCCGCTGTCGACATTCGTGCGCTACGACACCGGCCACACGAGCTACCTGTCGATCAACCACCAGGGGCAGTTCCCCGCGGTGACGCTGTCCTTCAACCTCGCTCCCAACGTCTCCCTCGGCGAGGCGGTGACCGCGATCCAGAAGAACGCGGCGACGATTCGCATGCCGGCTGCCATCCTCGGCACCTTCCAGGGCACGGCCCAGGCCTTCCAGGCATCACTGAAAACCGCGCCGTTCCTGATCCTGGCGGCGCTGCTCGCCGTGTACATCATCCTCGGGGTACTGTACGAGAGTTATATCCATCCGCTGACCATCCTCTCGACGCTGCCTTCCGCGGGTGTCGGCGCGCTCCTCATGCTCATGGTGTTTCACTTCGATCTGTCGGTGGTGGGACTCATCGGCATCATTCTCCTCATCGGCATCGTCAAGAANNAACGGCATCATGATGGTGGACTTTGCGATCCACGCCGAACGCGATCAGCACCTCTCGCCCGAGGCCGCGATCCGCCAGGCGTGTCTGCTGCGCTTCCGTCCGATCATGATGACCACCATGGCGGCGATCCTGGGGGCGCTGCCGCTCATGCTCGGGCGCGGCACCGGCTCAGAGCTGCGCCAGCCGCTCGGCTATACAATGGTGGGAGGGCTGGTGTTGAGCCAGATGCTGACTCTGTTTACAACGCCGGTGATCTACCTGTACCTGGATCGCCTGGCGGTGCGCTGGGCGCGCAAACACCCACATGCTGAAGCCCCGCCCCCGGCGGCCGGGGAATCCGGCCCGCCGCACGGCGTGCAGGTCGCGTCGTGAAAATACTGGTGGTCGAGGACAACGCGCGCGTGGCGCGTTTCGTGACCCAGGGTTTGCGCGAAGCCGGGCACACGGTGGATCACGCCGACAATGGCCGCGACGGCATGTTCAGCGCGGCCAGCGAGCCGTACGATGTGATCGTCATGGACCGCATGCTGCCTGGCAACATCGATGGCCTCGCCATCATCGAAGCGTTGCGCAAGGCGGGCAACCGCACGCCGATCCTGATCTTAAGCGCGCTGGATGCCGTGGATGAACGCATTCGCGGCTTAAAGAGCGGCGGGGACGACTACCTCACCAAGCCGTTCGCGTTCGGGGAGCTCTTGGCGCGCGTCGACGCCCTCGGCAGGAGAAGCTCGGGAGGTGATACCGACCGTGCCCTGCAGGTGGGCGACCTGCGCATGGACCTCTTGTCACGCCGGGTCACCCGTGGCGCCCGTCTCATCACCCTGCAGCCGCGCGAATTCAAGCTGCTCGAGTACCTGATGCGGCACGCCAACCAGGTTGTGACGCGTACCATGCTGCTGGAAGCCGTATGGGACTATAACTTTGACCCGCAGACCAATGTCGTGGACGTGCACATCAGCAAGCTGCGTCAGAAAATCGAGCTCGACACCGAGCGGCCGCTGGTGCGCACGGTGCGCAACGCCGGCTACATGATGTGCGAGCATGATCAGGCTTAACCGCTCCTCGGCGGTCACCTGGGCGATCGGCTACGTGCTGCTGGGCCTCGCTGCGCTGGCCGCGTTCGCTGTGCCGTTGTGGTACGCGTGGAACGTGACGATCTTCTCCGGCCGCCAGGAGATCCTGCGCGACGATGCCCAGCACCTCACGGAGCTGTTCAACCGCGACGGCGTTGCGGGACTCACGGCCTACATCAACGCCCGCGTCGGCATGCAGATTGCGGGCGATCGCACCCTCTTGCTCACCGACAGCGCCTACCGGCCCCTGGCGGGAAATCTGAAGGCGTGGCCGCAGGACGTTCCCGAAAAGCCAGGCACGCAGGCCGTAATGGCGGACCTCGCCAGGCAGCCGACGCATACGCTCCTGGTACGCACCACGCTGCCGGGAGGCTATCACCTGCTGGTGGGACGCGATCTGGCGCTGTTCCTGCCGCTCGAGCGGCGCTTCACTTACGGACTCATCGCCGCCATCGGATTTTTGTTCCTGGTGGGCGTGGCGGGCGCCATCCTCATACGCCGCGAGCTGCTGGCGCGCGTGCAGGGCATTCGCCAGACGGTCTCGGCCATCATGAAGGGCGACCTCAGGCATCGGCTGCCGATCCGCCGCACCAACGATGAACTCGACACGCTCTCGCAGACCATCAACGGCATGCTCGATCACATCGAGCACCTGATCTCAGGCATCAGCAACGTCTCCAACTCCATCGCGCACGATCTGCGCACGCCGCTGGCGGAGCTGCGCTCGCGCCTGGAGGAACTGGCGCTGACGCGGCCGGCGCCCGTCGAGACTTTCGCCGAGGTCGACGCCGCGGTCGCGGACGTCGACCGCGTGATCCGCATTTTCAATGCGCTCTTGCGCCTGGCGGAGATCGACACCGGCGCGCGCCGCTCCGGCTTCGTGTCCGTGGACGCGGCGGCGGTGACCGCCGAGGTCGTGGAGTTCTACGAGCCGGCGGCCGAACTGAAGGGCGTGACGTTCTCCTTCGCCAGCGAGGGCGTCGCCGCGGTGGCCGGGGACCCGGTGCTGCTGGCGCAGGCCGTGAGCAACCTGATCGACAACTCGCTGAAGTGCGTGGCCGAAAACGGCGCCATCAGCGTGCGCGTCGGACGACGCGCCGACGGCTCGGTCGAAATCGCCGTAGCGGACGACGGCCCGGGCATCGCGGATGCGGACAAGCCCAAGGCCGCGGAGCGCTTTTTCCGCGGCGACCGCAGCCGCGGCACTCCGGGCGTGGGCCTGGGCCTGTCGATCGTCGATGCGGTCGCGAAGCTGCACGGCGGAGTGCTGCAGCTGCTCGACAACCATCCGGGCCTGCGCGCCCAGATGGTGCTGCCGGTCGGTGCCACGCGCACCAGCCGCTAGAGGCGGCCATGCCCCATGTCCGAAACCGAACACCCGCGCGCGATCCGCTCGTTCGTGACCCGCGCCGGCCGCATCACGCCGGCACAGGAACGGGCGCTGGTTACGCTCTGGCCGAAGTACGGCGTGGAGCCGGGGGCCCAGAGGCTCGACTGCGCGGCGCTCTTTGGCCGCGAAGCGCCGCGGACCATTGAGATCGGCTTCGGCAACGGCGAGAACCTCCTCGCGCTTGCACGCGCGCACCCGGAGCGCGACTACTTAGGCGTTGAAGTGCATCGCCCGGGTGTGGGCCGGCTCCTGCTCGGGCTCGAAGCGCATGGGCTCGCGAACGTGCGCCTGATCTGTCACGACGCGGTGGAAGTGCTGGCGCGACAGATCGCACCGGGAACGGTGCAGGAAATACTCATTCTCTTTCCGGATCCGTGGCCGAAAAAGCGCCACCACAAGCGGCGGCTGATTCAACGCGCCTTCGTGGAACTGGCCGCGAGCCGTTTGAGCATGGGCGGGGTACTGCGGCTCGCCACCGACTGGGAGCCGTACGCGTTGGAGATCCTCGCGGTGCTCGGCGCAACCGCAGGACTGGAGAATCTCGCCGGCGCTGCCTCGTATGTGCCGCGGCCCTCCGAGCGCGTAGCGACGCGTTTTGAAAAACGCGGCGTCCGCCTTGGACATGAGGTCTGGGATCTGGCGTTCCGGCGCGTCCCCGGGAACTGACCGCCCCCTCAAGGGGCGCTGGCGTCAGCTCACGATGAAGGACTGCCGCAACCCGTCGAGCACGAACTGCACCGCGAGCGCACCCAGGATCACCCCTAGGAGGCGGCTCGCAACATTGGCACCCGTCACCCCGATTACGCGCATCAGCGGGTCGGCGAGCAGCAGACACACGAGCGAGATCGCAAGCACCACGATAACGGCGACGGCAAGGCCCAGGAACAGCGTGGCGTTCGCAAGCGGATGCACCGGCCCGAACCACAGGAGAATGGTGGCGAGCGCCCCGGGACCGGCGATGAAGGGAAACGCCAGCGGAAACACAGAGATGTCGCTGCGCAGACGCGCCTCGGCGGCCTCGTCGCTGGAGGTGCGCGCGCCGGATTGACGCGCGAACACCATCTCGAGGGCCAGCAGAAACAGCAACAAGCCGCCGAAAATGCGAAACGCCTCCAGACTGATCCCCATCAGCTTCAGGAACCCGGCGCCGCCGACGGCGAACAACAGCAGTATCGCGGCCGCAACGCTCACGGCTTTGAATGCCATGCGACGCTTGTACTGCGACGCGGCACCGGTAGTGAGGCCGGTGAACAACGGGATGAGTGAAATGGGTTCGACCACCACGAAGAACACCACGAAGAATTTCAGCGGTTGTTCGAACATTTAATGTCTTGCGATTGTTCTTGAAAGCCGGGGGAGCGAGGCGCAACATAAATTGTAGAGCGCGCGCGTGATCTTAAAGCACCACGGACCGGCCGTAGCGGGAGGTTGCGACGATGACGAGTCCTCAACCGGGTATCGGTGACTGGTATCGCCTCACGGGTGGCGAGCTGTTTGAGGTTGTCGCCCTCGATGAGGACGATGGCACCATCGAGCTGCAGTACTTCGACGGCACCATCGAAGAGATGGACGTGGAAGACTGGGACGCGCGGTGGGAAGACGGTGAACTGGAGGCGGCCCAGGCCCCTGAGGACTGGAGCGGCTCGGTAGACGTCGAAGCCACCGCCGAAGAAGGCCGGGTACCGGATTCCAGCGGCGAGGACCGCGAGCTGCGCGCGAACTCCCTCGAAGGCGTCGATCTCTTCGAGTAGCTACTGCGCCTCATCGAGCGCCGTAATCTTCGCGCGCATCAGCCACACCATCGCCAATCCCGGCAGTGCGAGCGCAAAGCTCGTCACGTAGTAGGTGTACCAGCCGCCGTGGTCGGCGGTCCATCCGGCCGGATACCCGAGGCTGTAGCGCGGCAGCAGCGCCAGCGCCGACAGCACCGCGTACTGAAAAGCGCTGTAGCGCGTGTCGCACAGCGCCATGATCAGGGCGGTGAGCGCAATGCCGCCCATGGCGGCCGCTATGTGTTCGATGCCCACCGCCGCGACCATGATCGGCCAGCTCTTGCCCGCGAGCGCCAGCGCGCAATAAAGCAGATTGCTCAGGGCCTGCAGCACGCCGAAGACCAGCATGGAGCGCAGCAGCCCCAGGCGCACCATGAGCACGCCTCCCAGCACCACGCCGATGAGGCTGCTGGCCGTGAAGACAGCCTTCACCATGAGGCCGATCTCGGTCTTGTTGAAACCGACGTCCATCATGAACGGCGTGAACAGCTTGTTGGAGAACGCATCCCCGACCTTGAACAGCAGCACGACGCCAATCAGCGCCAGCGCGCTCGGTGTGCCGAGGAGTTCCTTCAGGGGCGCAACCACCGACTCGGTGAGGCTGCGCGGCCGATAGGTGTTGTGGGTCGAGGGCGCGCGCGACGTCACAAACCCGAACAGCAACATCACACCGGCGAGCAGCAGAAACGCCGGCCGCCATCCAAAATGATCGGCGACCACCAGCGCCACCGCCAGTGCGATCCAGGATGCCGAGCGGTAGCCGAGATTGGTGGCCGCGGCGGCGAGCCCGCGCTCACTCGGCAGCGACACGTCCGCCCGCCAGGCATCGATGGCGATGTCCTGGGTGGCGGAGAAAAACACCACGGCCAGCGCGCACACGGCGAGCGGCGTGAGCGACTGCGCGGGATGCTGCAGCGCCAGCAGCGCAATGCCGGCCGCCAGCGCGATCTGCATCACCAGCATCCAGCCGCGGCGGCGGCCGAGGAACGGCATCGGAAAGCGATCGACCAACGGCGCCCACAGCGGCTTGAGCAGATATGGGATCGCCACGTACGACATCAGCCCGATGGTCGTGTTGCTCCTGCCCAGGTCCTTAAGCCACGCCTGCAGCGCGCTCTCGGTGATCTGGTTGGGGAAGCCGGAGGCCGCGCCCAACAGCAGAATCGCGAGCATCTTCGGGCTCGCGAGCACCTCGCGCAGCCGTGGCCGGCTGGCGCTGGCGGCCGCATTCACAGCTGGTAGTCCATGATGAGCGGCGCGTGATCCGAGAAGCGCTTCTCCTTGTATATGGTGGCGGCGCGCGCCTTACCGGCAAGCCCGCGGCTCACCACCTGGTAGTCGATACGCCAGCCCACGTTGTTGGCCCGCGCCTGACCGCGGTTCGACCACCATGTATAGAGGTCCGGTCCCGGACGCACCTCGCGAAATGCATCCACGTAGCCAGCCGGCCCGAACAGTCCATCCATCCAGGCGCGCTCCTCGGGCAGAAAGCCGGAGTTCTTCTGGTTGGACTTCCAGTTCTTCAGGTCAATCGCGCGGTGGGCGATGTTCCAGTCGCCGGCGAGGATGTAGTGCCGGCGGCGCGCAGCACAGCGCGCCAGGTGCGGGTGGAAGGCTTCGAGGAAGCGGAATTTCGACTCCTGGCGCTGCGGCCCCGCGGAGCCCGAAGGCAGGTACAGCGACACGACCGAAAGCGCGCCCACCTGCACCTCGATATACCGTCCTTCGCCGTCGAACTCAGGGATGCCGAAGCCGCGCACCACCCGGGTGGGCTTGTCGCGCGAATACACCGCGACGCCCGAGTAGCCTTTGCGCTCGGCGTCGCTGAAGTAGCTGTGGTAGCCCGGGAGCTGCACGTCGTGCCCATGAAGCTGCGACTCCTGGGCCTTGGTCTCCTGCAGACAGATGAAATCCGCCCGCTGGCGGCGCAGCCAGCGGAACAGGCCCTTCTGCGCCGCGGAGCGAATCCCGCAGACATTGACGGTAATGACGCGCATCAGGGCATCATATGACATGCAGGAATATCAACTCACGTTCCTTGATCTGGCATTGAAGCGTGACGCGCTGCGTTTCGGGAGCTTCACGCTCAAGTCCGGGCGCGAAAGCCCGTACTTCTTCAACGCCGGTCTCTTCAGTGACGGCGAGGCGGCCGCGGTCCTCGGGGGCTGCTATGCCGCGGCGATCGTGCACTCCGGGATCGGCTTCGACATGCTCTTTGGTCCCGCCTACAAGGGCATCCCACTTGCAACCGCGACCGCGGTGGCGCTCGCGAGCGCACACGGGCGCAGCGTCCCCTACGCGTTCAACCGCAAGGAGGCGAAGGATCACGGCGAAGGGGGTCGCGTCGTCGGCAGCGCGCTCGCAGGAAGGGTGCTGATCATCGACGATGTGATTACCGCGGGTACCGCGGTGCGCGACTCGCTCGCTGTCATTCGCGCCGCGGGAGCGACCCCGGTGGGCGTAGCGCTGGCGCTCGATCGCCAGGAGCGCGGCCAGGGCGCGCTCACCGCGGTGCAGGAAGTCGAGAAGGACTACGGTCTGAAATGTGTGAGCATCGTCACACTCGCTGACCTCATCGCGGCGCTGGCGCGTCCGCTCGGTGGACAAAAGCGCATTTCCGACGGGCAGCTCACAGCTCTCACCGCCTATCAGGCACGCTACGGTGGTTAAGGCTTGCCAGCCGCCAGCGTGCGGCGGGAAACTAGCCGAATGACCAAGCGCCCCTTGCAGCTGTTGTGGATCGCGGTGCCGGTGATGGCAATGTGCGGCGCCGCGCAGGCGGCACCGCCCGCCTCATCAAAGCAGGGTGTGGCCTATCGCTGGGTCGATGATCAGGGCGTTGTGCACTACGGCGATCACGTCCCGCCGGAGTACACCGGCAAGGAGCGCGCCATTCTCAACAGCCGCGGGGTCGAGGTCGGTCATCAGGATGCGCAGAAGTCCGCAGAGCAGATTGCCGCCGACGAGCGCACCCGCGCTGCCGTCCTCAAACAGAAGGAGCATGACAGCTTCCTCATGACCACCTACACCTCGGTCAAGGACATCGAGGCGCTGCGCGACATGCGCCTGACGCAGCTGAAGGCGCAGGGAGCCGCGGCCGAGCAATACGTGGAGAGCCTGCGATCACGGCTCGCGACGCTGCAGGCGCGCGCAATCCTATTCAAACCCTACAGCTCACGCCCGGATGCGCGCCGCATGCCGGATGACCTGGCGGAAAACCTGGTGCGCACCGTGAAGGAGCTGCGCGTGCAGAGCAGCGCCTATGCCGCCAACGGGGCTGCGGAAAGTCAGCTGCGCTCACAGTTCCAGGCCGACATCGAGCGCTACCGCGAACTGAACACTGTGCACACGAACTGAAGTTGCCGTGCGCCGGGCGCGCCCCGCGGTGCTTTTTTTCGCTACTGCTGCCCTGAGTGCCCGAAGCCACCCGCGCCGCGTGCGGAAGTCTCGAACTCCGCCACCACCTCAAGCTCGACCTGCACGACCGGCACGACGATGAGTTGTGCGATGCGCTCACCCGGACGGATGGTGAAGGGCTCCGCGCCCCGGTTCCAGCACGACACCATCAACTGCCCCTGGTAGTCCGAATCGATGAGGCCGACGAGATTGCCGAGCACGATGCCGTGCTTATGCCCCAGGCCCGAACGCGGCAGGATCACGGCGGCGAGCGTCGGGTCGTCGAGGTGAATGGCAAGCCCGGTGGGAATGAGTTCGGCACGCCCCGGATGAAGTTCCAGCGGCGCAGTCACGCAGGCGCGCAGGTCAAGTCCGGCCGAGCCGGCGGTGGCGTATGCCGGCAGCGGAAATTCAGCGCCAATACGCGCGTCCATGATGCGCACCTTGAGTGCGCGGCGGGCGGGTGAATTCAAACCTGAGCCAGCGCCACTCCGCGCGCCCGTGTGTCGGCACGCGCCGCGAAGTCCACGGCGACGAGCGCCATGAAGCCGCGCGCGAGCGTGACTTTGTCGGCGCGCGGCAGATGGTGGCGGCCGTTGCGTCCGAGCACGATGAGTTCGTTCTCCTCGCAGTCGAACGCCTTGTCGTGACCGACTTCGTTGGCGGCGATCATGTCGAGATTCTTCTTCATGAGCTTGGAGCGCGCGTTTTGCTCCACGGCTTCGGTCTCGGCGGCGAAGCCGACGACGAACGGGCGGTCAGCGCGGGCTGCTACGGTAGCGAGCACGTCCGTGGTGCGCTCCATGGACAGCTCCACGGTGGGCGCGGTTTTCTTGATCTTCTGTTCCGCCGCCTGCGCCGGACGGTAGTCGGCGACCGCGGCGGTGGAAATGAAAATGTCGGTACCCGGCAGCTCCCGCAGCACCGCGGCGAGCATCTCCGCGGCACTCTCGACGTTCACGCGCACGACACCTGCCGGCGTCGGCAGGCCCACCGGCCCGCTCACCAGCACCACGGTGGCGCCGGCCTCACGCGCCGCCTGCGCGACCGCGAAACCCATCCGGCCGGAGCTGCGGTTGCTGACGAAGCGCACCGGATCAATGCGCTCACGCGTCGGGCCCGCGGTCACCACCACCCGCCGTCCCTGAAGTGCTCCGCTGCCGGGCAGGAGCGCGGCCACGCGCTCGGCAAGATCGGTGGGCTCGAGCATGCGGCCGTTGCCGGTCTCGCCGCAGGCCTGGTCCCCGGCCCCGGGGCCGAAAACCTGCACACCGCGCTGCACCAGCGTCGCGATGTTGGCGCGTGTGGCGGCGTGCGCCCACATGACATGGTTCATGGCCGGCGCCACGGCGACCGGTGCCTCGGTGGCAAGACACAGCGTCGCGAGAAGATCATCGGCCTGGCCGGTGGCAAGGCGCGCGAGAAAATCCGCGCTCGCCGGCGCGATGAGTACCGCGTCCGCCCAGCGCGCGAGCTCGATGTGTCCCATGGCCGCTTCCGCCGCCGCATCCCACAGGTCGTGGCGGACGGTGCGCCCCGATACCGCCTGGAAAGTCGTCGCAGTCACGAACTCGCGTGCGCCGGCGGTCATCACCACCTGCACCTCTGCGCCGCGCTCGCGTAAGCGCCGCACGAGATCCGGGCTCTTGTACGCGGCGATGCCGCCGGTGACCCCTAGCAAAATGTGCTTGCCCTGCATGGCGTAATTATCGCACCCGGCAGCGCCCGCGTGCAGGGGCGTGTCATTAACGCCAAATCTCCCCATTCGCGGCGCTTTGTGCCCCTCCCCCGGGGGCCCCGGCAGTTCTTAGACTGCTACGGCGAGAACCTTAGAACGGAAAGTAATGACCATTCGCGCGCGCCGGTTCACCGTCGAGCAAATTTCGCGCTCGATTCTCGTCGTGCGCAACCACAGGGTCCTGCTCGATCAAGATCTGGCTTCCCTCTATGGGGTCACGACCGGGGTCCTCATCCAGGCGGTCAGGCGCAATCCCGGCCGCTTTCCTGGGGATTTCTTGTTTCAACTTACCGCCGAGGAATGGAACATCTTGAGATCACAGATTGTGATCTCAAGATCCGGCCACGGCGGCCGGCGCTATGCCCCGTACGCCTTCACCGAACAAGGCGTTGCCATGCCCGAAAAGCAATGACCATCCGCCAGTGGCCGCTGTGCGAACGCCCGCGCGAGAAACTCCTCGAGCGCGGAGCGCACTCGCTCTCTGACGCGGAACTGCTCGCGGTGCTGCTGGGCTCGGGCACTCGCGGTCGTTCGGCGGTGGAGCTCTCTCGCGCACTGATTTCGCATTTCGGGTCGCTGCGCGAACTGTTGAGCGCCGAGCGGGCGCGAGCCTGCGCGCAGGCGGGTCTGGGACCGGCGCGTTACGCAACTCTGAAGGCGGCGGTGGAACTGGCGCGGCGGCACTTCCGCGAAGCGTTGCGCTCAGGTCCCACGCTCGCGGCCCCTGAGGCGACACGCACCTTCCTCTTCGCGCAGCTGCGCGACCGGCCGTACGAGGTGTTCTGTTGCCTGTACCTGGACAATCGTCACCGGCTGATCGCCTTTGAAGAGTTGTTTCGCGGCACCATCGACCGCGCCGGAGTGCATCCGCGCGAAGTGCTGCGGCAAACGCTGTTGCACAATGCGGCGGCGGTGATTTTCGCGCATAACCACCCCTCGGGCGTGCTGGAACCGAGCCAGGCGGATGAACTCATCACGCGGCGCCTGAAGGAAGCACTCGCGCTGATGGACGTGCGCGTGCTCGATCACTTCATTGTTGGCGACGGTGGCTGCTTCTCATTTTCCGAGCATGGACTCATCTGACCGGGCTGCGCGCGCTGCGCTATTGCGGGTGATACTTCTGATACGCCGGCAGATCCTTGAACAGGTCGCCTCGTGGCTGCGGACTCCCCTCGCACCCCGTCTTCGTCGGCAGCGAGCGTGCCAGGATGTCGGGCATGCCCAGTGGCGGCAGCTCGGAAACCATAAAACAATGCGGGCTGACCCACACAATCCAGGTGCCATCCTCGTCCCGATACTGCTCACCCGCGGCATGCGCCGGCGACGCACGCAAATCCCGCGCAACATCCGCCTTCGGGATCTGACCAAACTCCCGGAACTTCTGTGCGCCCGTCACGGCAGTGCTTGCACGCCGCGCCTCCATATCCCAGTCGATCGACGTGCCTACATCGGCAGGCTCGCTGATCCCGGCAAGTGGTGCAGCAGGTTGTTCGGCGGGCGCCGCAGCGGTGCTAGCTCTGGCAGGTCTGCGGCTGGAGGAAGTTGGAGGAACCGGCGTCGAGAGAAAGATCAACGCGCTGACGAAATCATCTGCCGTTGAGCGCCGGGCTTGAGTTCGAAGTGCGACCGTCAGGGTGATGACGAGGCCAGCGTGCAGCGCGACGACCGCGGCGAACACCACGCTTCTATGCGGACTCCAGCTCCCTGGCCCTCCCACGCCCGGTCTTACGCTCCCAGCGGGCGCCGATGCCCAGTGACAGTGGACCCAGGGTCTGGTGGCTTCGTTCCCGCCGCGCGCGCACCTCCTTGAGATCCCGCCGCCGGGCTGGTATAAAGCCCGGCCCGGGAGCCGCCTGCCGTGTGGCGACGGACCCTTAAGTCTCTGAAATTATTGAAGGTTTTTGTATGTCCCGCGTCTGCGAAGTCACCGGAAAGAAGCCTGCCGTCGGTAATCGCGTCTCTCACGCCAATAACAAGAAGCGCCGCCGCTTCCTGCCGAACCTGCACACGCAGCGGTTCTGGGTCGAGACCGAGAAGCGCTGGGTTACGCTGCGCCTGAGCACCAACGGCATGCGCACCATCGAAAAGCGGGGCATCGACAAGGTGCTCAGCGAGTTGCGCGCCCAGGGCCGCAAGGTCTGAGGCACCCCGGTAGGAGAACACCATGCGCGAGAAGATCAAACTCCTGTCCTCGGCCGGCACCGGTCACTTCTACGTGACCACCAAGAACAAGCGTCTGCACCCGGATAAGCTGGAAGTGAAGAAGTTCGACCCCAAGGCGCGTAAGCACGTCGCCTATAAAGAGTCGAAGATCAAGTAGTGCCGCGCGGCGAACCCGCGCTTGCCCGAACTCCCTGAAGTCGAAACGACGCGCCGAGGTCTCGAGCCTCACGTACGGCGCCGGCGCATTGTCACACTCGAAGTCTACGAGCGGCGGCTGCGCTGGCCGGTGGCGGCGACTCTGCCGGCCAATGTCGCCGGGCAACGCATCACCGGCATCGGCCGCCGCGCAAAATACCTGCTGATTGCACTCGAGTCCGGGACGCTGCTGGTGCACCTCGGCATGTCGGGGAATCTGCGGGTCGTAGAGGCACGCGAGCCGCGGCGCACGCATGACCACTTCGACGTGGTGCTCGACTCGGGCAAGGCGCTGCGCTTCAACGATTCACGGCGCTTCGGCAGTCTCATTTTCACGCGCGCGGATCCCGCCAGGCACCCATTGCTGGCGCGCCTCGCGCCTGAACCCTTCGATGCGGCGTTCGACGCGCAATACCTGTGGCGCGTCACGCGCAAGCGGCGCGTCGCCATCAAGCAGCTGCTGATGAACAGTCATCTCGTGGTCGGCGTAGGCAACATCTACGCCAGCGAGGCGTTGTTCCGCGCACGCATCGCTCCCGGACGACGCGCCGCGATGCTGTCGCGCGTGGAGGCTGCGCACCTGGTGCGCGCGGTGCGCGCGGTGCTGGCGCAGGCAATACGCGCCGGCGGCACGACGCTGCGCGACTACGTCGGCGCCGACGGCGTGCCGGGCTATTTCCGCCAGCGGCTCTACGTCTACGAGCGCGCCGGTAAGCCCTGCCGCCGCTGCGGCACCCCGGTGCGCTCAAGAACGCAGGGGCAGCGTTCGACGTACTATTGCCCCGCCTGCCAGAAGTAATATGAGCAAACGCATCCTCGCCCATCTCACCCGCACCGATCCGATTCTGGGCGGAGTGATCCGGGTCGCAGGACCGCTGCGACTCACGCTCAGGGACCATGAGCCCTTTCAGGCGCTCGCCCACGCCATCGCTCACCAGCAGTTGAATGGCATCGCGGCCAACACCATCCTCAGGCGCCTCGTGGTTGCCTGCGGCAAGGACGACTTTCCCACTCCGCAGGCGATCCTGGATGCGTCCACCGAAACTCTGCGCGCCGCCGGCTTTTCTTTTGCCAAGGTCGCAGCACTCAAGGATCTGGCCGCCAAGACCCTCGCCGCGGTGGTTCCCGACCGCAGCACGCTCGCAGCACTCGCAGACACAGCGATCATCGAGCGGCTCACGCAGGTGCGCGGTGTCGGCCGCTGGACGGTGGAAATGCTCCTCATGTTCCAGCTCGGGCGTCCGGACATCCTGCCGGTGGATGATTTCGGCGTGCGCGCTGGATTTCGCGCAGCCTATGGACTCACCCGCCTGCCAAAGCCGAAGGTGCTGGCGCTGTGGGGCGAGCGCTGGAAACCGTACCGGAGCGCCGCGGCCTGGTACCTGTGGCGGGCGCTGGAACTTCAGCGCGCCGGCAAGCTCCCGGCACCCACGCAGCGAGTGCGTCTGCCGCGCGTGCCACGAAAACGCCGCAAGGTGGCCGGCCGCAAGAAGCGTGCGTCCGGGGCTGCGAAAGCAGTTGCACGGCCGCAGCGCAAGCGCGCCCGCGCACGCAAGTCACGCTAGTCAGTCAAAACCGATTACCGCCCGCGTGTAGGTGATACGCAGCAGCAGCTGGTCCTGCCGCGCCCGCATGTCGCCGGGGCGCTCGGCGCTTTCCAGGTCGTAACACACCGTGAGTTCATCGCCTTGCAGCTCGTAGATCGCGTGCATGATGCGCCCGGCGTTCGGGCCATGACTCCCGACGATGTCCATGGTGCGCGGCTGCGGTGCCTGGTTCACCAGGTAGCGCCCGCCGTCCACGACCTGGTTGCTGCGATCGATGATGCGGTAGCCACCCGCCGCGAGCACCAGGTAGCGCACCCGCAGATCATTCACCGGCAGCTGGCTGCCCGCGACGCTGGCGTCGATCGGCACCCACGCACCCTCCAGTCCGTGTTCAACATCGATGTGCCCGTGGGTGTCCATGTGCCGTGCGGGAGGGAGATGAATTCAGGTGCGGCGCTGCTTCTTCAGCTCGGCTTCCACGATCGGATGCACGAACTCGTGTACGTCGCCCCCCAACACCGCAATCTCGCGCACCAGCGTCGAGGAGATAAAGGTGAACTGCTCCTGCGGGGTGAGAAACACGGTCTCGAAGTTGCGGTCCAGATGGCGCGACATGTTGGCGAGCTGGAACTCGAACTCAAAATCCGATAGCGCCCGCAGGCCGCGCACGATGACAGCCCCCTGGTACTGGCGCGCAAAGTCGACGGTGAGACCCGCGTAACCCTGCACCTCCACGTTGGGCAGATCACTTAGGACGCGCCGCGCCAGTTCCACGCGCAGGGCGAGCGGAAACATCGGCGTCTTGGTGGGGCTCGCCGCGATGGCCACGATGACCTGATCGAAAATGCCCGCGGCGCGGCGCACCAGGTCGTGGTGGCCGTTGGTGATCGGATCGAAGGTACCCGGATAGACTGCGTTACGTTTCATGCGGCGTGGTGGCGTTGAGCGCGGCGCGCGCGAACAGATGATAACCGACCTCGCCGGCCTGCTTCGCCTTGAGCAGCGCCCAGGCGGGTGGCAGTGGCGGCAGGCCGGCGCGGGCAGCGCATTCCACATAAACCAGCCCGCCAGCCTTAAGCCAGCCGCCGTTCTCCAGCAGCACGGCCGAGCGCGGCAAGAGATCCGAATCAAACGGCGGATCGAGGAATACCAGATCGAAGGCGCTCGCTTTGCCGGCGAGGAATGCCAAGGCGTCGGTGTGCTCGACCCGCGCGTCCGCGGCGCCCCATTCACTCAGGCGCGCGCCGAGCTCGCGCGCCGCCGCGCCGTCGCGTTCGACGAAAGTTGCGTGGGCCGCGCCGCGCGACAGCGCCTCAAGTCCCAGCGCACCGCTGCCGGCGAAAAGATCCAGGCACCGCGCCCCCTGCGCACGCGCGCCCACCCAGTTGAACAGTGTCTCGCGCACGCGGTCGGGTGTCGGCCGCAGGGCCGTGTTGACGGGGAAGCGCAGCTTCCTGCCGCGCCAGGTTCCTCCGATGATGCGCAGGACGCGCGCGTGGCCGGCGCGCCTCACCGGGACCGCGACACCGACGCCTGATTTACCGCGGAACGCCACTTACCCTGCGCCCTGAAAGTGTCGCACCTTGCCACCCTTCTCGACCTAAGCGTACTCTAGCTTGGCTCATTTACATGCGCTCAAAACAGCACCGGCGGGAGGGGTCACGCCAGGTGGGCCACGATAAGAACTGTGGCCCGCGAATTCAGCAAGAAAATATGGACCGCGCCCGCGCCTGACACCCGAACGCGCCAGGCGGTCTTGGGGCTTCAGGGAGTTCGAGGGATATGAAAAAGCTCATTGCCGCCGCCATTGCAACGGTTGCACTGCTTATTGGTGGTTGCACGGCTGGCGACACCATCGGTCCGGCCAATACCAACAGCATGAATGGCAACCCCGGGGGCGCGACACCGGTTACGCCGTCCGGCACCAACGTGGCGCTCTTCAAGCCGGCCTCCGGGATCCTGCCCTACCCGACCGACCTGTATTTCGCGGGCTCGACCGACGGCACCCTCAACATCCAGCCAGCGAATGCGCTCGAGCCCATCCAGACGGCGGTAAACGCCCTCGACGGTTTCTCGACGAACGCGGTAATCCGTACGACTTTCGGTGGGCCAATCAATCCGGCCACCCTCAACCCGCTAACCGTGATCGTGGTGCCTGTGATCACGAGCAACACCACCAAGGCGACTATTGGAGTCGCAGGGACCGGGGCCCCGCTCGTCCAGGGCGTGGACTACACCGTCGGCATCGCGACCGAGGATGGCCCGGTTGGAGCTGAGATCCTCGAGATCACTCCGCTGCATCCGCTGACCGCGAGCACCTGCATCCAGAACGGCCAGTTCCTGGGTGCCAACTGCACCACCGGCAACGGCTACCTGGTGATCCTGAATAACGGCATCACCGATACTTCCGGCAACGCCGCCGTGCCGGACACCGACTACGCCGCCATCAAGGCGGCCCTCGCCGGCGGGGCGACCTGCCCGAGCATCACCGATCCGACGCTGAACGGCATCTGCCAGCTGACCGGCGCGCAGCTGCAGATCGCGCAGGCGCTCGCGCAGGGGATCCCGGTGCTCGCCAACAGCCTGAATCCGGCCAACATCGTGCTGACCTTCAGCTTCACGACCGGGTCCACGGTCGACACGCTGGAGCTGGTGTCGGCCACCACCGCGCCGCAGGCGATCAGCCTCAACGCCACCGGGATACCCACGAACGTGGCGAACCCGGCACTGCCGGGACACTCCGACATACTCGTCGGCGTGCTCACCATTCCCTATTACCTGAGCAAGTCCGCGCCGCTCACCGGTTACTGGAACGCGCCGCCGTTTCCACTCGATCCGAGCAGCACCTTCGTCACCCGCTACAACCCGCTGCCAGTGGCGACGCAGAATCTGCTGATCCCGGTGCTGGCCACGGTGCCNNGGCATCACGCGCAACCGCGAGGACATGCTCGCGGTGGCCGACTCGTTCGCCGATGCCGGCTTCGCGGTAGTGGCCATCGACCTGCCGTTGCACGGCATCACGACGCCTTACAATGTCGCCAACCCGGCCACCTACTTCTATGCCAGCAGCGCCAACCCGCTGTACGCGGGCTTAGGGCTCCCGGCCAGCGGCTCCATCGAGCGCACCTTCGACCTGGACCTGATCAATCCACCGGCCATCGATCCTTCGGGGTCGTACTTCATCAACCTGACGAGCCCGCTCACCTCACGCGATAACCTGCGCGAGGGCGCGGCGGACCTCATTACGTTCGAGCGCTCGGTCTCCAACGCGGTCGTGGCCAACGCCGGCAATGCCAAAATGTTCGCGGCGGGACAGACGCACTACCTGGGCCACTCGCTCGGCGCCATCGTCGGCGCCGTATTCCTGGGCGTCGTGCCGGCGACCGATGTCAGCACTGGCACACTCGCCAACCCGGGCGGTGACCTCGCGCGGCTGCTCATCACCTCCCCGAGCTTCGCCCCGCAGATCAATGCGGGGCTCGAGGCCCAGGGTCTGCAGCCGGGCACGACGCTGTATTCGCAGTTCTTCCGCGACTCGCAGAACGTGACCGACGCAGGGGATCCGATCAACTACATCGCGCAGACGACCGAGTTGCATCCCATCCACCTGCTGCAGGTGGTCGGCAGCACGCCGCCGCCTGCGGGCTGCAACGCGCAGACGTTCATCAACGGCTGCCCCGATCAGGTCGTGCCGAACTCCTCCACCGCCGCCCTCATCCTGGCGTCGACTTACGGACTGGCGGGACTTACGCGGATTCCTGCTCCGGCGCCCGGACCGCTCGTGAATGCCGGGGGGTTCCGTGCCTACGTGAACTTCATCCAGGGCGACCACGGTTCGATCATCGACGATGTCGTACCAGCCGTGACCGCGGAGATGCAGGGTGAGGCCATCAGCTTCGCCGCCTCGGGCGGTCAGGAAATCATCTTCACGTACCCGCAGGTGATCCAGCCGTAAGCGCACCCGGGCATATCCGTACGCACCCCAGGGGCGGCCAATCGGCCGCCCCTGCTTTTTTCCCCGCTACAATGCCGGCCATGTTCCACCGCCCCCCTGCACGACCCGCACCGCCGCCTGAGGAGCGCCCCGATGGGCGCCCCGGTTTCATCAGGCGCCTGCGCCAGCGCCTGAACCGCGGCAACTCCTGGCTGACCTATGATCTCGCCGACCTCTTCAAGGGGCGGCCCATCGATGCGGCCATTCTCGAGGAACTGGAGACGCGGCTTCTCGGGGCGGATGTCGGCGTGGAGGCAAGCGAGCGCATTCTTGAGGGTTTACGGGCACGCGTGGCGCGCCATGAGCTCGCCGACGCCTCGGCGCTCATCGGCGCGCTGCGGACGGCCATCGTGGAGATCCTCGCGCCCTGCGCGAAGCCGCTCGTAATCGATGCGGCGGCGAAGCCGTTCGTGATCCTGGTCGTCGGCGTGAATGGCTCAGGCAAGACCACCACCATCGGCAAACTCGCACGGCGCTGCACGGACGAGGGTAAGAGCGTGCTCCTGGCCGCCGGCGACACCTTCCGTGCCGCGGCCATCGAGCAGCTGCAGGTGTGGGCGGAACGCTCGGGGTCGGCGTTTGCCGCGCAGCTGCCCGGTGCGGATCCGGGCGCGGTGGTGTTCGATGCCATGGCGGCGGCACGCTCGCGCGGCAGTGACGTGCTGCTCGCGGACACCGCGGGCCGCCTCCACAGCCAGTCGCACCTGATGGAGGAGCTGAAAAAAGTCCGCCGCGTGATTCAGCGTGTGGACCCGGGGGCGCCGCATGAGGTGCTGCTGGTGCTGGACGCCAACCAGGGGCAGAACGCGCTCGCGCAGGCCCGACAGTTCACGGCTGCCGTGGGCGTGACGGGACTGGTGCTCACCAAGCTCGACGGCACGGCAAAGGGCGGCATCGTGATCGCCATTGCGCAGGAGCTGAAAATTCCGATCCGCTACATCGGCGTCGGCGAAAGCGCCGAGGATTTCGGTGAGTTCGATGCGCAGGCGTTCGCCGCGGCGCTCACGGACGGGGCGGCCGCGGCATGATCGTCTTCGACCGGGTCAGCAAGCGCTACGGCAACGGGCGCGAAGCGCTCAGCAACATCAACTTCAACATCCATAACGGCGAGATGGTGTTTCTCACCGGCCGTTCGGGCGCCGGCAAGAGCACCGTCCTTAAGCTCATCGCGTTGCTGGAGCGGCCGAGTCGCGGCAACGTGCTGGTGAACGGCAAGAACACCCACGCCTTGAAGGCACGCCACATCCCGGCCTTCCGGCGTCATATCGGTGTCGTATTCCAGGACCACAAGCTGCTCGCCGATCGCCCGGTTTACGACAACGTGGCGCTGCCGCTGGCGGTGGCCGCCACACCGCTCAAGGAAATCGACAAGCGCGTGCGGGCGGCTCTGGATCAGGTGGGTCTCCTGGGCAAAGAACGCGTGCTGCCGCAGGAACTGTCGGTCGGCGAGCAGCAGCGCGTCGGCATCGCGCGCGCCGTGGTCAGTAAGCCTGCGCTGCTCATCGCCGATGAACCCACCGGTAACCTCGATCCTGACCTGTCGCTGGAAGTGATGCGGCTGTTCCGGCGCTTCCAGGACGTCGGTGTCACGGTGGTGGTGGCGACTCACGATATGCACCTGGTGCGTGAGTTCGGCCAGCGCGTCATCGTGCTGGAGAACGGCCAGGTGCAGGGCGATGCCGGCGATTCGCTGCCGAGCCTGGTGGCGACCCGATGAGTCTTGCGGTCACGAGCGCGCGGCATCTGCAGGCGTTCTTAGGATCGCTGGGGAAGCTCGCACGCAGCCCGGCCGCCACCGTGCTCACCCTCATCGTGATCGCCCTCGCGCTGGCGTTGCCCACGGCGCTGCGCGTGTTCGTGATCAACGCCCAGGCGGCGACCGGCAATTTCGCCAGCGCCGTGGACATGTCCGTGTACCTGAAGACCGATACGCCGCTCGCCAAGGCCCAGCAGCTCGCCCAGGCCGCCCAGCAGCGCAGCGACGTCGCCACCGTGACCCTCATCCCGGCGGACCAGGGCCTGCAGGAGTTTCGCAAATACTCAGGCTTCGGGGATGCGCTCACGGCCCTGAAGGAAAACCCCCTGCCCCACGTGCTGCACGTGCGGCCGCGGACGGCCTACACCTCCGGCGCGGCGCTGGAGTCGCTGCGACGCTATTTCAGCGCCTGGCCGGAGGTGGACCTGGTACAGGTGGACGCGGAATGGGTCATGCGCTTCAACGCCATCCTGGACCTGCTGCGGCACGTGCTGCTCCTCGCCGCGGCACTGCTGGGTGTCGGGGTGCTGGCGGTGATCGGCAATACCATTCGCCTGGAGATCCAGGGGCGTCGCGCCGAAATTGAAGTCACCAAGCTGGTCGGTGGCTCCAACGCTTTCGTGCGCCGCCCGTTCCTGTACACCGGCATGTTGTACGGGCTGGGGGGTGCGCTGCTTGCCTGGGGAATCGTCGCCATCGCCATCGTGGTGCTCGGGGAGCCGGTGGCGACGCTCGCGCGCCTGTACGGGAGCCGCTATGTGCTGCGCGGGCCAACCACCGACGATGTCGGCATTCTGCTGGGGGCGGGAGTCGTACTGGGGTGGCTGGGGGCCTGGATCGCCGCCGCCCGCCACCTGCGCGACATCGAGCCGCGCGCTTAGGTGGTCGTGGCTACCGGCGTGGTCGCGGCTAGCGGTGTGGGTTGCGAGGTCAGCCGTGCCTCCATCCATTTACGGATGCGGCGCGCATCGGCCACGCGGGTGCGTTTGCCGTAGGAATTCAAGAGCACGATGACGACGGTGCGATTCTCGATCACGGTCTGCATCACGAGGCAGCGGCCGGCTTCTGAAATGTAGCCGGTCTTCTGCACTTCGATCTTCCAGTCCGGCCGCGTCACCAGCGAATCGGTGGTGCGGAAACGCACC
This sequence comes from Gammaproteobacteria bacterium, assembly GCA_003136935.1. Taxonomy (GTDB): domain Bacteria; phylum Pseudomonadota; class Gammaproteobacteria; order Steroidobacterales; family Steroidobacteraceae; genus 13-2-20CM-66-19. The sequence goes on from PLEC01000025.1 coordinate 24,682, forward strand.
ATCCGCCGTCCGACGCGCACCTGGTAGTTCCCGTCGGTGGAGTACTCACGGATGGCGGGCACCTTGGCGGCCGCCATCACCAGCTTCGACAGGTCCGAGGGGCTCGCGACGTTCTCGTCCGAAAGTCCCGTGGGCTCCACGAAATGGGCGTTCGTCATCCCCAGCTCGCGTGCCTTGGCATTCATGGCGGCCACGCAGGCGCCAAGGCCGCCCGGGTAGTTGCGCCCGAGAGCGTGTGCGGCATGGTTTTCCGAGGCCATGAGCGCCAGATGCATGAGGTCGCCGCGCGTGAGGAGCGTGCCCGGTGAGAGGCGCGAGCGCGATCCCCTACGGAGACTGCGGTCCTCGGCGGTGACCTCCAGGGGCTCATCAAGTGCCTGCCCCGCGTCCATGACCACCAGCGCCGTCATAAGCTTGGTGATCGAGGCGATGGGCATGGCCACCTCGGCGTTGTGGGAATACAGGATCGAGGAGTGCGTGGTGTCGACCACCAGCGCGGCGCTCGAGCGCAGTCCCCGGGGAGCGGACAGCGCGGCGCGGTGGGCGTATTTCAGGTGCGTGCGCACCAGTACGCCGTCCTCAGTGGCAGCACGCGAAGCGGACGCAGCCAGGACGAGCAGGCAGGCAAATGCCGTGACGGAAAGAAAGCGACCCTGATTCATCCAGCCCACGCGCCTCGAAAGTACTTGAGGTAGTGACTCTATCAGACCATCCCTTATGTCATGCATGCGTGACGCACTCTTGACTTCCTGCCTCAAAAGCCGGGGGTGACTCACCCTTTGCTGCAAATCCAAACAGCCGCGGTCATAACACCGCGCCGGCGTGACGCGGTACCGCCGCAGCCGGCAAAAACGACGCCTTTTGCCGGCGAAAACGCAGCTGATGTCCGGCGAAATCGCGGCACGCGATTTCGCCCCATGGACTAATAATGCGGCCACAGCCAGCCGAAGACCCCGGCCGTCAGCAGCGCATAGATCACCCCGTCCAGGGCGGACTTCGCGGTCATGACCCAGGAGCGCCGGTACCAGATCGACAGTTCCACCAGCGCCAGCGAATAAGCGACGAAAGTGGTTACGGCGACGCTCTTGAACACCCGCAGGTATGGGGTATTGATCGGCAGGGAGCGCCCGTTGATGTAGGCGACGAATACCCCGACCACCAGCAGGAACACGAACCATTGGATGAGGTTGCGGTTCATGGAGATCGGCCCGTTGGGCATGACCGTGAACACGGCCACGGGGCCCTTGGCCATTTTGGCCTTGAACTCCGGGGTCCTCATTTCCTCCATGCCACTGGCGCGGGGAATGAAATAGTCGCCGGGCGGGATGGCGAGCGGACGCAGGGCATCGAGCACCTGCGACTCCATCGGCATCTTCGGGAAGTCGCCCTTGTGCCACAGCGGCGCCATGTGAATCACGGAGCTCGCCACGAACACGATGACCGAGGACAGCAGGATCGGCAGCCAGAACGCATGCAGACCGGCGAAATGAATAGCGATCATCTGATCCCCTTACTTTTTTNNCCCCTCTGATGGGGGATTCCGGAGTCGGCCGAATCAGCCGCAAGCTATTGTTTATGAAATATAAAAAGTTGATACCTCCCGGAACTCCGGCCGCCGTTAGCACTCCAAGAGCTCGACTGCTAGAATATCGACCCAACCCCACGGGAGATCTCATGACTGCTGGAACCGCATTGGTTACCCGCATCGGCGACCAGGCATTGGCCGGTCCGCTGGGCAGTCTCGACGCCTACCTCGAGCGGGTGAGCCGCATTCCCATCCTGTCTCGCGACGAAGAGCGCGAACTCGCCGAAGCGTTCCGATCCAGGGACGACCTTGACGCCGCGCGGCAGCTGGTGCTGTCGCACCTGCGTTTTGTGGTGCACATCGCGCGTGGCTACAGCGGCTATGGTCTGCCGGTTGGAGACCTGATCCAGGAAGGCAACGTCGGACTCATGAAGGCGGTCAAGCGGTTTGACCCCTCCGTCAACGTGCGCCTGGTGTCGTTCGCGGTCCACTGGATCCGCGCCGAGATCCACGAGTACGTGCTGCGCAACTGGCGGCTGGTGAAGGTCGCTACCACCAAGGCGCAGCGCAAACTGTTCTTCAACCTGCGTCGCATGAAAAAGAATCTCAGCTGGCTGTCGGCGGAGGAAACCGCCGCCGTAGCGCGCGACCTGGGTGTGACGCCAGGCGAAGTCACCGAAATGGAGAAGCGTCTCGCGGCCCGCGACATGTCCTTCGATCCGGCCCCCGAGACGGACGAGGAAGAGGCCTGGAGTCCCGCGGCCTACCTGCCCTCAGCCGGCGCTGATCCGGCGGAGCTGGTGGAAAGCGCGGACAGCGAGGAAGAGTCCGAAGAGCAGCTATTCGGCGCGCTCGGACGTCTCGATGAGCGCAGCCGCGACATCGTGCAGCGCCGCTGGATGACGGAAAACAAGGCAACGCTGCACCAGCTCGCCGACAAATACGGTGTGTCAGCGGAGCGCATCCGCCAGATCGAAGCGAGCGCGCTGGGTAAGCTGCGCGGCCTGATAGCCGCCTGAACCGGCGCCGCTTGCACGCTGCGTCTGCCCTTAGGTTAGGTTGCCGGGCATGCGCAGCGTGAACGATCTGCTGAGCGAGTACGGTGCCAGCCACCAGGACCCGACCAACAAGCGCCTGCACTGGATCTGCGTGCCGCCGATCGTGCTGGCGGTGTTGGGGCTTCTGTGGTGCGTGCCCGTACCCGCGTCCGTAGCCACGTGGTCGCATTGGCTCAACTGGGCGAGCCTCGGTGCCGCGGCGGCGATCGTCTACTACCTGCTGCTCTCGCCCGCACTTGCCGCCGGCGCCCTCATCGGATTCGTGGCGCTGCTCGCGGTCACGCGCGGACTCACGCATCTGCCCTGGCCGCTGTGGCTGACGTCGCTGGTCATTTTCGTCATCGCCTGGGTCGGGCAGTTCATCGGTCACGCCGTTGAGGGCAAGCGGCCCTCGTTCTTCAAGGACCTGCAGTTCCTGCTGGTCGGACCGTTGTGGCTGGAGGCCGCGCTTTACCGCCGATTCAACGTCCGGTACTAGGGCGTGTTAACACAACGGAACCAGCCCTGCGGTCACCGCCGCAGCCGGCCAAAGTCACGCCTTTGGCCGGCGGAAACGGAACTACTGTCCGCCTAAATCGCTTCTAAGCGATTTAGGCCGATGGACTAGGGGCTCCGGCACTCTCGGCGGCCGCGCGCACCGCCGCGGTCACTTTCGCGTGAACCTCCTTGTCGAGCGGGTCCGGGACCAGCTCATCGCCCTGCGCCAAATCGGCAATCGCATTCGCCGCCGCCATCAGCATGGCATCCGAGAAGCTGCGCGCGCGTGCCTCCAGCGCACCCTTGAAGAGGCCGGGAAACGCCAGCACGTTGTTAATGCCCTTGCCGTCGGCGGCAAATGCGGCGCCCTGTTCGCGCGCCACGAGCGGCTCGATCTCAGGATCCGGGTTCGAGAGCGCGAGGATCACCTGCCCCTTTCTCACCCATTGCGGCTTGATCAGGCCCTTGACCCCGGTGGTCGCAATCACGATGTCGGCGCGCTGCATGAGTGCCTCGAGGCTCACGCCCTCGCCCCCGGAGGCCACCAGTCGCGCCACGGCAGCAGCGTTACGATCCATACCCAACACGTGCCGCACACCGTAAGCCTGCAGCAGGCGCACGATGCCGGCGCCCGCGGCGCCCAGGCCGATTTGCCCGACGATGCTGCCACGCGGGTCCACCCCTGAGTGCCGNNATGGCGCCGAAAGAGCTCGCGATGCCGGTGATGATATCGACGACGCGCTTTGGGTCGGTGTCGTTGATGAGGATCGGCACGCCGCTCAAGCCGACCAGGTCCGCGAACAGCGCCGCCTTGCCTTCCATGACCGGCAGCCCGGCGAGTGCCCCGATGTTGCCAAGGCCCAGTACCGCGGTGCCGTTGGTGACAATGGCGACGGTGCTGCCGAGCGCGGTGAACTCGTACGCCGCCTGCGGATCCTTCTGGATGGCGAGGCACACGCGCGCGACGCCTGGGGTGTAGACATCGCGCAGCACCTGGCGGGTGTCGATTGGCAGGTTCGCGACGGTGTGGATCTTGCCGCCGCGGTGACGATTGAAGACGCGGTCGGACTTGCCGACGAAGCGCGCGATGGGCAACTGGCCGATGCGCTCGTACAGCGAGCGATCCGCCTCCTCGTCCATCTCCAGGGTGATTTCCCACAGCGTCTTGCCCTGGTCGCGCCGCAGCGCGGTGAGCTGCTCGATCGCGAGCCCGGCATCGGCAATGACCTGCAGAACCCGGGCGAGACTGCCGGGCTGGTGCACCGTCTCGACTATGAGAATTTCTGGGATTTTCATGGCGGCAGGGTGCACCAACGACTGCCCCAATTCCACCGCACTTTCGTGGCAATGGATGTCGCCATGCGCGCAGACCCGTTATCATGCGCGCCCCGGAAAACCGGGAGCCCTTGCCAAGGAGACCGCCGTGGCCAAAGCCGCCGCTTCCGCCAAGCCCGCCAAGTCCGCCGCTGCCGCGCTTGACCCGCTGGACCTGTTCGACGTGCGCGCCGCGCTCACCGACGAGGAGCGCCTGGTGCAGGAATCCGTGGCGCGCCTGGTGGATGGCGAAGTGCTGCCGGTCATTCAGCGCTGCTTCGAGGAGCATCGCTTCCCCAAAGAGCTGATCCCGAAACTCGCCTCGCTGGGACTCCTCGGCTCCTCCCTTGAGGGCTACGAGTGCGCGGGTCTGAACGCGATCTGCTACGGGCTCATCTGCCAGGAACTGGAGCGCGGCGACTCGGGCATCCGCAGCTTCGTATCGGTGCAGTCCTCCTTGTGCATGTATCCGATCTGGGCCTTCGGCTCCGAGGAACAGAAGCGCAAGTACCTGCCCCGCATGGCACGCGGTGAGCTGATTGGCTGCTTCGGCCTCACCGAGCCGCACGGCGGCTCGGATCCGGCCAACATGAAGACGCACGCGAAAAAGCGCGGCACGGACTGGGTGCTGAACGGCTCGAAAATGTGGATCACCAACGGGGCGATCGCCGACGTCGCCGTGGTGTGGGCCACGACGCTGGATGGCATCCGTGGCTTCCTCGTGGAAAAAGGCACGCCGGGCTTTTCCGCTCCCGAGATCCAGCACAAGTTCTCGCTGCGCGCCTCCATCACCGCCTCGCTGTTCTTTGACAATGTCGTCGTACCCGCGGAACGCGTGTTGCCGGGGGTCGTGGGGCTCAAGGGGCCGCTGTCGTGCCTCAACCAGGCGCGCTACGGCATTGCCTGGGGCGTCATCGGCGCCGCCCAGGCGTGCCTGAAGCAACTGCTCGACTACACCGCGACACGCACGCTCTTCGGCCGCCCGCTCTCACACAACCAGACCATCCAGGTGCGCCTCGCCGACATGGCCCGCCGCATCACCACCGCGCAGCTGCTGGCGCTGCAGCTCGGGCGCATGAAGGAAGCCGGCACCATGCAGCCCGCGCACGTGTCGCTCGCCAAGTGGAACAACTGCCGCATGGCGCTCGATATCGCGCGCGACTGCCGCGACATGCTGGGCGGCGCCGGCATCAGCGCCGAGTACTCCCCGATCCGCCACATGCTGAACCTCGAGAGTGTCATCACCTACGAGGGCACCGAGACCATTCACCAGCTCACCATCGGGCGCGAGCTCACGGGGTTCAACGCGTTCTAGCGGGCGAGCCCCTCGCGCCCGACGCGCAGCAATAGACGTGGGCACAATGCCGGGCCGCTGGAGAGTCGGATTTCGTAGCGCGTTGGCGGGAGGCCAGACGATGCCCAGTGCCAGTAACGCGATGAGGGCAAGCCAATTGGCGAGCATGTCCCGTCCATCGGCAGGCTCCTGCAATCCGAGTGAGTGTGCGCTCATGAGAAATCCCCGTGCGGTGGTTACGGGGACATTTCGCCACGGCACACCGTTGGGCCCGGTGGCGTAAATGTGGCGTCGCGGGGAGCAATTGTGGCGCACTGTGGCGCGGCGCGTTCGCGCTTTCACCTCCCGCGCGCAGCCTGTAGCCTTGTCAGATCATGAAGCGCCAGGTCGCCATTGTTGAAGACGAGCCGGCAATCCGTGACAACTACGCGGCGGCTTTCACGCGCGAAGGTTACGCGGTGCGCTGTTACGCCAACCGCGCCGAGGCGATGCAGGCTTTCAGTTCGCGGCTGCCGGACCTGGCGATCATCGATATTTCACTGCAGGACGAGCCGGAAGGCGGCTTCGAGCTGTGCCGGCAGCTGCGCGCCCGCTCGGCTGAGCTGCCGATCATTTTTCTTACCGCGCGCGACAGTGAGATCGACGCGGTGTCGGGGCTGCGCCTCGGTGCGGATGATTTTCTCACCAAGGACCTGAGCCTGCCGCACCTGATCGCGCGGGTGAACGCGCTGTTTCGCAGGCTCGATGCGTTGCGCACACCCGCAGCGCCCGCCGACATCATCACCCGCGGCGCCCTCACCCTCGACTCCGAGCGCATGAGTGTGCAGTGGAGCGGCCAGGTGGTGCTGCTGTCGCTCACGGAATTCTGGATGGTGCACGCGCTCGCGCGGCACCCCGGTCACGTCAGGAACCGCCAGCAGCTGATGGACGCCGCCAATGTCGTGCTCGATGACAACACCATCACCTCGCACGTGAAACGCATCCGCCGCAAGTTCCAGAGCGTCGACCCGAAGTTCGACGCGGTGCAGACCGTTTACGGCATGGGTTATCGCTGGGTCGAGTGAGCATCTGTCATGACCCTGCGCCTGAAGCTGCTGCTGCTCGGCCTCGCTACGCTCGTGCTGCCGTGGGCCGGATGCCGCTACGCACGCGAAATGGAGTCGGCACTGCGCGAAGGCGAGCAGACCTCGCTGCAGTCGGTCGCGCAGACTATCGCCGCCTCGCTGCAGGGCCGCACCGATCTTTTGTATCGCGAGGCGCCACCAGCGCCGGTTGCGCCGGCACAGTCGCTCACGCCAGCCGCTGCGGACGCCTCCCAGGAGGCGCCGGCCGATACGGATGCGGCGGCTGGCAACGGGACTGAAGCAGCCGCGGCGCCCGCCGCGCCTGCGGCTGATGCGGTCCCAACCAAAAGCGGCCCCTATGATCTTGAGCCGCTGGTGTTGACCTCGGCGCCGCCGCTGGACGGGTACTCCGAAGACTGGCCGCGCGTGCCCACGGCGTGGAAGTACTTCACCAGCGGTGAGCACCGGCGCTTTGGGATTCTCACTGGCGTCTACGAGCGCATGCTGTTTGTGCTGCTCGAGGTGCACGACGAGCATCCGCTGTTCGATGCACCCGGCACCAACGTGCTCGACCCCGCGATTTTCGGCGACCGGGTGTGGCTCGGGTTTGAAGACCCGCAGGGTGTGCAGCAGCAGGTGTTCCTGGCCGCCACCGGCCCAGGATCCGTGACGGCGCGGCGCGTGGAAATCGGCGAGTACGGGCAGCGCACCGCACCCATCGAGCCACGCATCCGCGGCGCCTGGCAAACCACATCTCAGGGCTACCGGATCGAACTGCGCGTGCCGCTCTCCATGCTCGGCCGGGGTTTTGGAGTGCTGGTGGATGACCGCGATGCGCGCGGCGCGCTGCCGGTGAGCTACGGCTCCCTGCGCAGCGATGACCTGCATACCCTCGGGCGACTGATCGTGGCCGCACCGGAGCTCACCTCCTATCTTGCGCAGTTCCTGCAGCCGGGGCTGAAGCTATCATTGAGTGCGCCCGACGGGGACGTGCTGGCGCGCGCCGACGCACTGGCCCAGGCCGGAGCCCTGCGTCCGGAGTCGCCGCTGCTCGCGCGGCTGTACCGGCGCTTCGTCGATCGGCCCGGTGAGCGGCAGCTTATTGAATCGAGCGCGCCGATCTACGATCGCGATCACAGGGATGTCATCGGCACGCTGTCCGTCACCCAGAGTGCGCAGCGCTGGATTCACCTGCGTGACCACGCCCTCACGCGCATGCTCAACTTCGCGCTGATCACCAGTCTCGTGGCGGTCACCGCGATGTTCGCCTTCGCGGCGTGGCTGGCGCTGCGGCTCGCGCGGCTGCGGCAGGCGAGCGAATCGGCGCTGACCGGAACGGATCTGGTCACGAGCTTTCCGGAGACCGGCGCCGCGGATGAACTGGGCGACGTCGCACGCGGATTCGCAACACTCCTGTCGCGGCTGAACGAATACACCAGCTACCTGCGTACACTCGCGGGCAAGCTTGCCCACGAAATCCGCACGCCCCTCACCATCGTGCGTTCATCCCTCGACAACCTCGAATCCGAGCAGGTTTCCCCGGCGGCGCGCGAGTACGTCGCGCGCGCGCGCCAGGGGAGTGAACGCCTGAACGCCATTCTCATCGCCATGGGCGCGGCAACCCGGGTCGAGGAAGCCATCGGCAGCGCCGAGCGGGTGCACTTTGACCTGGTGCCGGTGCTGGCATCCGCGGTCGCAGCTTACGGCGGCGCCTTTCCGGGACGCACCTTCCGTGCCGAGCTTGCGGATGAGGTGGTGATGCTGGACGGCGCGCCGGATCTGATCGTGCAGATGCTCGACAAGCTGGTGGACAACGCCGTGGATTTCACCGCGGCGGGCGCGCTGATCACGGTGCGGCTGCGGCTGGAAGCCCTGGCGGCGGTGATCGAGGTCGACAATCCCGGTCCGCCACTGCCGCCGCACATCGAGGGACGCCTGTTCGAATCCCTGTGGCAGTCACGCCCTGACGCGGACAGCCGGCCGCACTTCGGGCTGGGACTTTACATCGTGCGGCTGATCGCCAAGTTCCACGGTGGCGAGGCCTCGGCCAGAAACCTCCCCGACGGCAGCGGCGTGCGCTTCCTGGTCCGCCTGCCGCGCTGAGCCCGCTAGATTTCGATTCCCTGCGCCTTCAGATACTCGTCGTACGTGCCCTTGAAGTCCTTGATGCTGCCGTCGCCACGCAACTCGATGATGCGGGTGGCGAGCGCGCCGACGAACTCGCGGTCGTGCGACACGAAGATGAGCGTGCCCGGGTAGTGCTCCAGTCCGATCTGCAGCGACTCGATGGTTTCCATGTCCATGTGGTTGGTGGGTTCATCCATCAACAGCACGTTGGGCCTGGTCAGCATCAACTTGCCGTAAATCATCCGGCCCTTCTCGCCACCGGACAGAACCTTCACCGATTTCTTGGTCTCGTCGCCGGAAAAAAGTAACCGGCCCAGCGTCGCGCGGATCAGCTGGTCGTCGTCCGCCTTGCCCGTGTAGCGGGACATCCACGTGAAGAGGTCGGTCTTTTCCTCGAACTCGGCCTGCGGATCCTGCGGCATGTAGCCCGGCTGGGCGTTTTCCACCCAGACGATGCGGCCCGCGGAGGGCTTCAATTCCCCCGCGAGGCAGCGCATGAGCGTCGTCTTGCCCGCGCCGTTCGGCCCGATGATGGCGATGCGCTCGTCCGCTTCGACATTGAAGCTGACGTTCCTGAGCACCAGCTCCTCGGACTTCGGGTACTTGAAACTCAGGTGCTCGACGTTGACCGCGGAGCGATACAGCTTCTTGGCCTGCTCGAAGCGGATGTACGGGTTCTGCCGCGATGAGGGTCTGATCTCCTCGATCTTGATCTTTTCCAGCAGCCGCTTGCGCGAGGTGGCCTGCCGCGCCTTGGAGGCGTTGGCGGAAAAGCGCCGCACAAACTCCTGCAGGTCCGAGATCCGGTCCTTGGCCTTGGCGTTCGCCGCTTCAACGCGCGCCCGCGCCTGCACCGACGCCAGCATGAAGTCGTCGTAGTTGCCGGGATAGATCTTCAGTTGCTGGAAATCCAGATCGGCGATGTGCGTGCACACCTGGTTCAGGAAATGCCGGTCATGGCTGATGATGACCATGGTGGCGTCGTAGTTGTTGAGCGCGCCTTCGAGCCAGCGGATCGAATTGATGTCCAGATTGTTGGTCGGCTCATCCAGCAGCAGGACGTCGGGCCTGGAGAACAGCGCCTGCGCGAGCAGCACCCGCAGCTTCAGTCCCGGGGGCACCTCGCGCATCGGGCCGTTGTGCCGCGACTCGCGGATGCCCGCATCGGTGAGGATGGCGCCGGCGCGCGCCTCGGCGTCGTAACCGCCGTACTCGGCGTACACCCCCTCGAGCTCAGCCGCCTTCATGTAGTCCTCGTCCGTGGCATGGGCGTCGGCGTAGATGAGATCGCGCTGTTTCATCGCAGCCCACAGTTCCGTGTGCCCGCGCATCACCACATCGAGCACGCGCTCGTCTTCGTAGGCGAACTGGTCCTGGTTCAGCCGGCCGAGGCGCAGCCCCGCCTGCAGCATGACGTCGCCGGCGCTGGCTTCGAGCTCCCCGCCGAGCACCTTCATAAGCGTCGATTTACCCGAGCCGTTCGCGCCGATCAGGCCATAGCGATTGCCATCGGTGAACTTGACCGTGACCTGCTCGAAGAGCGGCTTGGCGCCAAACTGGATGGCGACACTGGAAGTAGAGAGCATGAGCGTCCATTCAATCGGGGTGGGGGCGCCAGAGGCCCCCCGTTCGGGGCGGGCATTCTAGCCGAGCCGCAGCTGCAGGCTTCATGAGGACGGCCGGGCGCGATTTCCAGGCTGTTTCGCCCGGCCAGCCCATTGTGTAGACAATTTGCGACAGCGCTGGCGTGGCTGGAATAAGTTCAATTCGATGGCGAACCCTCTGTAGCTAAAGGATTTTTTTCCTATTGCGGCGCAGCGTGAACGGAGCGATGATGCGTCTTAGCAGCAACGCAGCTGTAAAGGAGTTACAACAGAAACTCGGGGATCGTAGCGGGCACGGGGTAACGGCAGCCGCGAACTTGTTGGGGCTGTCAGGAACGATACAACGCGTGGAAGCACACGCGGGCCTCGCGATAGAAGCCGGAGCCTCAGCTCCAGTTGTTTCAGCCGAAAAAGTTTAGATGCTCGTGAAGACGCGACATGCCGGTGCGGCACCTGATGTCGGTGCGCGCCCGGGACGGAGCTGACAGCGAACCACCGGGTCGTTCGAAGCGATGAAGATAACTAAAGCCCCGCCAGATGGCGGGGCTTTTTTATGTCAACCCACGCCCAGGTAATTGAGCATCCCGCGCGCCGCCTCGCGGCCCTCGAACACCGCCGTCACGACGAGATCAGATCCGCGCACCATGTCACCGCCGGCGAATACTTTCGGGTTGGTGGTCTGAAACGCATTGGCGGCGCCGGCGGATACGCGCACCCGCCCGCTGTCGTGCACCCGGATGTCGTGACTGCCGAACCAGGTCGGTGGACTCGGCAGAAAACCAAACGCGATGATCACCGCATCCGCCGGCACGATCCGCTCCGAGCCCGCCACCGCTTCGGGCGTTCGCCGGCCGCGTGCGTCAGCTTGCCCTAAGCGCGTCTCCACCAGCTTCACGCCTTCCACCCCGTCGGCGCCGACGATTTCTGTCGGCTGGGCATTGAAGAGAAATTCGACGCCCTCTTCGCGGCTGTTCTTGTAGTCGCGGCGCGAGCCGGGCATGTTGCCCTCGTCGCGCCGGTAGGTGCAGGTGACCGACTGCGCGCCCTGGCGGATGGCGGTGCGGTTGCAGTCCATGGCGGTATCGCCGCCGCCGAGGACCATCACGCGCTTGCCGCGCATGCTCACCAGCGCGCTGGCGCTGCCGGCAAGGGCGAGGTCGTGGCGGATGTTGGAAATGAGATAAGGCAGCGCCTCGTGGACGCCGGGCAGTTCCTCGCCCGGGAAGCCGCCGCGCACCGCGGTGTAGGTGCCCATGCCGAGAAACACCGCGTCGTACTCGGCCAGCAGGCGCTCGAAGGGGATGTCGGTGCCGACATCAACCCCCAGGCGAAACTCCACTCCCATGCCCTGCATGATCTCGCGGCGCTTCTCCACCACTTCTTTCTCCAGCTTGAACGGCGGGATGCCGAAGGTGAGGAGGCCGCCGATGCGCGCGTGCCGGTCGAACACCACCGGCTGCACACCGTTACGGACCAGGATGTCCGCGCAGCCCAGGCCCGCGGGTCCCGCGCCGATGATCGCCGCGCGCCTGCCGGTGGGCTGCACATGCGACATGTCGGGTTTCCAGCCGGCTTTGAGCGCCTCGTCGGTGATGTACTTTTCGATCGAGCCGATGCTGACGGCGCCCAGACCGTCGTTGAGCGTGCAGGCCCCTTCGCACAGGCGGTCCTGCGGGCAGATGCGGCCACACACCTCGGGGAGCGAGTTGGTCTTGTGGGAAAGCTCCGCCGCCTCGAAGAGACTGCCCTCCTCGATGAGCTTCAGCCAGTTGGGAATGTAGTTGTGGACCGGGCATTTCCACTCACAAAAGGGATTGCCGCAGGCCAGACACCGGCCAGCCTGCTGCGCGGCGCCCGCCGCGTCGTAGGAGCCATAGATCTCACGGAAGGACTGCACGCGTGTTTCCGCGGCCGCCTTGGGGGGATCCGCGCGCGGCACATCGAGAAACTGCAGGTTCTTGTCGGCCATGTAAGTCGCGCGCCTTTAGGCTGCGCGCCGCAGGTTCTCGATGAGCGAATCGATCGAGGCCGCCTTGGGTTTCACCACCCAGAATTTCGGCAGGAAGGTGCGCAGGTCGGCGACAATCTCCTGCGCCCAGACGCTCCCGGTCTCGGTCACATGCCGTTCCAGGAGCGCCTCCAGGTGCTGCACGTGCGACTGCATCGCTTCCGGGTGCAGACGGCTGATGTCGATGAGTTCGTGGTTGTAGCGATCGACAAAATTGCGCTCCAGGTCCAGCACGTAGGCGAAGCCGCCGGTGAACCCGGCGCCGAAATTGACACCGGTGCGGCCGAGTACGCACACCGCGCCACCGGTCATGTACTCGCAGCAGTGATCGCCTGCGCCTTCGATCACGGCGACCGCGCCGGAGTTGCGCACCGCGAAGCGCTCGCCGGCGATCCCGGCGGCATACAGCGCGCCGCCAGTGGCACCGTACAGGCAGGTGTTGCCCATGATGATGGTGTCTTTAGCCACGAAACGCGCGCTCGCCGGGTGGCGCAGCACGATGCGGCCCGCGGCCATGCCCTTGCCGACATAATCGTTGGCGTCGCCCTCAAGATACAGGTGCAAGCCGCCGGCGTTCCACACCCCGAAGCTCTGCCCGGCGTTGCCACTGCAGCGCACGGTGAGGGGCGCGTCCTCCATGCCGTAGTTACCCCAGCGGCGCGCGATCTCCCCAGAAATACGGGCGCCGATCGAGCGATGGTAGTTCTTGAGCGTATAGCGCCACTCGCCGCCGCCCTTCTCGGCGATCGCAGACTCCATGTCCTTCACCATGCGTTCGGCCAGCTCACCCTTATCAAATGGCGAATTCGACGGGCTGCTGCAGTACTGCGGCACATCGGCCGCCAACCCCGCGGTTGATAAAATGGGCGTCAGGTCGAGCTTGCGCTGCCTGGGCGTCGCCCCGGGGAGTACCTCGAGATACTCCGTGCGCCCGATCACCTCCGCGAGCGTGCGCACGCCGAGCGCGGCGAGGATCTCGCGCACCTCTTCGGCCACGAAGCGGAAATAGTTGATCACCATCTCCGGCAGGCCCGTGAAGTACTTCGAGCGCAGCACGTTGTGCTGGGTTGCAACCCCGGTCGCGCAGTTGTTGAGATGGCAGATACGCAGGTACTTGCACCCCAAGGCCACCAGTGGCGCGGTGCCGAAGCCGAAACTCTCCGCGCCGATGATTGCGGCCTTCACCACGTCGAGCCCGGTCTTCAAGCCACCATCGGCCTGCAGTCGCACACGATGGCGCAGATCGTTGATGCGCAGCGTCTGGTGGGTCTCGGCGAGTCCGAGTTCCCAGGGCGTGCCGGCGTACTTGATCGAGGACAGCGGGCTCGCGCCCGTGCCGCCGTCGTAGCCGGAGATGGTGATGAGATCGGCGTACGCCTTGGTAACGCCCGCGGCCACCGTACCCACGCCCGGCTCCGCCACCAGCTTCACCGACACCAGCGCCTGCGGATTCACCTGCTTCAAATCGAAGATGAGCTGCGCCAGATCCTCGATCGAGTAGATGTCATGGTGCGGCGGCGGGGAGATGAGCCCGACACCGGGGCGCGCGAAGCGCAGGGTGGCGATCATGTCGTTGACCTTGTGCCCCGGCAGCTGCCCGCCTTCACCCGGCTTCGCCCCCTGCGCGATCTTGATCTGCAGCACTTCCGCGTTGATCAGATACTCCGGCGTCACGCCGAAGCGCCCCGAAGCCACCTGTTTGATCTTGGAGTTCTTCTCGGTGCGATAGCGCGCCGGATCCTCGCCGCCTTCGCCGGAGTTGGAACGCGCGCCCAGGCGGTTCATGGCGATGGCGAGCGCCTCGTGCGCCTCAGGTGAGAGCGCTCCTAAGGACATGCCGGCGCTGTCGAAGCGCGCCAGCACCGCTTCCGCCGGTTCGACTTCGGCGAGCGGCACGGGCGGCGCCCCGGGTTTAAGCCTCAGGAGATCGCGGAAGGTGGACGCGGGGCGGCTGTTCACGAGCTGCGCAAACTGGCGGTAGTGCGCAGAGTCGCCCGACATCACCGCCGCCTGCAGCGCCGCGATCACGTCCGGGTTGTACATGTGGTACTCCCCGCCGTGCATGTACTTGAGGAGTCCGCCCTGCTCCACCGCTTCGCGCGGATTCCAGGCGCGCGAAGCGAGTTCCCTGAGGTCGGCCTCGAGGTCGGTGAAGTCAGCCCCCTGCACGCGGCTCTCGGTGCCGGTGAAACACATCCCCACCACCTCGTCCGCGAGCCCCACGATCTCGAACAGCTGCGAGCTGCGGTAACTGGAGATGGTGGAAATCCCCATTTTCGACATGATCTTGAACAGGCCCTTGCGCAGTCCGGCGCGGAAGCTGCGCCCAAGCTCCAGGCGTGCCGCGAAGTCGAGCTTCACGTGGCCACCGCGCATCATCTCGAACAGCACCTGGTAGGCCATGTAGGGATACACGGCGGTGGCGCCGTAGCCGATGAGGCAGGCGAAATGATGGGGTTCGCGCGCCGTGCCGGTCTCAACCAGGAGATTGCACTTGCAGCGCAAGCCGGTGTTCACCAGATGCTGATGCACCGCGCCGGTCACCAGCAGCGCGTGCGCAGGCAGGCGTCCTTTCACCAGATACCGGTCCGAGAGCAGCAGCACNNCGCAGCTTGCGTTGCGAGAGGATCGGCGAGCCGAGCACGATCTGGCGCGCGTGCCCGGGCTCGGGCACGAAGATGTTGCACTCTGGCCCGATCTGCGTCTGCAGCGACATCACGATGGTCTCGCGCAGCGGATCGATCGGCGGGTTGGTCACCTGCGCGAACTGCTGGCGAAAATAGTCGTAGAGCGAGCGCACCTTGTGCGACAACACCGGCATGGGCGTGTCATCGCCCATCGAGCCCACCGCCTCGTTCTCATCCTGCGCCAGCACGCGGATGATGTCGTCGCGCTCCTCCTGGGTGACGTTGAACATCTTCTGGTAGAGCGAGAGCGTGTCGCGATCCATGGGCTCGGCCGCGAGCCGCGCATCCACCAGGTCACTCTCGAGGTAACGCACGCCCGCACGCAGCCACGCCTTGTACGGGTGACGGGTCTTCAGCAGCTGGTCGATGTCGGCGGAATTCAAGAGTGTTCCGGTGCTGAGGTCAAGCGCCAACATGTCGCCCGGGCCGAGCTTGCCCTTCTTCACGATGTCCTCGGGTTGGTAATCCCACACGCCGGTTTCGGAGGCGATGGTGAGGAGCCGATCGCGGGTGATACAAAAGCGCGCTGGCCGCAGGCCGTTGCGATCCAGCGTGCACAAGGCATAGCGGCCATCGGTGAGCACCACGCCCGCGGGTCCATCCCACGGCTCCATGTGTACCGAGTAGTACTCGTAGAACGCACGCAGGTCAGGATCCAGCGCATCCAGTCCATGCCACGCGGGCGGTATCAGCAGGCGCATCGCATGCAGGGGATCAAGCCCCCCCATGAGCAGCACCTCGAGCATGTTGTCGAGGCTCTGCGAATCGGAGCCGGTGGTGGAGACCAGCGGCAACACCTCCTGCAGCTGCGGCAGCAGCGGCGAACGCAACAGGGGTCCGCGCGCCGTGGCCCAGTTACGGTTGCCCTGTACGGTGTTGATTTCACCGTTATGAGCGAGGTAACGATAGGGGTGCGCGAGGCGCCACTGCGGCAGGGTGTTGGTGGAAAAGCGCTGGTGAAACACCGCCACGGAACTCTCCAGGCGTGGATCGGCCAGGTCCGGATAGAACTGCGCGAGGTATTGGGGCATGACCATGCCCTTGAAGACGATGGTGCTGGCGGAAAGGCTCGGCACGTAAAACACCGGATCGTGCTCAAGCGCCTTCTCGGCGTGGCGCCGCGCCATGAAGAGGCGTCGGTTGAACTCCCCCTCATCCAGCTCCGCGGGACAGTTCACGAACACCTGCGCGATCACCGGCAGCGACTTGAGCGCCTCAGCACCACACGCGGCGGGGTCCACCGGCACCGCGCGCCAGCCGGCGAGGCGCAGGCCCTGTGCCGTCAGCTGCGCCGCGAGCGTGTCGCGCGCCGCCTGGTCCTCGCGCGAATCGTGCGACAGGAACACCGACCCGCAGGCAAAGCGCGCGGCAAGTTCGATCCTGGCCTCCGCCGCCACGGTGCGCAGGAATCCAACCGGTGTTTTCAGCAAGAGGCCGCAGCCATCCCCGGTCTTGCCGTCCGCGGCGATGGCACCGCGATGGGTGAGACGGCTTAGGGAAGTCATGGCGGTGCGTACCAACGCGTGGCTCGGCGCGTCGTCGAGGTTCGCGATCACGCCGAAGCCGCAACTGTCGCGCTCGTAGGCGTGTTTGAAGAGTCCCGGGTGCGGAACGTGCATGGTGGCCCTTAGGTTTTACGCGGGCGGCAGGTGCGCGAAACCCGTGAGCAGACACCCCGGGAATCACACCTGACGCCAATACTGTCGGGAGGGAGGTTCGCGAAAACCCGCTGGGGGTCCGCGACCGTCTTACACCATCACTATGCGTTCGATAATACCGGCCCGCGAAGCTCTTGCAAGCCTGATCAACGCCCTCGCGAGGCCGGCGCCTGCAGATTGGCGTTAGACACGGCCGCGATCAGGCAGCGCACTCCCGTGCCGCTTCCGCCAGCACCGCCTCCAGGGCTCCTGGGTCGCCCGTGCGCAGCGCGTCCAGTTCCTGCGCGTCCCAGGCCCTGGTGAGGGCACCGTCCAACAACAGTCCCGCCCGAGTCCCGTGGCGCAGCACGCTGTCCAGCGCGTGCGTTGCCAGCAACACCGCGCAGCGCCGCTCCGCAACGCGTTGCTGCAGTTCGCGCCTGAGAACGAGCGCGCTGGCAGGATCAAGGCCATTGAACGCCTCATCGAGCACGACCAGTGCCGGGTTGCCGATCAGCGCCAGGAGAATGCTGAGCTTCTGCCGCGTGCCCAGCGAATAGCTGGCGACCCACTGATCCAGGGCGGGAGTGAGCCGCAGCTGAGCCGCCAGCTCCAGAATCCCGCTGCCGATATCCGGCAGATCGTGTGCCGCCGCGTACACCTCAAGGCACTGACGTCCGGTAAGCAGCCCGGGCAGTCCTTCCGGTGGGTGGGCATAGCCGAGGAGACGCTTGGCACTGTGGGGTGCTTCGAGGATCGAGAGTCCGCCGATGTTTACGGTGCCGGCGGCGGGAACGATCTGGCCGCCTACACAACGCAGCAGGGTCGTCTTGCCGCTGCCATTGGGACCCAAGAGGAAGAACCAATCGCCGCGCATCAGCGACAAATCAACGCCGGTGAGCACGCGCTTCGCACCGTAGCGCACAGTGAGATTTCGGATCGCCAACACGGGCTCTGTCATGTGCGTGCCGCCTCTCTGATATGCCAGGCTGAAATTACCAACGCGCACGGCAGGGCCAGGTGCTGTCTGAAACGCTCGAGCACCGCCATAGCGCACACCGACACCAGGAGCCTTAGTCTCATGGCTCTTGACTGATAGGCGCGGCTGAGCGCAATGCCGGATGTCACGCTAACCAGCGCCAGCCACCATTCGGCAACGCGCGCCGCCACGAGCGGTTGGCAGCCCAGCGCCACGAGCAGAACCGTTGCCAGCAGCGTCCACTGCAGCTGTTTGAATAGCGGGCGGCGGGCCACTGACCAGGCAAAGCGGTAGAACGTCAGCGACGTCGGCCGCAGCCACGCAGCCCCTTCGCGCGCTACCTGCACCATGGCGCGCAGAAGAACCAGCAGGTACACCGCCAGCACCCACAGGCTCAGGAGCGCGATGGCAACGTTGGCGGAGTCCATCGGCACTAGCAGCATCGCCGGCAACAGCAAGCGGGCAAGCGAGCGTGGCTGCAGCCATACCCTGGTCTGAGTCTCTGTCCAGCGCGACAAGGCCACGAGCCTCGGCACCGCAGAGGCGCGTGACGCGGCTGCGTAGGGCAACGCGGGGGCAGAATGCCGCACCTCACGCGCCGGCAGATACCAACCCAGAAGCACTCCGACGGCAGTGGCGATGCCAATGCCAGTCAACAGCGCTGACGTGATCGCGCCGGATCTGGGCGCACACAGCCGTGCAAGCAGCACCACCGCCGGCGGTAGCGCTAGCAGCGGCGCAGAAGCCAGAAATGCACGCAGCGCAACCATGCGCGCGCACTGGCGCCGGGAGACTGGCAGTGTTGAGAGCCAATTGCCCGAGTAGATTGCGGTCCACTTGCGCCGGCCCCAGTGAGCCAGGACCGAGGCCTGCAGGGCCACGAGGACGTTGACTGTCAAAAGATGCGGCGCGACGACTCGCAACAACACCGGCGCGAACTGCGTGGCCAGGGCAATGACGGCGGCGACGGCCGCCGCGATCATGGCTATCGCAAACCACATGCGTATGCGTCGGCCGTGCAAGTACCAGGCGCGCAGGTGATTCGTTGTTTCCAGCCGCAGCGCGGCCAACAACGGGCTATGCATTGCCAGTCTTCTTCATCCCCTCATTCTGCCTAACGACGAGGGGGTTTGCCCGAACGCTGCGGCAGGCAGCAATCCACGTGCGACGGATCGGCCGCGCGCGCTCAGGGCGGTTCGCGCGCCGTCAGCGACACCGTAGTGAGCTGTGTGCGGCGCACGATCGAAAGTTGTAGTGCCGTACCGGGCGCAACGCGGCCCAGGGCGCGGTGCAGCGCGTCGATGCCATCAACGCTCTGCCCATTCACGCTCACGATGAGATCCCCGGCGCGCAGGTCCGCGTCGGCCGCGGGTCCTTGCGCCTCGCGCGACAGGATTTCCACGGCACGCGCGACGTCGAGGCCAAGCGCGCGCACCAGGCGCAAATCAAGCGGGCGGTCACGTGCCGCAACCCCAAGCCAGGCGCGGCGCACACGTCCCTGGGTCAGTATCTCGCTGAGCACCCATTGGGCCGTGGCGGCGGGAATCGCAAAGCCTATGCCCTGGGCGACGGCAATGATGGCGGTGTTGATGCCAGCGACTCGCCCGCTCGCATCGGTGAGCGGGCCGCCGGAGTTGCCGGGATTCAAAGCGGCGCTGTGCTGCACCACACCCTCGATGAGCCGGCCGTGGCGGCTGCGCAGCGACCGCCCCAGCGCGCTCACGACTCCGGCCGACACGGTGGACTCGAATCCGTACGGATTACCCACGGCGACGACCAGCTGACCGGGACGCAGGGACTGCGAAGCAGCGAGCTGCGCGTACGGGAGCGCGCCGGCCTGGGCCCGCAGCACGGCGAGGTCCGTAGCCGGATCGCGCCCGGTGACCACCGCAGGAACACTGCGGCCGTCGATGAAGGTGACGCGCGCCTCGCTTACCTTTTGCACGACGTGCTCGTTGGTGAGCAGGTATCCGTCCGGTGTCACCACCACTCCGGAGCCCGCGCCGCCGCGCGCCCGCGCCGCCTGCTCCGCTCCGCCGACGTAGATGCTGACGACCGCGGGCCCGACGGCGGCCACCGCCCCGACCACGGCAGCCGAATACGCATCGAGCGGCTCGGTGGGTGCAGGGGCCGGTGCCGCGTCCGGTAGGGGTTCGCTTTCCAGCATCGGCAAGGCATGGGGATGCGGCGCGGCAATCTCAAGGATCTGCCAGAATCCGCAGAACTTAAGCATGATCTCCCTTGCCCAGACCGCGATTCTCCTGGCCGCCGCCGTTGTCGCGGTTTCTTTGTTCCGCTTTCTGCGCCTGAGCTCGATTTTGGGTTACGTCGCGGCGGGTCTCGTGATCGGCCCCTGGGGCCTGAATCTCATCGGGGAAGTCGGCCGCATCCTGCAAGTATCGCAGTTCGGCATCGTGCTGCTGCTTTTCATCATCGGGCTGGAGCTGCAACCGACACGGCTGTGGGTCATGCGCCGGGTGGTGTTTGGCCTCGGGGCGGCACAGGTGCTGTCGTGCGCAGCGCTCCTGGGATTAGCCACCTGGGCACTCGGTGAGCCGCCGATACCGGCGGCTATCATCGGCTTCGGCCTGTCCCTGTCCTCAACGCCACTGGTCCTGCAGGTACTCGCCGAGCGCGGACAACTGAAGACGCAGCAGGGACGCGCCGCCTTCGGAATTCTCCTCTTCCAGGACCTGGCGGTGCTGCCGGTGCTCGCCGTGCTGCCGTTGCTGTCGCCGCTCGAGCAAGCCCACGCCGCCAGCGGCGCCTGGTGGGTGCCGTTGCTGAAACTCGTGGCGGTGATCCTCGTGGTCATCATCGGCGGCGGGCGATTGTTGTTGCGGCCCGCGCTACGCGTGGTGGCGCGCGTTCGCGTCGTGGAAGTGTTCACCGCCGCGGCGCTGCTCACCGTGATTCTCACGGCGCTGCTGGCCAATCTCGTCGGGCTCTCCATGGCGCTCGGTGCGTTTCTCGCCGGCGTGCTGCTCGCCGACAGCGAGTTCCGCCACGAGCTGGAGGCGGATCTGGAACCGTTCAAGGGTCTGCTGCTCGGGCTGTTCTTCGTCGCCGTCGGCATGAGCGCCAATCTCGGGCTCTTCAGATCAGAGCCCCTCACCCTGCTGGCGCTCACCGCCGGCCTGCTGGTGATCAAAGTGCTCGCCGTCACGGTGCTCGGGCGCCTCGCACGGCTGCGCCCGGACGCGGCGTGGCGGCTGGGGTTCGCGCTGCCCGCCGGTGGCGAATTCGCGTTCGTGCTGTTCACACTCGCGGCCAGCCAGCAGATCCTCGATCAGCGGGTAGCGGATCTGCTGGTGCTGGCCGTGACGCTGTCGATGATGTTGGGACCCCTCCTGCAGCTGGCGCACGAGGCGCTTCTGAAACGCAGGGTGCCGGCATCAACGCGACCCTTCGACGCCATCGACGAACACGACATCCCGGTGATCATCGCCGGCTTTGGCCGTTTCGGGCAGATCGTGGCGCGAGTCCTGCGGGTGAAGGGCCTGCCGTTCACCGCGCTCGACAGCAACCAGACGCACGTGGACTTCGTGCGCCGTTTCGGCAACAAGGTGTACTACGGCGATGCCTCGCGGCTTGACCTGCTGCGCGCCGCGGGTGCGGAGAGCGCGCGCATCCTGGTGCTGGCGATCGACGACGTGGACGCCTCGACCCGCACCGCCATACTGGCCCGCGAGCAGTTCCCGCATTTGAAGGTGTTTGCCCGCGCCCGCAACCGCCAGCACGCCTTCGCCCTCAAGGACGCGGGCGTCACCAATCTGATCCGCGAGACCTATGGCTCGAGCCTGGAAATGGCGGCGGCGGTGCTGGAAGCGCTCGGGGAAACACCGGCCGCGGCGCGCGAGGCCGTGCGCCGCTTCCGCCAGGCTGATGAAGCGACGCTCGAGGCCCAGTACCAGGTCAAGGACGATGCCGAGAAGTTCCTCGCCACCTCGCGTGAAGCCGCGCAGCAGCTGGAGAAGTTGTTCGACGCCGACCGCCCGCCGGCGCAATGACATGGATGAAGCCCGCAGTGTGCGTGAGTTCTGGTTCGGGCAGTTGCCGCTGTCGGCGAGCAGGCTCGATCAGCGCATGCGTTTCTGGTTCGGTGCCGAGCCCTCGGAGCTGCGGCAGCGGCGCGACGCGCAGATCCGCGTGCGCTTCGGCGGGCTGTTCGAGCGAGCGATCAGCGGCGCGCTTGCCAGCTGGGCTGATGGCCCGCGACGGCGCTTGAGCCTGGTGCTGGTGCTCGATCAGTTTCCGCGCAACATGTTTCGCGGCAGTGCGCGTGCCTTTGCCTATGACGCCCAGGCGCTGGGACTTACGCTCTCGGGAATGCAGTCGGCGGCTGACGGCGCGCTGGATGTCGTCGAGCGACTGTTTTTCTACATGCCGTTGCAGCACGCGGAGAACAGCGAGGTACAGGATGAGTCGCTGGCGGCCTACCGGCGTCTGCTCACCGAGGTCCCGCAGGAGCTTCGCGGGCTGTTCGAGGGTGCCTTGAGATCCGCCGAAAACCACCGGCAGATCATCGCGCGCTTCGGCCGCTTTCCGCACCGCAACCATGCGCTCGGGCGCGCCAGCACTGCGCCGGAACAGCAATGGCTGCGCACCGGCGGGGAATCCTTCGGTCAGTGATCGCCTGCGAGGCGCTCGAGCTCATGGATGCGCTCGAGCAGTTCAATCGCCAGCACCGCGCCGCTGGCGTTCACCCCGAGATCGTGCATCAGACGGCTGACGACCCGCAGCCGCGGTAACACCGTCGCCGGCACCTGCCACTCACCCGGCAGGCTCTCACGCGGGGTCACGAACCCGAGCTCCGCAAACTCGCGCACCGCCTGGAGATCAATGTTGCACAGCTGGCAGACCTCGGCCGCCGCGATCCAGTCGCCATCGCCGAGCACGTGAGCTTCGAGCACCGTGGTGATCACCCTTACCATGTTCGTTTCCTCGCCTCAGGTCGCGCGCGGATTGAAGTTGAGTTTAGCGCGCATCTCCTCGTAGAGAGCCTTCGCCTGCGGTGTGTCTGCCGGCGGCAGAATCACCTTCAGCTGTACGTACTCGTCTCCCGGGGGCTGCCCGGGAAGTCCCCGGCCACGCAGCCGCAGTTTCTGCCCTGACTGGGCGCCGGCCGGAATCTGCATCTCGACCGCACCAGCGAGTGTTGGCACGGTAACGGCGCCCCCGAGCGCGGCCTCCCAGGGCGCGATCGCGAAGCTCACCGTCACATCGCGGCCATCGAGCTGGTATTGCGCATGCGGCTGGATGTGTATCTCGAGGTACAGGTCCCCGGCGGCTCCCTGGCCGGCTGCCGGCTCCCCCTGCCCGGCCAGGCGTACCAACTGCCCCTCGGCCACTCCCGCGGGAATGCTGACCCGCACGGTTCGTGACTTCAGTTCGACTGAGCCGTCGGGTTTCAATTGCGGGTGCCGCAGTTCGAGGGTGCGCGTCGTGCCGCGAAACGCTTCCTCGAGATCAAGCTCCACGCGCGCGTGATGATCACGCGCCGCGCGCGCGGCTCCCGCGGCGTAGCCTCGCTCCTCGCCAAAGAGCGATGAGAAGAAGTCGCTGTACCGCTCGTCGGCGAATGCCGCCTCTGCGTGCGGCCCGGCTCGGGCTCCGGCGCGGGCCCGGCCGCGCGGCGCGTGCCCGGCGTGACCGTCACCCCAGCCCGGCGGTGGTCGAAACTGCTGTCCGGATTTCCAGTCGCTCCCCAGCTCATTGTACGCGGCGCGCTTTTGCGGATCCTTCAGCACCTCGTACGCCTCCTGCATCTCCTTGAAGCGCGCCTCCGCGTCCTTTTCCTTGCTCACATCGGGGTGGTACTTGCGCGCCAGCCTGCGGTAGGCGGTCTTGATCTGGTCTGCGGTCGCACTGCGCTCGAGGCCGAGCACCTTGTAGTAGTCGCGGAATTCCATAGTGAGGCCATTCTAGCCTCAGCACGCACCACCGCAGGAGTTCACCAGCCCGGCTCACGCACCGGGGCGGTGCAAACACCCGCGGCGCAGCACCGCTGCGATGCAGACGCGCTGCGCGCCAGCTCTTAAACGCGCCGCGTGCACCAGCATGGCGGGGCACGGAACTTGCTCCGTTATCCGGATGATGCGTCTGTCCCGACCTCCGCCGCTGCGCAACCTGCGGGCATTCTGCGCGGCCGCGCGCCACCGCAGCTTCAAGCTAGCGGCGGATGAGCTGTGCCTGACGCCCTCGGCGGTGAGTCACCAGATGAAGGAACTGGAGGCGGCCCTCGGCGTGCCGCTCTTCGAGCGCAAGACGCGTTCGCTCGAACTCACGACCGCCGGCTACCGGCTGCTCGAGGAGGCGGAGCCTCTGCTTTATGCGCTCGACCGGATGCTCACACAGGTCGCACGGCGCAACGTGCGCCTGACACTGCGCCTGCGCATGCCGGCGCTGTTCGCGAATGAGCTGTTCATTCCGCGCCTCGCGGATTTCTGCGAGACGCATCCGCTGATTGATGTGCAGCTCGACACGCGCGACCCGCGGCCCGTAGCGCACCCTCCCACGGCTGACGTATCGGTGTTGCTGGCGGACGCGGCACCGCTGGGATTGCAGAGCACACGCCTGTTCGCGAGCCCCCTGACCGCGGTATGCGCGCGCCAGCACGCCGCAGCCGTGGCGCGCCTGGGACGCGCGGTGTTTGCCACGCTGCCACTGATCGTGGACCGCACCCGGCCCTTTGCCTGGGATAGCTGGGCGGAAGAAGCGGGACTGGAGACACCAGAGCCCAGGCAGGTCATCGAGCTCGACACCATGTTGGCGGTGGTGCGCGCCGCCGAACGCGGCGTCGGCGTCGCGCTGGTGCCGGGGCGGCTGTGCGAATCATGGATCGGTACCGGCGCCCTGGTGCGCGTGTTTGCGGTCGAGCTCGCCACCCGCGATGCCTATTACCTGGTGAGCCGGCCGAAGGACGCACACAAGCCGCAGGTGAAGGCGCTCACACGCTGGGCGCTGGCGCAGTACCAGCCTGCGTGAGCGCGGTTCATGCGTGGCGCAATTCTTTTCGTTTGTTGCGGCTCGCCCTGGAATCTTATGGTGTCGGCGCGCGTTTGGAGTTTGGGGCGCGCTCATGACAAAGCGATTTTCTGCAATAGGAGACGGACCAATGACGAAGCAACATCTGGCTGCAACGTGCCAACGGCAAAATGGCGCTGCTGCCGGCCAATAAATGACCGGAGTGGGAGACGGGGTGTCTCTTCGATCCCCCTCGAGTAAATGCCTCGTCTCCCCTCCGTTCACCTATGCGACCGCTGCCCGAACTGGCGTCAGAAAAAAAGACGCCGCGTGCGGGGGAAATCGCATCGCGGCGTACAAGGAGCGAACACGGGGAGGTTGTTCGCAACTGCCATCCGGAGGAGCAAGCCCTGTGCCAGCCTTGAAAGGGCCGTACAATCAGGTAGTTGCGAATTGACCGCCCTGGCAGGCGGTGACGAGAATTGTCAGTTGCAGCACCCGGGCGGCAGCGGCCGACACCGGTCCACACCCCATCTAATGCTGCGGGACCGCCATGCAGGCCTGCCATTGTGTCTTGAGCGAGGCGCAGATCGCGCGCGCCTGCGCCTCGTCATCGGTTGGCACCTGGAGCCTGTAAAGAAGTCCCGCGGGAGTGTTCGCTGCAACGATGTGCGGCTCGAGACCGCCGAGTTCCGCGCCAAAGCGCGATTGCAGGCGATCCCACTCGGCGCCTGCGGTCTCCTCGCTGCCGAACGCCCCGAGCTGCACCGAGTAGTTACCAGCACTGGCAGCGGTCACCGCGTCGGTCGAAGGCGGCGGGGTTTGGGAGGCTACGGCGAGCCGCAGCCGCGCTGCGGTTTGCGCCGCCTCGGGTGGCACGTTGGTCGCATCGGCAGGCAGGCTCGCCGGGGCGGATGCCTGTTGTGGGTCGTGAACTGCCGCGCTCGCGGCGGCGAGTTGCATCAGCCGCACTCCACCGGTGCCCTGAAACGCACTCGCCTCGCCCGGAGGCTGCGCTGCGATACGTGGCGCTGAGCCGAGCGAGAACCCCTCGATGCGGATCCGCGCGGTTTCGGCCCAGTGGCCACTCGGGTGCTGCGCCAGGAATTGCTGGTAGGCCGCCAGGGTCGCAGCGCCGGATGCACGCTGCCAGTCCCGTTCCTCGGCAAACTGCGCGATGCGTGCATGCGCCTGTCTCACCAGTTCGCTGTCCGGATGCTGCTCGATGAAGACCCCGTAGGCCTCGCTCGTGCCGGCACTCTCCGCGGAGTGCCAGTCCTGCTGCTCCCGGCTGCAGCTGGCAGCCAGCATCGCCAACGCGGCGAGCAGCGCCGCCCGGGCAACGCTTCCTCCCTGGAATGTGACCATGGTCGGCATCTTAAGTCAGCTGGGGTTCGTATGATGCCCATCGGCGCAATTGGGAGCACCGGATGGCTGACACCCTCAGACGCAGGCTTATTGACCAAATCGGCGATTCGCCGACGTTCGTCGCAGAAGGCAGCCGTATCACCGGTGATCTGGAGGCTGTGGGACCACTGGTGGTGTGCGGCGCGGTCGCAGGGGACGGACGCGTCGCGGGTACTCTGCACATGTCGGTGACCGCGGAGTGGCAGGGCGAGATCCATGCGCAGGCGGCTGTGGTCGCCGGCCGGATCACGGGCCGCCTCGTCGTTGAGGACAAGCTCGAGGTGGGCGCCACGGCGGTCATCCGTGCGGACATCGTCGCGCGCACCATCGCCATCGCCAGGGGCGCGGTGATCGAAGGCGCGGTCACCGTCACCAGCGGCCAGCCGGTGGTGCAGTTCGAGGAGAAGCGCGCGGAACGGGGTTAGCGCGGAGGAAAAAAGGCGCGCATCGCTTTCCCCCAGGCGAACCCTGCCCACAGGCAGATCGGCAGGAAAATGAACGCGAAGGCCAAAGCGTAGTACCACACGGGCCGCTGCGGATTGATCTGCCAGGACAGAGTCACGCCGACGCAGGTCATAAAGAGCCACATGCCGATTCCGAACCACCTCACGCCGTAGTAGGAGGTGATCTCTGCGTCGCGTGCGATGCGCGCACCGAGACGTTTAAGCGTCCAGACGATAAACGCCATCCAGGCAACAGCCGCAGGAGCCAGCCAGATTGGTCTCATCGCACCCCGCCTGCGTTTACCTCTTCGCCGTCTTGCGGTGCCGCGGGCGCCGCGTCGAGCGCACCCAACAGCATCATGACGCGCCGTTCGAGCCAGGTCGGACCGCGAAAATTTTCAAAAAATCCGCAGTGCCCGCCGTAGCGCGTGAGCGTGACGGCGAGTGACGGCGGCCAGGCGATGTGCGCCAGATCGGCCACGGGGATGATCGGATCATCCAGCGATGTCAGGATGTGCGCCGGCGTTGCGAGCTGCGCGAGGCGCTCGCCGGTGATGGCGTAACCGTTGAGGTAATCATCGAGCGACGCAAACTCGGTGTAGTGGCGCACCAGCTCGGCGGTCATCTGTTTCAGATCGCGCATGCGTTTCAGCGCACGGAAATCGTAGCTGTCGGGCCACGCCGCCTGTTTCCTGCGCAACGACCGCAGCCACTTGCGAACGAAATACCTCTCGTAGCCGGGCATGCCACGCTGCAGCATCGCCATGGTCACATGCGGGTCGAGCACCGGTGAGACCGCAATCACGCGCGCCAGGTTCAGGCCCGCCTCACGCGCCTGCGCCGCCACGCGCAGCACGAAGTTACCGCCGAGTGAGAAACCGACCAGCTGCAGGGCGTGGTCCGGGAAAAATCCCTGCAGGGCGCGCACCGCGGCGACCACTTCCGGCAGCAGGCAGGAATGGAACAGCCCGCGATTCAGATGATGGGTTTCGCCGTGATCGCGCAGGTTCAGTCGCACCACCTCGAAGCCGCGCGCGAACAGTCGCTGCGCCAAGGACAGCACGTAGAGCGATTCGGCGCTCCCCTCCCAGCCGTGCAGCAGCACCACCGGACGCCCGTTCGAGTGCGCGGGACTCGACACGAGGCACTGCAGGCGCACGCCCTCCCCGCACTCGAGCAACACCTCGCGCTCGACCGCGACCAGCGGCGCCGCCTGGTGCACGACGCGGCGGCGGCGTATGAAGCTGCTCGCGAGCACCGACTGTACGTGCGGGTTGCGGAGCCACCTGGGTGGCCGGAAATCGTCGTCCGCTGATGGTGTGAGGCAGGGCGCGCCTGGGTTCAAGGTATGCGGATCTCGACCCGGTTGTTGGCGCTGCCGGCGCGGTTCCAGTCGCCGGCCGTCAGATCGCCCGCGACCGTCGGATAGGGTGCGCGCAGATTGTCCGGATCTCCTCCCGAGACCTGCACCTGCAGCGCGCCGTGTGTGGCGCTGCCCACCGAGGCGATGAGATTCGCGAGCGCCAGCGGGGTGCGCTGCGTGGGGGACAGCACCTCGTCGGCAGGGTTGCCGACCGTGTCGCACTTGGCAAACGGCATCTCATCCGGTGGCACGGCAAATCCGTCCACGGAGTTACCGACCAGGCAGAAGCGTCCGGCGAACGCTCTGACCTCCACCACACCAGACACCTTCTGCTGGGTCAGCCGATCCAGCAGGCGGCGGATGATTTCAAGGCGCGCGCCGCCGAGTGCATCCGCGCCATAGGGAACCGGCACGATGATGGGCCGGATCTCAGGCCGCTGCGCGCTCGGGGAGCCCGGCTGCGCCGCTGCAGCCTCCATCGCACCCGTGGCATTGCCCGCCTCCGTGGCAGCGCCGGCCGCACCGAAGATTGCCGCGCCGCGTTCGCGCTGCTGGGTGAGCTCGCTCTGCATTGCCTCCAGAAGCTTCGCACTGCGCCACCAGGCGGCGGCCCCGGCAAGTCCTACCGCCAGCAGCGTGCATGCCACCAGCCACGCCCATGGCGGGATCGCTCGCGCCGCTGTCTGCGGGCCAGGCGGCAGCGACTCCAGCAGCAGCGCCCGCACTTCGGCGGTGATGCGATCGGTCTGCGTGTCGATACCGGCCACCAGCGCCCGGCGCAGGTCCGCGAAATGCTCCCGCAGCGGGCTCTCGGTGAGCGCCTTGGAAGTCACCCCGCTGCCGCCATCCGGCGCACCCTCGACCCGCAGGTTGATCGGGGTAAAGGTCGCCTGCTCCGGATTGCGCCGATCGGGCACGAGGTGCAGCTGATACAGCACTTTGGAAACGTCGGTCGGTTTGATCTGCTTCGGCAGCACGCCCACCGCGCCAAGCGCGCGCGCCTGGCCGAGGTACAGCTCCCCTTCCTGGGAGGTGTACATCATGATTGGGATGGTCGCGGTGCGCGGATCGTTCTTGATGGCCTGCACGGCCTGAAAGCCGTCCATGCCCGGCATGAGGTGATCCATGAAGATCACATCGGGACGGTTGCTGGTGAGGTACTCGATCGCCGCCTCCGCGCTCTCCGCGCTGTCGACGTCGATGTCGTAATTCTCCAGGACCCGGGCGAGAAACACGCGCGCCGACTTCGAATCGTCGACAATCAGCGCCCGTTTTGCCCCCATGCCCGCACTCCCAACACCCGCGATCCTGCAGGCGTGAAAGTGTAGCTCAGAACCCCCCGGGGTCGAAGGCGTCGCGCCCCAAAGACAAAACCGGCCTCAGGCGTTGGCGCGCACCGTGTGTGGCGCAATGAGTAGCTGCGCGTACAGGCCCTTGAGGCGCCGCGCCATCACCGCTGAAGACCAGGTGCGCGCGTAGGCACGGCCGCGCGTGGCAAGCTCTGCGCGCAAGCCCGGTTCGCTCAGAACCCGCACCACCGCGGCGGCAAACGCATCGCGCTCCTCGGGCACCACCACGGCTCCCGATTCGGGCAACAGAATCGAGCGCGTGCCGAGTTCGGCCGTCGAAACCACCGGCGCGCCCTGTGCCATGGCCTCGAGCAGCACCAGTCCCTGTGTCTCGGTGCGCGAGGCAAACACGAACGCATCCGCGGCGGCGTAACAGTCGAGCAGCTGCGTGTCGCGCTCCAGATAGCCCGCGAAGTGCACCTGGCGGGTGAGCCCAAGGCCTGCCACCTGGGTGCGCAGCGCCTCGCGCGCCGGACCTTCACCGGCGATCACCAGCATCGCCTGTGGCACGGCCGCGAGCACCTGTGCGAACACCCGCACCAGGAAGCCGATGTTCTTCTCGTGCGCGACCCGGCCGACATAAGTCACGAGCGGGCGGTCGGCGCCAAGTCCCTCGCGGGCGCGAAAGCGGCTGCCGTCGCCGCTGCGAAAGCGGTCCGCGGCAAGGCCCGTGGGCAGCACGTGAATGGGCGTCTTCACTCCGTACTCGCTCAACACGGCGCGCATTGGCTCGGACGGCGCGATCAGCGCCTGCACCTGTGCGCACTGCGAGCGCGTGAAGGCGCGTGCCAGCACCGCGCCTGCGCGCCGCGGCAACACCGGCACGTAGTGGTGCAGGTACTCCTGGAAAAAAGTGTGGTAGGTCGCGACACACGGAATGCCGGCGCGGTGCGCGAAGCGCGTACCGGCGTAGTGCGCGACGAATGGCGTGTGGATGTGCACCAGGTCGAAATCGGCATGCGGCAGCGCATCGAGTGCGCGCGTAAGCGCGCCCCAGCGTAAGCGGCGATCCTCGGGATCACGCGGCACGCCCGCGGCGCTCACCCGCAGGACGTCAGGCTCATCGCTCCCGTCGGTGTCACCGTAGCGCGGCGCGACCAGGGTCGTCTGCACGCCCTCGTTGGCGAGATCCTGGCGGAAGGTGCGGATGGAAGTGGAGACCCCGTTGACGCGCGGAAAGTAGACGTCGGAAATGAACAGTACCCGCACGCGATCAAAAAGCGCCGCGCGGCGCGTGCGCGATCACAGCGACGTACCCAGCGCAGCGAGTGCCGCGCCGATGGCCGCCCCGGCCACCACGTCGGAAGGATAGTGCAGACCGAGCACCACGCGCGAGCCGGCGATGAGCGCCGCCAATGGAACCAACACCCAGGCGAGTTCGGGAAAGTGCGCGCACGCCTGCCAGGTGAAGGACACCGCATGCAGTGTGTGACCCGAGGGGAAGCTGTAGCGGTCAAGGGGCGCGGCGGCGCGGTCGATTGCGGCGTGCGTGATGAACGGACGCTCGCGCACGAACATGCGTTTCAAGAGCGCGTACACCAGCACCCCGAGTGCGCCGGTCAGCGCCATGACGATCGCCGGCTTTACTGCCGGCCGACCGTAGATGAGCGGCAGCACGAGGATGAGCGCGTACCAGGCCAGTCCGTCTCCGAGACGGCTCGCAATCTGGAACACGCGGCGCGGAACCGCGAACGACGCACCGCGGTTCAGCCTGCGGCACAGGCCGTATTCGGCAGCATCGAAACGCGCAATGACCGTGTTGATCCCGGTCGCTTTCATGGGTGCAAGCCTCCCGTGCGACGGCCGTATCAGCCACGGGTAAGCCTCGGGTCTGCACGCGTCAGACCCGTGACGGGAATATGAAAGTTTTGTTGCTACAGAGACTTAGTAGGCTTTTTGTGTGCGCCACATCACATATGCAGATGATCTTCTGGCTTAAGGGCTTGCGCGCGCGGGGCACACGAGCGCCAGCGTCGCGGCGGCGAGGCGCTGCGCTGCTCCCGGGGCGTGCGCGAAGAACAGCGACGGCTCGATGAGCTCCAGCTCCAGCAGGCACGGGGCGTGCGATGCATCGCGGATGAGATCAATGCGCGCGTAGGGCAGCACGCCAAATGGCAGCGCCGCCAGAACCCGCTCGGCTACCTGCAGTTCATCACGCTGCGCGCTGCGCGCCGTGATCTGCTCGGGCGCGAACAGCGCGCGCGTGGCGGGTGCCCCCGCCGGCAGCAGCGCACCCTTGCGGATTGCGTGGCTGAAGCGTCCGGCGATGAAAATGAGCGCGGTCTCACCTGCGGTTTCGACGGCGGGCAGGTACGGCTGCAGCAGCACGCTGCGCTGTGCGTCGAGAAGACGCCGCACGTGCGCCAACGCCTCCTCGTTTGCTGTCCGTGCGTGACGGCGGGTGTCGCGTGAGCCGGCGCTCACGGCCGGCTTCACCACGAACTCGGCGCACGCCTCGCGTGCGAGGAACTGCGCCAGCACCGCCGCGGGGTCCGCTCCGGGTTCCGCGAATGTGCTCGCCACCACCGGCAGTCCCGCCTTGCCGAGCTCGCCCAGGTAGTGCTTATCGGCGTTCCAGCGCACCACCGGGACGGGATTCAGGAGGCGCGTGAGCGCCGCGGTGCGCTCCACCCAGGCAAGAAACTCCGGCAGGCGTTGGGAGTAGTCCCAGGTGGAGCGCAGCAGCGCGACATCGAACCGCGCCCACTCGATGCGCGCGTCGTCCCAGTCAGCGATCTCTACCTGCGCGCCAGCGGCGCTGAATGCCGCCACCAGCGGCGGCAGGTCCTCATCCTCTGCGCGCGCCGCGCGCGCGCTCACCAGCGCAACGGCCGCCCTCACTCGCGAATTCCCACGCCCCGGTTCATGAGGATCACGGCCGCGGTGTACAGCACGATCGCCGCCGCCGTCATCAGCGCAAAGGCGATCGCAACATCAACATCCGACACACCCAGGAACCCGAAGCGAAAGGCATTGACCATGTAGAGAATCGGATTCGCGAAACTTAAGGTGCGCGCCCACTGCGGCAGGAGACTGATCGAGTAGAACACGCCGCCGAAATAGGTGAGCGGCGTCAGTACGAAGGCCGGAATCCAGTTCACCTGGTCGAAGTTCTTGGCAAACAGCGCGTTCAGAAAGCCGCCGAGCGCGAAGGTGAGTGAAGTCAGGAGCAGCGCCGACACGATGATCAGCGGGTGTTGCACGTGCAGGTGCGTGAACACCAGCGACACGATGGTCACCGCAAGTCCCACCAGCACCCCGCGCAGCATGCCGCCGGCGGCGTAACCGCCCACGATCACCCAGTTTGGCAGCGGCGACACCAGCAGTTCCTCGACGTGCTTGCCGAACTTGGCGCCGAAGAACGAGGCCACGACGTTGCCGTAGGAGTTGGTGATCACCGACATCATGATCAGGCCCGGGGCGATGTACTGCTTGTAGTCGAAGCCACCCATACTTCCGACCCGTCGGCCGATGAGGCTGCCGAAGATCGCGAAATACAGCACCGCGGTGACCACCGAGGGCACGATGGTCTGGCCCCAGATGCGGATGATGCGCCCGTACTCACGGATGACGATGGTCTTGAAGCCGATCCAGCGCACCACGTGCAGATTCACCGGCGGCGCGGTGGATTGCATCACGGCGCTCATCGCGCGCTGCCGGCCGGCGCGGCCGCGACCGGCTCGGCAGCCGTGCGTGGCGGCGCGGCCTCCGCGCGGCTGCCATCCGCCCCGCTACGCCCCTCGACCAGCCGCATGAATATCTCTTCCAGCCGATTCACCTTGTTACGCATGCTCACGACTTCGATGCCGAGCGCGGAGAGGCGCGCGAAGATCTCGTTAAGGTTTTCATCCTTGGAAATCTCGACTTCGAGCGTGTGGTCATCCACCAGTCGCAGCGCGTAACCCGCGAGCGTGGGTGCCTGCGCGAGCGAGTCGCGCAGGTTGAGCACAAAGGTCTCAAAGTGCAGCTGGCGCAGGAGAGTGCTCATGCGATCGCGCGCCACGATGCGCCCGCCATTGATAATGGCGATGTTGCGGCACAGGGTCTCCGCCTCCTCCAGGTAGTGCGTCGTCAGGATGATGGTCGTGCCGCGCTCATTGATCTCGCGCAGAAAGTCCCACATGGAGCGCCGGATTTCGATATCGACCCCGGCCGTGGGCTCATCGAGAATCAACAGGCGCGGCTCGTGCATCAGGGCGCGGGCAATCATGAGACGGCGCTTCATGCCGCCGGACAGGCCGCGCGAGATCCCACCGCGCTTGTCCCACAACTGCAGCTGCTTCAGATACTTCTCGGCGCGCTCACGTGCCACCGGCCGTGGAATGCCGTAAAAGCCCGCCTGGTTCACACAGATCGTGAACGGCGACTCGAACATGTTGAAGTTCAGTTCCTGCGGCACGATGCCGATGCAGGCCTTGGCCGCCTCGAGCTCGCGGTCGATGTCGTGACCGAATACACGCGCTTCGCCCGCGGTCTTGTTCACGAGTGAAGTGATGACGCCGATGAGCGTGGTCTTGCCGGCGCCGTTGGGGCCCAGCAGCGCCGTGACCTCGCCGGGCGGCACCTCGAGCGACACGGCGTTGACGACGACACGGTTGCCGCGCGCCACCGTCAGCTCGCGCAGGTGCAGCGTGCCGGCGCGGGGGGCTTCGGTCATACGAGCTCCTCGGTACCGAGGTAGGCGCGCATCACGTTCTCGTCGCGGAGCACTCCAGCCGTCGGCCCCGACGCGATCACCCTGCCGAAGTCGAGCACCGCGGTGACGCCGCAGCACGCCGACACGAGGCTCATGTCGTGGTCGACGAGGAT
>PLEC01000001.1 GCA_003136935.1 Gammaproteobacteria bacterium
GGCGCCGCTCCCCACAAGGACCACGAACTGCAAACCGTTTCCACTCCCAGCGGCACCGATCTGTTCACTCAGCCGGCGGTATGGACACACGACGGCCAAACCTGGATGTTCGCCGCCGACAACGGCGGCACCGCAGGTTGGGAGCTGGAAAATGTCAAGCTCCAGGAAAAATGGAAAAACGGCACTAGCGGCACCAGTCCGTTTGAGGCCGGCGGCCTGCTGTTCGTCTACGCGCGCGAGGGCGGACTGAACGTGTATGAAGCGGCTTCGGGCAAACACATCGCCACGCTGCCGTGTGGCCCGGGCCACTGGAACAGCCCCATCGTGCTGCAGGGCGAGATCATCCTCCCCGAAGGCAACGCCAACGATCACGCCACCAGCGGCGTGCTGGATATTTGGAGCCTGCCCAGTGGACACTAGCTGCCGCGAAGCGCCGCAAAGCAGATGCTCCACCGACAGAAGCGGGTCAGTTACTGATGTCGCCGGCTCAGTGGTAGCGGCGGCGTGATTTCGCTTCCGTCTACTTTCTTGCGCCTGTCGCTAGCACCCTTGATTTCGAGGGGGGGTCTGGGGCTAGTTGGCTTCCCCCGGCTTCGCTCACCCGAGGGCGGGCGATAGAACCCCTCGGTGAGACCGCACGGCGAGCCTCCCGAAACCCACGCGGTGCAGCTACGATGACTAGCCCGGTAGCTTTGACGTCGACCAAGCCGGAGAGTGAAGAGCCAAGCCCATTCAGACGTATCCCTGCGCCGCCTGGCGAGCGCCATCGCGCTCGGCGCGGCCGTCGTATTGATTGTCGCCAAGCTCTGGGGCTGGATGGCCACAGATTCGGTGGCGCTCCTTACGTCGGCGGCGGATGCGGTGGTCGATGCGTTGGCGGCGACGGCCACTTTTTTCGGAGTTCGCTTCGCCCAGCACCCTGCCGATTTGGAACATCGATTCGGTCACGGCAAAGGCGAGGCATTAGCGGCATTCACGCAAGCGATCCTACTCGCGAGCACCGCCGCCGTGCTTGCAGTCCAATCTCTCTGGCGCGTGATTTACCCTCAGCAGCTCACTGCGATCAGTTTGGGTATATGGATTGCGGTTGGTGGTCTTGCGACCTCAAGTCTTCTCGCAGCCATGCAGACCTACGTCGTCCGCCGGACAGGCTCCACAGCCATCGCCGCGGACCGGGCACACTACCTCATGGATGCGGTGCTAAATGGGGCGGTTCTTATCGCACTCGTGCTGACACGCGTGACCGGATGGAAGCGCGCGGATCCGACAGCGGCCCTTATTATCGCTGGCTACATGATTGCGGGCGCTTGGCGTGTCGGCGAGACTGCATCTCGCCAACTGCTGGATCATGAATTGCCACGTGAGCAGCGCGAGCGCATCAAAGCGGCCGCACTAGCCTGCGTTGGCATTCGCGGCGTACACGATCTTCGCACTCGGGACGCGGGCGACCGGGTATTTGTAGAATTCCATTTGGAGGTCGACGGGCATGTTTCCGTACATGAGGGCCATCGCATGGTTGACGCGGCCGAGCGCGCCGTAGCCGGGCTCTTTACCAAAGAGACAGAGGTGATCGGGCATCTCGAACCCACGGGAATCGAAGACGAGCGCCTTGATGACCGCGTTCGGCGTCCGCGATGACGAACGAGATCGGGTAAACCAGTCCCGCGACCTTGGCAGCGGTGCGTTGCGCCTCGTCGATACCTCTGACAGCCATTTCGGTCCCTCCCGACACAGCCTGGGCAGCCGGGTGATCCACACAAGCTCGAGCTTTTGGCGGATGGTGGACGCCGTCAGGCCCAACTCATTCTCGCCCGCTGCCGCATAAGTTTGGTAGGGGGCTATGTGCGGGTGAGACGACAGGAGATGGCGGCGTCCTCATCGTAGTGGCAGCTTGCACAGATTCGGTGGTACCCATCGGCAATGATCAATGGAATGCCACGGTCCATCTCGCCTTGTATCAGCAGGACGGGCGAGAGGCGTTTGCCCTTGTGGATTCGTTTAAGGTCGGCTGCCACTTGCAGTTCGTCGCGCGGCAGGAGCGGCAGCCCACTGGCTCGCAATAGATCCTTTGCGGCGTGAGTCACCGTCTCCGCCTTGCGCAAGGCACCCACCAGCTTATGCGTATGTGCGGCCGTATAGATGAGCGATAGGTAGCTCCGCGCCGCATTGAAGTTCGCGACGACCGGCGCTGCTTTCCAAAGCACTATTTCCTTCGACATGACAACCCCAGACAGAGGTGGCTCGGCTTCTTAGGACAGATTTCTCTTCTGGCCGGGCGATTGATGGTGCGCTGATCTCCCCGCTATTTGTTAATCGTACACCCGAAGCGGCGCGGCGACGTGACACGCGGCGTGATCGCGACGCTCCGACGGCATTTGGTTGCAACCCGATCTATCGGGCGCGTACCTGCGGGCGGTTTTCGCCGAAGGGGGCGCCGTGGCGCTTTTCGATCAACAGGATATCGCCGAAAGTTTCCCGATTCTCTCAGAGTCGGCGAAAGTGGTAGCGGGGGCGCGATATGCTCATTCCCTACAGCGCCGATCCCGCACCGCGTCAAGGTGCGCTGAGTAGTGAGAGGTAGCTCCCTCTTCGGCCAGCGTATCTCAGCCCGAACGGCCGGAACCGGCCCATGAGCGGCCACACAGTTGGGGGCTGAAGTCTTCGCGCGGCACTTTCGATTGTGAATCGGTTCGTGCGAAACTGTGACTGCGATCATGGTGCCTAGACAAACGGGCGACGCTGAAGTGGTCACGATGTCGCAGAAGGGGAGGATCTAAAAATGATGTCCGTTGGATACAATGGTCTTTGGGGCCTGCTGGTACTTGCTGGCGACATCTGGGCGATAATCAATATCGTTCAGAGCTCCGCTTCCAACGAAAGGAAATTGCTTTGGATACTAGTGGTGGTGCTCCTGCCGCTGCTGGGTCTGATTCTGTGGTATTTCCTTGGGCCACGTGATGGCAGGGTGTAGGTCCGAACGCATGGGGACGAGTCTCTAACTTGAGACCCCGATTTGCCGCTCTTCGGCCATGCCCCATCCTTTGTGCGCCTTTTGCACAAAGGAAAAATCTCCCGTGCAACTGTGCATCACCGCACCGAAAAGCCTCTAATTTGCTGCACCCGCGCTCACCGGAGCGAGCTTCATGCCAAGCTGCTCTGCTAAACCGAGCCGGTCCATTGCAGCCCCAGTTCTCGACAATCTTCCCCTCGGCAATCCGGTATACGTTCGTATAGATCATGACCACATCCTTGTCGGCCACCGGCATTCCTCTATAGGTGCCGGTATATTTTCCGGTCCAGGTCGACCGGACAGTCACCAGGTCCCCTTCGGCAAGAATCAGGTCGATAGTGATCTTCCGCGGATTCAATGCGGCGCACATGCCGCATGATCCTTTCAGGTCGGTATAGGGACCGCCCTGCAAGACCGTTTTGCCCTGCGGAGTATGGATCGGCCTGCGTGATTGAGCCCGACACGCTCACCGTGCGCCTTCAGTGCTGCAAGGCGATCGCGTTTGGCCCGAGATTTTGGTTGCTGGCGCCAGCAAACAGCGTGAAGGGACTACCGTTGATCAGCGTCAGCGCGCCACTGCTCGTATCGATAGAAAACACCTCGATCTGGTTGCCGAGATTGTCCAGCACGTACAGGAAATTGTCCGGACCCTCGAGCGCCAGGGCAATGGAGGATTGCCCGTTCGTCCCGGACACGCCAATTTCCGCTAAGGTCGCCGTGGTCGCATCGACCTCAAAGCAGTCCACGTTGAGGCCGTTGGACACATGCAGCCGCTTGCCTCCCGCATCTATCACGGGCGTCCGGATCGCGAAGCTGGCCCTGAATGGGCTGCCGGGAATAGTGCTAAGCGCGCCGGTTGTGGCATCGATGGAGAAGCCGGACATCTCGTTCGGCTGAGATTCGGACGCGTAGAGATGCGTGCCGGCTGGATCAACTACCA
Organism: Gammaproteobacteria bacterium; assembly: GCA_003136935.1. GTDB lineage: Bacteria > Pseudomonadota > Gammaproteobacteria > Steroidobacterales > Steroidobacteraceae > 13-2-20CM-66-19. The sequence goes on from PLEC01000001.1 coordinate 3,951, forward strand.
ACCCATTCGGCAGCCCTGGGGTGGCAAACGGACTGCCGGCCACGGGCGTCAGAGCGCCGCTGGTCGTGTTCAGGCTGTAGGCCGACACGCTGCTGCCGGCCGTATTCGCAGCGTATACGTACTGATCTCCCGCTACCACGATCGCGCTGGGGTTCGATCCCGCGGCAAACGGACTGCCCGCCACTTCACTGAGGGTGCCGGTCGAGCCGATCCTGAAGACCGACACGGTATTTGCACTGCCATTGGCCGTCAGGACAAATTGTCCGCTCGGATCCACGGCGATCCCGACGGACTGAGCCCCTGTCGAAAACGGACTGCCGGCGACGGCGGTCAGGTTCAAGGTCGATGGGACTATCACGTACCCTCTGAGCTCACCTGAGGTGCTGACCACATAAAGAAACCGCTTGAGAGGATCAATCGCAACGGCCGCTGGCGTCGGTCCGTCGGGCATCGGATTACTGGCGACCGACGTTGGGACGCCCGTCGTCGTGTCGACCGTAAGAAGATCGATGCTCCCGGCCGTCGCATTCGTGACGGCCAGAAGTGAATCAGTGGTCGGTGGTGGCAGCGGAGTGGTACCGCTGCTGCCGCTGCTGCCGCTGCTGCTTCCTCCCCCGCAGCCGCAGGTCAGGCTGCAGAGCAGCGCGCACACCAGCCCTCGCAGGCCGGATTGCGCGCTGTGTACATCGGGTTTGCGCCCGTTATGGACTCCAAATGAATCGAGTGACTCGTCAAGGCTCATCGGTTTGGTGCGGTACATTGCGTCCCTTCCGGCAATTAAGTGGTCAGACCCACCGTGTATGGTTTGCAACCAGTCCGCGAATATTGTCCGGTGGCAATCAGGGGTCCCATCCCACTCTTAAGCAAGCCACTCGTGCAGTCGTCGCGGGCCTGTGGTGCCGCGGCGCGTGCCGTGATTCTGACATGAGCGGCTCGGGCGTAGCACGGAGTCGTTGCAAATCCCTGATTTGTTGTGCGTTCAAATGGTCTTACGCAAAGGATGGTCTGCAGGATGTGTCGCACCAATGACCGCTGAAGCGAGAACAGGGTGCCCGCTTCGACCTGCAGCGCTTCAACGTGCTGCTTCATGACCCGCCAGCTTCTCACTGCGAGCGCCGCCATTCTACGGTGGCGCAATAGTCGTGCTTATTCGCCTCGCAAACCAATTCGGGTCCCCCGCCAATAACCGTGGGGTCTGAGAGGCGGTAGAAACTCCATTGGGGATTCTGGTCCATGGGGCAGTCGCGCTTTTCTGGAAAGCCTTTCTGAGTCGGACCGGTACAGTATTGCGCCGGTCCAAGCGCGTCGAGCAATCGCTTGCGAGGAACCCCATTTAAAGACGATATGTCCATTTGGCTACACGGCGACACAAACTGCTTGCCTCTCTCGCCGCGGATGGGAATCTCGACAAGACATTGCCAAAGGGTTTTAAGCAACTCCTCGCGGGCGAGGTCTTTCCGATGGTTACTGGGCGTACTGCAAGCCCCTAGAAGGGCCGTTGACAAGACACCGGCTGCGAACACGACTTGTGGGTGACGAAAAATCATTACGCAATGATGCCATCACCTGTGGCGAGAACGAAATCCAAGCCGCCATCCGTTTGCAATCGCTTACAGCAGATTCGGGCGTGTTCAACTCACTCGCCTCATTCAACGCCATCTGCCAGCTGGCGCAATGGGCACGGCAAGTAAACCGCGTCGGTGAATCGTTCGGGATTCGCGCTTCCGTTGACAGTCTCTGCGCGAGCATGATATGCCCGCGCTCAGAGTTGCTCCGTTGGAAGTATATTTTTCTAATTCGCGGGTCTTCAGCAGCTCCAAGGGGTCAAATATGCGTTGCCCTTCCTGCAGCCACGAGATTCCAGATGAGCCGTTCTGTCAGCGTTGCGGCAAGTCTCTGACAGTGGAAAAGACCGATCCGATCGAGCCGACTTGGGGCACCCCTGTCGGCCCCTCGCTGTTTCTTGGCGGTAGTCAATGGAGACGTCTTTCATTCTGGCTGCGGAGCGCCGCCGCGGGTGGTGTATTCCTGGCGCCTCTTGGCATGAGCCTCGTGATCACTTTCGCCGCCAGTCCAATCGTGGCAGCAAGAGACTCTGGACCCACTGCGACGCCCCCGTCAGTTTCCGAGAGCCACGACAAGCCGCTGCAGGGAGAAGCTGGCTACAGGCAGGCGAGCGAGAAACTCGCGCGCCTTTACGCCGGGCTAGACGTGATCAACAGTAAGATTGACCGCTCGTTGTTCGAGGTCGACGCGCTGGCCGATCGCCTGGGCTCCGATCCGGCCGCGATGTTTAAGTTCGTGCGGGATGAGATTCGCTACGAGCCCTACACGGGTGTGTTACGCGGAGCGCTCGGCACGCTACTTTGCCGGGCCGGCAATTCGCTCGATCGCAGCTTGCTGCTGGCAGCATTATTACAGAAAGCGGGACTTAAGACGCAGATAGCCAGCGGTCAGTTAAGTCCTCAGCAGGCGCAAACCCTGGCCAGCCGCTTGTTTGAGGTCGTTAAGCCTGTGCAGCAAGGTTTACCGTCTTTCGCCGAAATGGCACCAGATCTCGGCCGCGCGACAGGTGTGGATCCGGCGAAACTATTGCAAGCGGCAGACGAAGCACAAAAATTGGAAGACAAGCAACAGAAAGAACTCGCAAATTACGTCGACGGAGAAACCACCCTGCTATCCAATCTCCTTAATAAAGCCGGTGTCGATGCGGGCGTGATCACCCCTAGCGACCAGTTACTCGCAGAGGCCAGCGAACATTACTGGGTTCAATATCAAAATTCCAACGGGCAGTGGGTGGACCTGGATTCCTCGTTTACCGACGCTAAGCCGGGAAAGACAGTTGTGTCGGCAACAAATACCTTTGCCCCCGATTCCGTGCCCGAGGAACTCTATCACCATTTTCACATGACGATGACACTCCGAGTCGCGCAGGTTTCCGACGGCAAGGATGGTCAGACGACGGACACCATCCTGCTCGATCAGGAGTTGCGGGTGGCTGACCAGCAAGACGTCGATATTATTCTTGCCAATCAACCCGTCCCCATGGAGGACCTGACGAAACCAGGCACAAAACTTTCGCATGCTATAACCTCGATAAAGGGTTTCCAGACGACGCTTCAAGTTGGCGACCAGTCCACCACGGGAAAATACTTCGATCTAACGGGACGAGTCTCCGACAAACTAGGCGGCCCGGTCGGTGACGTCGTGAGAAATGCAGGCGGAATGGGCGGCGCCTTGGGTGGCCTCGGTGGCGGAATCGGCGGCGCTCTGGGCGGCGCACCCGCGCAAGGTGCTGCAAGCCGGATCGTCGGAGAGTGGGTGGACTACCGCTTGACATCGCCCAGACCGAAGGGCCAATCACCGGCCGTCCACAAATACCATCGCGACATCGTATCACCGGTGACCGTGAAGTCGTGGTCTGCCAGCGGCCCGGCCGATGCGAGTTCCACCAACATGTCGGAGGACGCGCTGCGTCAACGCTTGATATGGTATGCGGAACTCTATCCTGTATCGGGTTCGATCATCCCGGGCTATGCGGGCTATTTACAGCTGCAATCCCTGAGAGCGGGTGCTTCGTCAGTGGATTCCTTGCTCAAGAGCACCTACGGATTGCTGCCGGACCAACGGGTAAGCATGCCGCCCAGGCGACCGATAGCAAATACATTGCTTGCTTCTGAGACGATGTACGTGGCAAATAAATTCAACAGCGGCCGATTCCCTGAAGGAAGAAGCTACTTTGGGAATCCCGGATTGATCTCCTATGAAACGAGAGGTACGGCTGCGCCTAAAGCCAGCGCATTCACCCGGGGCTACGACATTGTCGCGTATGCGCCCCGTGTTGCAAGTCAAACCAATAGTTCCCCGATCGCCCGCCAGCAGGCTGCCTTGCTCCACCTAACCTATGGCACGTTGGCAACGCGACTTGAGTGGGAACTCATGTCCGGAACTTTGGCGGCTCAGCGGGAGAACGCGAATGTCCTGAATGCTACTAAGGTTTTTGACGTTGCCCAGCAACTCGGCGTACCTTTTTTGGTCTTGAGACCGGGCGCGGGAAGCGCCCAAGAAGTTGCGAGCATTTCTGCGGCTGAGCCCGTGAAGGCCGAACTTGCAGCAAACCTTGTGGCTCAACAGGTCTTAGTAGTTCCATCCAAAAGCGTCAAAATTGACGGCGAACTGCAAACAGCATGGTGGCGGCTCGACCGCTCGTCCGGAGAACTCGTTGGAGTCGGCCCCGATGGCCGAGGCCAGGCAATGGAGGAGTACATCACCGCCGCTGAGAACGTTAATCTTGTAATTTGCGTGCTCGGTGCAGGCAAGGAATTGGCGAATGATCATTTATCGATGGGAGTACTGAGTGGACTCATGTGCCTGTTGTCGAGGGCCGCCGGCGCCAATGGGTCAGCGGAAGAGCCTGCGATGACGGTGCTGGGGATTATGATTCACGTCGTTATGATAGTAGGAGAAAATGCACAACCACCAGAGTAGAACTGACATAGTAAGCGCTCTCCTCGCGACATACGGTGTGACCATCTCCCGCGAGTTGCCACGTGCCGCGCTGCTCGGTGCGTGTCTCGCGATCTCGGCAACGCCTGCGGGCGCCGCGCCGCCGCCGGGGCCAACGTCGCCACCCGCAGGCCTGACAGCTGGCGACTACACCCTGGGACAGGCGGGCGCGTCTGCGTCGGGAACCAATCGACTGGCGAAATTAACGGTCGCGCGATTTCGCGTGACGGCAGACCTGGGCGAACAGCATGCGCCTCCGCGCCACGCGTTTTTGACAGTGAGCACGGAGTGGAGAAACGTCGGTTCCATCAAATACCTAGTGCCGCAGGTGAACAATCATCTGTTCCTAGTAATCGACGGCAACCGCCCGGCCACCTTGAGCGATGCGACGGGTGTGGCTCCGCATCCATTGGCGATTGATCAGCTGCTCGTCCCCGCCAGCGGAACCGTGGCCGGTGACGCTGTGTTCGAAATCCCCGATCACGGAGTGACCAGTCTCGAATTGCTGTTCATCGATTCCGAGCAGGGCGACATGCGCTTGCCGTTGTTCGGGCACGCTCCTCCCGAACCGCACCCGATTGCGGGGCCCGCGGGCAACGAGCTGGTCGAGATCTCGATTTTGGGGCTGCGCGAGGCCGCTGCGGTCGGCGGCGTCCATGCTCCGGCTGGACAGACGTATGCCCTGATCGACCTGAAGATGCGCGCACTGTCGCCGGGCAATCTCGTGCGTTTCGATCCCACGATGTACTCGGTGCTGAGCGATGCGGACGGCTACAGTTATCATGTCACGCAGATCGAAGGGCTCGAGGATGAGTTTACCGCGGCGACGCAGCTCCTCCCCTTGATCCCCTCGCGTGGCACGCTGGCGTACCTTATCCCCGTGTCGCACTCCGCGCTGACTCTTGCGATCAATCTGCCGGGGTATAAGGCCGTTGCACTCGCCTTAGCAAATTCGGGCGCCGCAGCGGCCCACGCCGGCAAGCCCCTGCTGAGCTTCGAGGATCCCGATACGCTCACGCTGAGCGTGCTCGGGCTGAACCGCGCAGCCTCGATCGGCAGCAACTCAGCCGCGGCCGGCAAGGAGTACCTGATTCTCGACCTCCTCTTCGTGTCGAAGGTCGATGACGGTATTGAATTCCAGACTGCCGAACAATTGTTCCTCCTCAACGGGCAGGATCAGATCGCAGTCGATTCAGACGCCATCGAGGCATTGCCGCATGGGCTGAAGGAGAGCAGCGTGATACCGCCCCACGGCCAGGCCCGATTTCAAGTCATCTACCAGGTACCCAAGGCGGCAGCTCATTTCACGCTACGCTACCGCGGCTTTAATTCTGACACCAAGAAAGCTCTGCCCGATGTTTCCACGCAGGACCGCGGCAACTCTCAATAGGAGTGATGCAACATGAACGAACGCGAGGCATGGAAAATCATAGGTTCGAACCTCCCGAACCTCGTGAGTCTCATGGTGACCCTTCAGAAAGGAAATCAGGTGGATGTCTTCTGCGATGCGTCGGGAAAGAGCGTTTCCCTCTCGAAGCCCTTGGGCGAAGCGAACATCAAGTTGTGCTCCGTCACTGCGCCGGATCTCGAGGGATCTTATGGCATACGCCCAAAGGGGAATTCGTTCGTCACCGACGATGGGGAAGAGATTCCACCGGGTCAACTGGCCTCGCGCCTCACGCAATACATCACTGATATGAAGGATGGCGGCAACGAATGGGGCTGGGAGTTCAAGCTGGGCGGCGGCTAGTTCAACTCGCCGATTCTTTGCTCGCCCCTTCTCGGTATCGTTGTCGTTGATGGGCTGGTCGGTGCCGAAGCCACCTAGGTCTGCCCAAAGGAGACGCGAATGGTGCCAACTCGCTCACTTCGCAAGGATCGCCCAATCGGGGATGAACCTTGCAATGCCCCAAGAGCCGCGGTGCGGACTGTGGGGAGAGCCGCCGGGTGCCTCTGGCTAGCCGTCGCCTTCACGGCGCTAGCGATGGCAACCGATGCATCGGCCGCGAACAAGACGCCGCCCTCGACGCCGCAAGGCGCGAATATTGCCGCTTTGGACCTTGGTGGCGACATCGCCGGCATCACGGGTACCTACGGTCCCGGCCACAGCGGTCGCAGCCTCATCGACGGCTCCACCGGATCGGTGTGGCAGCCTGACGGCAAGGAATTCACTTTTCCGCAGGACATTGTCATCTGCTTCTACGCGCAGGAATCGGCCTTGGTGTCGGCGGTGCTCGTCACCCTGCCGCCTGAGAGGACGCACGGGCCGAGAGATATCGAGGTGTGGACGGCGATGGATGATTCGATGGTCGCCTTCACCAAAGTCGCCTCCGCCACCTTCACCACCGCAAAACAGGTGCAGATGATCTCGTTTGCTCCCGTCGAGGCGCGCTACGTCAAGTTGCGCGTGCTCTCCAGCGGCGAGAAGGGCGTGCTCGAGATTGGCAAGATTCAAGTCACCGAAGGATCGCGTCCCGGCTACGTCGCACTGCGCGCACGCCATCCGGAGATCGCGGGTTGGAAGACCAGTGCGCGGTTCGCGGCGCAACATGGAATCGAGTGGCTGCAGCCCGCGGCCCTCGAGTGGCAGAATCAGAATCAATGCTTCGGCTGTCACGTCCAGGCGCAGGCGGCGATGGGGCTCGCGGTGGCGAAACGCAACGGCTATCTCGTCAGCCAAGCGGCCGTGCAGGAGCTGACCGACTACATGCGTCTGCTTCAGGACACGGATGGAAGCGAAAGCGGAATGCTTTTGCTCGATAATCAGTCCGTCATGACCGCCCAATTGGCGGCCAAGAGCTCCCACACCCCCGCCGATCAGCCGATTACGGCCACCCAATTCGCGGCGATGAGCTTTGCCCATCTCGATCAAATGGGCGACAACAAACCCGACCCGATTCTGCTCAAATTCGTGGGCTGGCTCGCCGCCAAGCAACAACCGACCGGTGAGCTGATCCCGGATCTGGACAGGGCACCGATCAGCCAGGGTTCATTCATGACGACGGCGAATGCCGCCCTCGCGTTCATGCAGGCCTTCGCGGAGACCGGAGATGCGCGCTATCAGGTGGCCGGTGGCAAAGCCGTCGCCTTCATTGCCGCGGCCAAGCCCGCAACCACCCAGGACGAGGTGTTCACTATCCTCGCCCTGTCGCGCTTCGGGACTTCGCAGCAGCAATCCCTGGTGAGCGGACTGATCGCACGGCTGAAAACCGAACAGGGGACCGAGGGCGGTTGGCGCGAGTCGAGCGCAGCACCGGGGCCAAACGCCTTCGCCACCGGACAGGTGCTGTATGCGTTCAAGGAAGCCGGGGTCGACACTCGATCGGCGGAGTTCGTGCGTGGGGTCAAGTATCTGCTCGGCACGCAGGAGGACACGGGCGCGTGGCCCGGCCAGAACACCGCTTCCACGCAGACTTCGGAATTCGCGCCGACCATGTGGGCCGTCATCGGGCTGGCGGGATCTTACGGAGATATCGAAGCACCGACCGCCGACTCTCTCAAATCGCAGCTCGACAAGACCGGCCGGGCGGTTCTGTACATCAATTTCGACTTTAACAAATCCACCATCAGGCCCGACGCAAAGCCGATCCTCGCCCAGGTGGTAAAGCTCCTGACGGATGATCCGAGCTTGACGCTCGTCATCAACGGGCACACGGACAACGTGGGCCACCATGACTATAACGTCAAACTGTCGCAAACACGTGCAGCAGCTGTCGTCAGTGCTCTCGTCGCGGCGCATATCGCGCCGGACCGCTTGAGCTCGGGCGGCTTCGGACCCGATCAACCCATCGAAGACAACGACACTGAGAAGGGTCGAGCCAAGAATCGGCGCGTGGAGCTGGTCAAGATGTGAGTGCCAGCGGGAACGCGCCAGTGAGAACATCCGTCGCAGCGATTCTTTTTTATAGCCTCTCGACGGGGCTATCGGCGCAATCGCCGGCTCAAGTATTCACAAGTCCCAAGGGTGAATTTCGAATGACCTATGCTCCGCCCCTGGTGCGCTGCCTGCGAGACCCCACTCATCCTGTAGAGGACGGCGCGTGGTTGCCGGGTTCCTGCCGACGTGAGGTGTGTGAGGACCAGGCGTTGCCTTCAGCCAGCACAGTTGTTTGTGTTGGCTATGCCGGCGATGAATTTTCCGAAAAAGTGGCTTTTGGAGCCGGCGCCTTTTTCGTCGCAGAAGTGGCGAAAGCCTCCACTAAGGAACTCTGCCTACAAGGGGAACGGGACTGGAACATCCAGAGTCGGGTAGCCTCGACGATCAATGATAAATCCGCGGCGCAATTTCGCACGACGGAGAATTGGATGATGCATTCTCGGGATTCCGTAATTGAGCGCGTATTTAACAATGGGGCGTGCTACGAAATCGGAATTCAGCGAGTTCACAACAGCACGGGACCCTTCGAAGCCGGAACATTCAAGGAATTCACCGCCCAGGATGAGGCGACCGTTCAGCGTCGATTGCGCGAAGCGTTGCAGTCATTCCGCTTTCTGAACTAGCAGCCGCGAGGCAGCCGAACGATCGCCACGCGATCTCGTAGTGCGCACCCGGGTAGCTTATGGTCGAACGCCGAAATCATGCCTCCCCCGGCGCTATCCGCTCCATTAGACCGTTCATGAGACAGGGGCGTACACTCAGACCGGGCCTTTAGAACACAATGAAAACAACATCACCGGCGCCGTTTCGTGTTCCTCAGTAAGGCAGAGCTCGATGCGTTGGATCTTCAGATCGCCCGTGTCCACTCTACAACCGGGGTGCGAATAGCCGCCGCGGAAATCGGCAAGGCCGACACTTACGAGGAGCTGCCTTGGAAGGCCTTTGCGCTGGGCGTATCGCTCGCCGCGCTGGCGGTTGTCGGTGCCGATGTCCTGCGCCCGCAGTGGGCGACCCCGCACCTGACAATGCTGTCTACCGCAATCATGCTGGCGGCCGGTGCGCTGGCCGCGTTGCTCGCAATATTCGTTCCCGCCTTCGGGCGGCTGTTTCTCCACGCTGCGAGATGCGAGCTGGAGGTCGGCCAGTATGCGCAGGCGTTGTTTCTGCGCCGCGAGCTGTTCAAGACCCCACATCGCGACGCGGTCCTTATTCTGGTCAGCCGGTTCGAGCGCCGTGTGCATATTCTGCCCGATACCGGCTTGAACGGCACGGTCGGGGAGGCCGAGTGGCAGGCGGTGATCGAGCGGATGAAGCCGGCGCTGCGACAGGCGCGGACCGCGGATGCGCTGCAGGCAGGTCTTGCGGCCGTAGAAGAGCTACTGGTGCGCACTGGCCACAAGGGAGGTACCGGCGCCGACATCGGGGCGCCCGAGCCACTAATTGAGGAGAAGGGCGCGTGAGCCAATTGATGCGGCCGTGCCATTTGATGCTGGCGTGCGCGATCCTCTTGGCCCTGACATTCCTGACTCCGGTGCGCGCAGCCGATGTGCCGTTCCTGACCGGACGGGTCGTCGACAATGCGGAAATCCTCCAGCCTGTGACCCGAAGCAGGCTCACCATAGCGCTCAGAGCGCACGAGCAACGCACAACTGACCAGATCGTTGTGCTCACCGTGCCCACCATAGGCGACATGAGCGTGGAGGAATACTCGACCAAGGTGTTCGAGACCTGGAAGCTCGGCGCGAAGGGTAAGGACAATGGTGTACTCGTCGTGATTGTCCCTCAGGACCGCAAAATGCGGATCGAGGTCGGCTACGGACTCGAAGGCACGCTGACCGACGTCGCCTCAAACCGCATCATTCGCAACCTGATGACCCCGCAATTCAAGGCGGGCAATTACGACAAAGGAGTACAGGACGGCGTGATTGCCGTCATCGCGCAGCTCGAGGGCCAACCGGATGTCGCACCGGACGCCGCAGCGACCAATGGCACGAAGCCGTCTTCAAATGGCCTTTCTCCGGCCATGCCCTGGCCGATGCGCATACTGCTCGGAGCATTCATCTTCGGCATAATCGGGCTTTTCACTTTCATGGGTGTCATGACACCGGGGTTCGGCGGCTGGTTCCTGTATGTCTTCCTGGTGCCGTTTTGGGCGACGTTTCCGGTTGTTATTCTAGGCATGAAGGTTTCCTTGGTGGTGTTCGCCATCTACCTCATCAGTTTCCCGATCGCGAAGCTCACGGTGGCGCGCACTGCCTGGTACGCCAAGGCTGCCGAGGATCTGAAGTCGAAAGGCAGCGCCAGCATCGGCGGCTTCACGATGATGGCGGGCGGCATTTCCGGCGGCGGCTCGTCAGGCGGTGGCGGTTTTTCCGGCGGCGGCGGCAGTTCGGGCGGCGGCGGAAGCTCCGGAAGTTGGTAAGCATCTGCGCCATTGCCGGCAGCAGTGCCTCTCATTCGCATGGGGGCGGCCTGTTCGTTGTGGGATTCGGCCTGCTATTTCTGTATGGCGCACTCCAAAACTATCGCAAACTCCGGGCGCTCGAAACTTCTCCCCTCATTGCGATCCGCGACCTCGCGGGCGGCCTAGTGCACATTTTCGGCAAGGCGGTGGGGGAGAATCGCCTAAGCAGTCCAATCACGCGGCAATCATGCTTTTACTATCAGGTGCTGATTGAAAACTGGGTGCCGAGTCGCACCGGATCCGGCCAATGGTCGATGTGCCTGCGACATACCGAGCACACGAAATTCTGTCTTCAGGACGGGACGGGTAAAGTTGCGGTCGATCTGCATCAAGCGCAACTCGATTTGAGCCAGACATTCCAGACCGAGATCGGGCCCGTGGCGGCCGCCGGTCCGAGCGGCGCGAGCGGCCCTTCGGACAGTGAACTTCGCGACTATCTTTGCCGCAGCAACGCTCAAATCCACACAGAGCTCAATAGCCGACGCGAGTCGACGTTCCAGGCAATTACGCACACGGAAGACAGCGTGAGTTTGCTGCCGGCAGATTTTTCGCCACGCGATGGTGGACCGCGCCTGCGATTCACGGAGAGTTGCCTGTTGGCCGACCGAGAATACAACATCCTCGGTACTTGCCTCGATAACCCTGACTCCGGGGACAAGGACGCTCGCAAGCTGATCACGCGCGGACCGAAGGAGGCGACCTTTCTGATCTCCTGCAAGGTCGAAGCGGAGTTGGAAACGCAGACCAAGCGCTGGACCTACATTATGCTGGCCCTCGGCGGCGGACTCGCGTTTGCAGGTCTTGCGCTGCTATTTGGATAAGCTGGTGATGGCTAGTTGCAGCGCACAAGCGAACCAAATCCACGGGCTGCTTACACCGTGGTCGCGACCGCGGTGTAGACTCGATGCGGGCTGTAGAACCAGATAAAAAATGCCTAATGGGGAGAAGACCGCGATGCCCAAATGTAACACCCTAGCGAGCGGATTTGTGATGCTGTGCATGGCGCTGACTGCGCGGGCACAAAATCCGTTCGAATCCATCAAAGCATTTTCCGCGACCTACGTGATGAGTGGCATATCCTCGAACATGCACCAAGCGCAGGTCGAGACGAAGATCTATCGCTCCGGCAGCAAAATCAGGACGGATCTGCCGGGCGGTACCGGCTATTCCATCATCGATACTGTTCAGCGCACGAGCTACATGGTCATGGGCAGCGGCATGTGCATGCAAGTGACCGCCAAGGAGCAGCAGAATCCTTTCGCTCAGGCTCCGGATGTTACGATTGAGCGCTCCTCGGCGGGTACGGAAACCGTGGATGGCCATGCCTGCAAGGTGGAGAATCTGACCATCACTCCGCACAGCGGGCCGCGTGCCGGACAGGCCAGCAAAATGAAGGTGTGGGAAGCGCAGGACCTGCGGGGATTTCCTCTAAAGATCGAGATGCAGACCACGCGTGGGGTCATGACCACGCAATACAAACACGTGAGCTTGAACGAGCCTGATGCCTCGCTATTCGTTCATCCCAACAATTGCCGACAAATGCCTAATATGCCGGGGACGCCCGGCGGCAGCCCGCACTGATGACGCGGTAACAGCAGACTGGCTGAACCAGCTATCACCGGCGCCCGACTCCACCGTGGACTGCTCGGGACCCAAAAGGCTTTCGGAGTCATTCCGGGAAATGAGCCTGAAAGCCTATATTTATAGGCATTTCAACTCGCATAGGGAAAGTTGATAGCGGGGGCGTGATTCGCTTAATTCCTACTCGCCCCGTCGACCTGCGCGGCGCGCGGCTGGTCGGCTTACCATAAATGCGCTTCAGGCCAACCTGCTTGCAGCTGAAACCTGCTCTTCTGCAACTCAAGAGGCGCTGGAGTATCCTATTGTGCCGCATAGAACAACTCGAAGATTCAGGCTGATGGATGCATTAAAATCAATTTTTGACCGGCAACAGCCTTGCAGCGGGTTGCGGGCGTCGCACCCAGCTAAGGTTCGAAAGCAGGAAGGGGAGGGCCCCAGGTGATCGTCTGTTCGTCGCAAGCCGACTATGCATCCCTCGCACGGGCACAGCGCATGTCCGAACTGCTTCGCACGGCGGCGCTGAGTCCAGGAGACGCTGCGCGGGAATTGGAGATCGATGAGTTGACTGTACGCGGCTATTGCACGGGCCAGCCGGTGCCGCGCCATGTCACGCTGGCCATTGAGCGTCTGGTTCATCTGCGAAGCATTAAGGTCTATTACATCGCCAAGGCCGAGGACGCGGTCGACGTTTTGCATAATGGCTTCCACGATGGCGTGGGCAGCGGAGTGCGAGTCTCAAACAGGTTGTTGATCCATCTGTCGCACATGAATCCGAATGACATGGCGTGTTTTCAGATGAAAGTCTCAAAGGAATGGCTGCTACGGTACGAGTGCAGCGATAAAGGGCACGGTTATCGCGAATTCCTGGTGCCTGCGTTTGAACTCAACGACTTTCCGCGTCGGCGACTCCCCGACAAGGAATGGCTGTCAATGCCCTGGGGCCGTTAAGCCGTTCGGTTTAGTACAAAGAGATTTGGGCAATCCGGGTCCGCCTGCAGCTCGGCAACCCTCGCCGCGTACGGCGTTGAGCCCAGAGCTGATCTTCATCAGCCGGTCGGTGGCTTGCCAGTGAAAACCGCCAATTGAGCGTCGAAAGCACGCTTGTAGGCGGGCCGCGCTTCGCCGCGGGCGACATAGGCGGAGAGGTTCGGATATTCGTCCAGCATACCCGATGCTTTCAACCTGAGCAGCACCGCCACCATCATCAGGTCGCCCGCGCTGAACGTACCATCGAGCCAGTCGGCATCGCCAAGGCGACCGGAAAGTTTTCCCAGCCGATCACGGATGCGATCCTTGACGACAGGCAGGCGCTGCTCGTACCAGGGCTTGTCGCGCTCCAGGAGCCTGGTGGTTGAGAGATCAAGGATCGGCGGCTCAACCGTGTTGAGCGCGGCAAACATCCATGTGATCGCGCGCGCCCGGGCATTCGCATCGTCAGGCAGGAGGCCCGCATGGCGCTCTGCGATATGGAACACGATCGCCCCCGATTCGAACAGGACAAGAGCGCCTTCTTCATAGGTCGGAATCTGCCCGAAAGGATGAAGCGCTCGATGCGNNCTTCTTCAAGCGCCCAGCGAACGCGCATGTCACGCGCCAGTCCCTTGCCGCCATCGGGCGACCGTTCAAAGGCAGTAATAGTGGGGGTCATTGGAAGGGTAATGGCGATTTCTCCTTTGCTGGATGTCTCGTTGAGTGCCGGATACGCAATTTTACCGCTCACTTACTAGACGTCCGAGATAGGCCTAAATCGACATCCCTGAACCATTTTTTTTTGCTAGTTCTCAAAGATCGGGTAAATCGGCGTCCCGAACGAAACCATTCAAGCTGCGCGCAGCCTGACACGGGCTGTGTGGCCGGGGACGTTGCCGGAAGCTAGCAGACTGCGGCGCACCGATTCGGCGCTGACTGGTATGCTAGTTTTGGCCTCTGCATGTCGGGTCTGATAAGCATGGTAAGCCACGCCGTCGTCTTGTTGGTACATATCGGACTCGCAGCCGGCGTTACGGCTCATGTACTTCTCCACCAGCGCGATAGCGGCTCGGGCATAACGTGGATCGGTCTCGCCTGGCTCTCGCCGATTCTTGGCAGCGCGCTTTACTTGCTGTTGGGCATCAACCGTGTTCGGCGTCGCGCCAGGAGCCTGCGAGGCCGCGGGCCGCCTTCCGGGATAGTAGACCGCCCTGCGGCGATCGGATGCGAGGATCATCTCGCTCCCCTCGAACGCGCCGGCCGGCGCATCACGCAGCGGAGCGCGGAGGCGGGTAGCGCCATAGCCGTGCTCCGCAACGGCGATGAGGCCTATCCCAAGATGATCGCGGCTGTCGAAGGGGCACAGCACAGTGTCGCTCTATCGAGCTATCTCTTCCGAGCCGACGCTGCCGGGAACGGCTTTATCGAGGCCTTGATGCAAGCGGCCAGACGCGGGGTTCAAGTGCGTGTGCTGATCGATGGGTTTGGTGGCGGGTATTTCCGTTCCGCCGCCTTTCGTCGGCTGCGGCGCGCTGGTGTACCGGCGGCGCGGTTTCTGCATTCGCCGCTGCCGTGGCGGATGCCGTTTCTCAATCTGCGGAATCACAGGAAAATTCTTGGCGTGGATGGCCGCATTGCCTTCACTGGCGGTCTGAACATCGGCGCAGAGAACCTGGTGCTCCGCCACCCGCGCAGACCAGTCTCCGATACTCATTTTCAAATGCAGGGCCCGATAGTTGCGCAGCTGATAGATGTGTTTGCGGACGATTGGTTGTTCAGTACGGGCCAGCGACTTGCAGGTGAGGCGTGGTTTCCGGTGCCGAAGCCGTCCGGAGAGAGCGTGGCGCGGGTGGTAACCTCCGGTCCGGATCAGGATCTTGAAAAGATCGAGTTCTTGATTCTCGCAGCCGTTGGCTGCGCCCGTACATCGGTGAAAATCATGACTCCATACTTTCTGCCGGACGGAAGACTTATTGCAGCTCTCGCGCTGGCGTCCCTGCGGGGCGTCGAAGTCGATGTCATACTGCCGGAGCATAGTAATCATCCGCTGTTGGATTGGGCCGCGCCCGTGCAGTTCGAGCCGTTGCTGTCGGCCGGATGTCGAGTCTGGACCCACCCCCCGCCGTTCGATCATTCCAAACTCATGACGGTGGATGGTCTGTGGGGCTTGATCGGCAGCGCCAATTGGGATGTGCGCAGCTTCCGCTTGAATTTCGAGCTGGATGTGGAAGTCTATCATTCCGAACTGGTGCTACAGATCAACGAGCTGATCTCGAACCAACAGGGCAGACAGGTTACCGCAGCCACGCTGGGCCGGCGCTCGCTTGCGGTTCGGTTGCGAGACAGCGCCGCGCGGCTGATGCTCCCTTATCTCTAAACTCGCTCGTTGAATCGGCGAGGCTGGCAGGCTTGCGACGGAAGCGGGGCTCTCGTCCCCGAGTTCACGGAAGGGCGGGCAGCAACCGGGGGTTGACTGCGGAGACCGCCGTGCAAAGTGCCATAGCCCAACAGCCCGGCCGGCCGCGGTCGACCCTGGCACCTTGCGGCCGTTCGACAGTGGCCGGAACCGGCCACAACCGGCCCTCCGCCCCTGCGAACTGCTTTTCCACAAAAGCGGCCGTTACGCCAGCTAGCAGCCCCCGTTTATTGCCAACGCAGAGAGCATCCCCGAAGATCGTCGTCGTCACGCGCGAACTTTCCGACAGATCCATATCCATGGTCGCTTTCATACCTTGTCCAGGGGTTGTTGATCCCAGTTAGGTTCTAGTCAGGCAGTTGAGCGTGTTGCGGCTCGCGAAGCCAGAAACTCCCGATCAATGACAAAGAGTAGGCAAGGACCGCGACTGCGCCGGCGGAGTATGCAAGGCGAGCGGTCGCGCTGGCACCGGGCATAATGTTGGCGAGTTGCGTCGTGAGAAGCACCGCCGATGCACCGATCACACGGGCTCCAATATTGATCGCAAAACTCTCGCCGGTGCCGCGCAGGTGTGTCGGGTACATCCGCGGCAAGTAGTTACCCCAAAAGCTGAAGGGGCCGTTCAACAAGAGACCGGCGAAAAGGATCCCGTACTCGAGCAGTCGCAAGCTATGCGTCGCGGCAAAAAAATAAACGCAAGAAAAAACTATCAATCCGGGAACCAGAAAGACGCGTAGTAGGCGTCTCTGCGTCGCGATCCGAATCACAAGAAAGGCAAACAACAGGCGGCCGGCGATCGTGCCGAGCTCCTGAAACAATTGCACACTGCTCACGGTTTGCTCCACCAGGCGGGGCGCGAGATTCCGAACCTCGGGAAGGTCCGGAACCATGCGGGGTGTCTGCAGAATGACCCCTGAAGCGAGCGCATAACTGCACGCCACCAGCAACGTGGTGACCAACGTAGTCTTTCGCAGCGCCGGCCCGAACAGCTCCGCGAAGCTCGGCCGCCTCAATGTTCCTTTGGATTTCTTCTCCCGCCAAATTGGGGACTCCGGCAGGAACGGCCGTACAAGAATGAGTGGAATCGCGGGGATTAGCCCGGACAGTAGGGTGTAGCGCCAAGCCTCATGGCCACCGTGGATCGCTGGGAATCGTTCTGCGTAGGTGACGGCGAAATAATAGGCGCCTGTCACCATTAGTCCCCCCACGCCGAAGGCAGCCTGTGTGTAGCCAAGCGCGGATTCGCGCTGCTTGGGGTTGGAGAAGAGCTCCGCCACCCACGCAACCCCAGCCACGTATTCGACACATACGCCGATCACAGTAGTGCAGCGGAAAAATAATAACTGCGGCAACGTAGCCGCAAAGCTGGCGGCGCAGGCCGAAAAGCCATACAGAAGGATGCTCCACACCAGGACACGACGACGGCCTAAGACGTCGGTCAGGTAGCCACCCAGCAGACCGAAGACACCGCCCGAAGCCAATGGCAGATAAAACAGTAGTCCTATCCAGAGGTTGGACTCCGGGCTGCCAAGCTTGAAGTTTCCGAGAGCCGAGAGCGCCGGACGGACGATGAGCGGCAGCACCAAACTTTCGTACAGGTCGAACGCAAAGCCGAGCGCGGCCACACCACAGATGAGCCACTGCAGCGGCGTCAACCCCGCCACGCCGGGATCCAATCCGGGGTTCGTGGCTGCGCCACCAGGCAGCTGCGGCCTGCCCGCAAAATCTTCCATGGATTCCGGCCCTGTGCCTGAAGGATCGACTGAGGATTCCTG
This sequence comes from Gammaproteobacteria bacterium, assembly GCA_003136935.1. GTDB lineage: Bacteria > Pseudomonadota > Gammaproteobacteria > Steroidobacterales > Steroidobacteraceae > 13-2-20CM-66-19. The sequence goes on from PLEC01000001.1 coordinate 21,539, forward strand.
CCGCGGGTCTCATTTAAGTCCAAACTATTCTATGATACAAGTTCAAATAACTTGGCAGTTGTTGATTATTACTCAACAATGGAATTTACTTCGCGACAGTTCCGGGCGTTTCTCCTAGTCGCGCAGCATCGGAGCTTTTCCCGCGCGGCCGAAGCCCTGTACATCACCCCTTCGGGTCTAAGTGTCTTGATACGAGAGTTGGAATCGCAACTCGGCTTTCGACTGTTTAATCGCACGACCCGTCACGTTGGCTTGACCACGCACGGCAGCGAGTTGCTTGGCGCGGTCCAGCAGAGTCTGGAAAAGCTCGATGCCACTGTATCGCGCGTCGGGCGAATGGCCGCTGACGCCAGCATGTCATTGTCCGTGGGTGCACCGCCGCTGATCGCGGCGAACGTTCTGCCGGAAGCCATCAAGGAATTCCGCAGTTACCGCCCGGACATCCGAATTCAAGTGTTCGATGTCCGTGGTGATGCCCTCACGCAGATGGTCGAGGCCGGTGAAGTTGATATGAGCCTGGGCGCGTTCTTTCAACCCGCATCTGGAATTCGCCGGACGCCGTTGTTTCGCTTTTCTTTGATGGTGATTCGCCCCGATAACGATCCAACGTTGCGCCGCGCTTCCACGACGTGGTCTGCTCTGAAGGGCGAGCGGCTGATCTCGCTGACAGCCGGCAACCTGGTCCAGCAGTTCATAGACAAGCACTTGGCACGGATCGGCGTCACCCTCAATCCGTGCGCCGCTTTCAACTACCTCGATACGCAAATTGCGATGGTGGAGGCCGGTGAGGGCATTGCCATCATCCCCTCCTTCGTGCTGCCCGCGTGCCGAAATCGCAAGGTGGTCCTAAGCCGCCTTGTAAACCCGGTCGTAAACTTAGATTTTTGCTGGATCAGCAATCGAGGAAAGAGCCTCCCGCCCGGCGCTGACGATTTTGCTTCCTTCCTCAAAAGCTATATCGCCAGATGGGCCGGACGTGCCGGTATTCTATAGGGTGATTGCGAGCGGTCTACTCGCGCAATAGTTGGTCTTCCTGTCCATCGGTAGAGGCCGGGGCCGTTAGGTTGGCTGCTGCGGGGTGCTGCTCAGCTCAGCTGACCGCCAGTTGTTGACTTTGTGCCGGAGCGGCACGCGACGCGAACCACCACGCTCACCATTCGTAGCCGGCTTGGACCTTGGTTGCCATCTGGGAGGTGCCCGTAGTCGAAGTTGATATTCCCGCGCTGGCATTCCAGTGCTCATCGATCTGGTATCCAAATGCGGCGCCAACGGCTGATTGATTGGCAAAATTGCCGTACGCCATGCCCACCCATTGCTTGCCTGGTGCCAGCAGCGGCATTGACGGAACCGCCAATGACTGGGCGGTTCCCTGCGCTGCAAAAGAGTTTGCCTGCCCCAAGACCTGGTTCAGCTGTTGCAGATTCACCGCGTCCGTGGCCTGGGTTCCGGGCGCCACATTGGTAATCTGGCGCTGCAGCTGAGCGCTGCCCACGCTTACGCTGTCGGCGCGATCGGCTACCGAACCCTGGCCGAGCGCCACCGAGTTGGGACCGGAGGCGGTCGAATTCGCTCCCAGGGCAGTGGAATTGCTGGCGGTGGCCATTGCGTTATAGCCCACCGCCATTGTGGGATCGGCAGTGGCGCGCGCCCCCGCACCGATGGCCACGGAGCCGGCGTAGGTTGCCATCGCGCCACTGCCGACCGCAATGCTGCTTGCGCCGATCGCCTGGGCGTTGTTGCCGGCGGCGATCGCATCGGTCGCTGCCTGGCTTCCGGTACCGCAGATTAGGCTCGTGCCGCTGAGATGGCAGGCGCCAGACTGAATCAACGTCGTCACCGCCAGGGCTACCGCCTGGACGTTCTGGTTTGTTTGATAGAGCTGGCCGCCGTTCACGGCGTCAGTACTGGTGGCGGAGAGATTGGCCGGAGTGACGCCAGTGATGGTGCCGGCGTTGGTGATGCCGCCACCGTTGTTATTGATCCCCCCGGTGATCGAAGCACCACCCGCCGTCACGCTCAAGGGGCCACCCACCGTCGCTGCGCCGGTGGTCGTCAAAGTGGTTGTGGCGATATTGCCGGTGTTGGTGAGGCCCTTGGTGGTGGTGGCGCCGGTGACGGCCAGTGTGCCGCCGACATTGGCGGCGCCGGTGGTGGAGAGCGTACCGGAATTGACCGCTCCCGTGGTGTTCAGGTTGCCACCGCTCAGGGTCGCGGTGCCGTCAGTCAGCGTGGCGCCCTGGACGGTGGCCGCACTGGTGATGTTGCCGGTGCTGGCGATCGTGCCGGTGTTGGTGAGGCCTTTGGTGGTTGTAGCCCCTGTGACGCCCAGCGTGCCGCCGACCGTGGCATTGTTCGTGATAGCCGCCGAGTTCAGGGTCGCGGCACCGGTGGTCGAAAGAGTTGTCGTAGCGACATTGCCGGTGTTGGTAAGGCCATTGGTGGTGGTGGCACCGGTGACGCCCAGGGTGCCCCCGACGGTAGCTGCGCCGGTCGTCGACAGGGTAGTCGTGCCGATATTGCCGGTGTTGGTGAGGCCTTTGGTGGTTGTAGCCCCTGTGACGCCCAGCGTGCCGCCGACCGTGGCATTGTTCGTGATAGCCGCCGAGTTCAGGGTCGCGGCACCGGTGGTCGAAAGAGTTGTCGTAGCGACATTGCCGGTGTTGGTGAGACCCTTAGTCGTGGTGGCACCGGTGACAGCCAGGATGCCCCCAACGGTGGCGTTGCCTGTAACGCTGGTTCCGGCGGTTGCATTGATCGTTACCGTATTCGCAGCTCCAGTGGCAGTGACCGTTCCGCCTGCACCCGTAGCTATATTCGACTGAGCGTATGCATTCTGAAACAACGTGACGGAGATCACCCCAAGAGTTAGTGACAGCGTCACTCGAACCACAGCTGACCTGCAGGCGCGCGGAAAGTTGCCGAGTGAGTCCAAGGTGACCTCGAGAATCCGTTCAGTAGCACAGGCGGAGTGCCGATTTTCGGAGAAAAACCGACTCCTCATTAATGCTACAAAAGATCCCGACGCAGCCTTGTGAAGCGCCGACACCTTTGATGCCGCCGCAGCGTCAGTACTGTGCCAAACCTCACAGTCCAGGAAGTCAGCCAGGGCACTTATGTCTCATGCAATGGTCAGGTGCCGGAAACCGAGGCTGGTCGCCGGCGGTCCTTCGGACAGGCTGTCACAGCCGGCAGCACTGCTCAAAGTCGTAGGGAATCGTGGTAGCGGGGGCTTGATTTCGCAGTCGCCTACCGTCTTGGGGTTGTCGCTAGCGGCTTAATTTTTCTTAAATTCCGTACACCGGCCACTCTGCCGAGGTGAAGATCGGATCTCACCGGGCGACCGGTCCTACCGAGTCGGCTTGTCAGCCGCAGTCGGCACGCGCACGCCGCCTGGCCCAAGAACATCCGGCGAGTGTGGGACGCCGACGACTGCCGGCTTGCGCCCACGCCGCTGGAGCGTTTCCTTCTCGCGCAGCAGCCGCTCGAAATGGCCGGCGAGCGTGCCAACGTGCTCGACCAGCTTCTCGATCTGAGCCGCCCGCGGCGCAGTGAGGTGCAGCGAGCTGAGGCCTTCGCCGTAATCCTTCCGCAGCGCCTGAATGTCTGCGCGCAAGAGCGTCAGCTGGTGCTCGACGTCCTCCACCCACAGCGCGAACATGCGCGCGGTCGGCGCCTTATTGCGCTTCGCCCACTGCCGAAACTGCGTGGCGCCAGCCGTTTCCGGGCGCGCCTTTGATTTCGCTCGCTTTGTCGCCACGTTGCACTCCCCTCGTTGCCGCGTCGCTAATGCACAGTCGCGCGCGTCCTACAACATTGCCCGCGATCCCGGCCGCACGGGCGCCGCGTCGGGATGATCTGCCGGGCGCCACGCATCGAATACGAACCGCCGTCGGACGCGAGCCGCGCCGATGGTGTAACGCTTATCGTCGCTTTCCTCAACCCATGAGCCGATACGGATGAACTTTACGGCTCTTGAACAGCGGATGCTCACGCGGCTGCAGTGGTTCGCACGGTGCAGGTCATGCTGTAGCTGAAGCTTGCACTTCCCGGTGCTGCCCGTTCTTGCCGCGCTGGAGGGCATGCATTGCGCGGGATTCGGTTTCGCGCGGGCGGTTCGGAAGGTTGCCGGCCAGTCGAGCGCGGCGCGCCGCGGAGTTCACTCGCGAGGAGTCCAGTCCATGAAAATGGTTGCTTGTGCCCTAAGCGGCTGCAGTGGATCGGCGGCTTGCCCTTGGGCTCGATGGCGCTACGCGAGAGAACGTAAATTTTGGTAGCGGGGGCGTGCTACCTATTGATCTAGATGTGCGCCTGATATGACGCCGGAAATAACGTTGGCACCGATCCCCCGAGACCCGAGGTCCTTTTTAAGACCTAGCTCTACCGCCCTTTTACTGCTGTTGAGCTGCAGGAGTTGTAGGTCTGTGCAGCTTCGACATGGCGTCCTTGCAACCGGTACTGAGCTTGTCGGTGTTACTGTGCAGACACATCATCACCTCGCGTCCCTGCTTGCCTGCGCAAAGACTCTTGATGTCGGCATCGCACGCCTGCAACATCGCCGCGTGGGCGGCCTGCCGATCAGACGACGGCGGCGAGCCGCCGCTGGGAGGAGTTTGAGCCTGTAGGCAACCGGCGGCCGAGAGGGCCGCAACGAGCAAAAGAGCGTCGAGTTTCATAAACTGTCCTACCTGGGGCTTTCAAAACGCTGGCACGCATTGTAAGCCTCCATCGTCGAGCCCGTCGCTTGGAACTATTGCCAATTGTGGCGGGTCGGCTACACAACGCGGACGCGCGCTTTCCTGAAGCCTGCCCCCCAACTTGAATCCAAAGACATTGATTTGGGGTAGGCACGCTTAGCGCAGCAAGGAAGACATTAACAAGAAGTTAAGACGCTTGAATTCCGGGGGCGGACTGATAGCTTCAGTTGCACAGCGTCGGCTGTTCCGATGAAGCTCGGGTTGTAAGTCATGCGGCGTCTGTTCTGGTGGCAACTCTCAGTTTTGCTCTTGGCTGGAACGGCGGCGGGAGCCCAAGTACCCAATTCAAACCAGAACGGCCAGTCATCAGGCAGCCCGCCCGCAGAGAGCGCAGCACCGGCCAACGCCAGTGAGGCACCGACGACACCATCAACGAGTACACCCCAAGTTACAGTCACCGCGCCGCATGTCGACCGAACACTGCCAGCGCTTCCACCGGACCAATTCATCAACTGCATGCAGCAGTCACCGCAAGGATCAGATCCAAAAACCATTGACTATGTCCAGGAGGAGATCTGTGAGCATCAGCTCAATTGGGAAAAGCATATCGTGATCGAGGCGTGCATTAATCGCAGTGCGAACACGGCGCTGCCCAGGGTCATTCAGGCATGCACAGAGTCGCTGGATCACAAGATCTTCGAGGGCAACGCGCGCTTTTTTCTGTTTGCGGATCGTGCCGCCGCGTATTTTGCCCAGGGCGATAAGCAGCATGCGCTCGACGATTACAATGAAGCGGTCAAACTGGCTCCCCATAACGCCGAGCTCTACTACAACCGTGGGGTCTTCAACGCAGCGCAAAATGACGGCAACGCGGCCTTGCGAGACTTCGACAGCGCCTTAGGCATAAACCCTAAGCTCGTCCCCGCGCTGCATGAGCGCGCGAAAATCTACAAGACTCAAAGCAATTTCAGCGGCGCGCTCGCGGACTATTCACAGGCTATCGGTTTGCAGCCGAAAACTGCTGCGCTGTGGAGCGAACGAGGGTATGTGT
>PLEC01000037.1 GCA_003136935.1 Gammaproteobacteria bacterium
CCGTTTTGCCTTTAGAATTTTGGCGTACGTCTGAATCTTGTAATCGAGTTGCCCCCGCTGTAGAGAAAGAGAATGGAATGACTTTTGGGAGGAGCCCTTTACATTTCCGGACTTGGCTTTGCGCGAATATGCGTCCGCGACTCGCTCTCCGCCGCTCTTTGGAACGGGGCGAAACCCCAGACGTGTCAGAGTCTGAAAGCACTTAGACTCTCCGCCGCTATGAAAGTCAGAGGGCCCAAGCATGCGCCCTGTTACGCGCTGTGCGGCGAGACCGACAACGGCCTTTGGCGGGTACGCGCGTCCTTCAAAGAGAACATCCCAGTTCCTGGACGGCCCAAACGGATGAGGTGCACCCTTGGCAAGTCGGCGCAGGGCGCTTCGGACATCCTCACTCGTAATACCTTCCGGAATGCCGCGATGACCACCAGATCGTGAGGAACGCAAAACTCCATTTGACGGCACGGTCGCCATGACCGTGGCATAGGCATCCCCATTTTCTTCAATGAGAGGTCCGAACTGGAGGAGATCTTGAGCGTCAAAACTCTTTATCAGTCGACTTCCCGTTGTTTGCGGGTCCTTCGCAACGCACAGCACGCCATAGGCCTCGGCGCCGGAACGCAGCAAATCGACTTGCGACCTTCGTTCAGGTAATCCAGGCGATGAGCGACCCCAATCGGAGCCGAGGATGTGAATTCGATCGACACCCTCAACAGTTTTGCGCTCATCCTCCCAAACTCTAAGAAACACCTGGCCGGTTTTCGGGTTGATCGCGCCCCACGACCAGCGGGTGTTACGCAAGGGCGCGCCGAGCGTGTTGTTGAAGAAATTGCTGATGCTCGTGCGCGCGTCTGGCATTTGTCACACCTCGGGATTCCCATCCCTCTGACCGAGACGATCAACCACTTCGTTCATCGTGTAGTGTACGAATTGCTTGCCGAGTTCCGTTAGGCAATGCGGCTTTGTGTCCTCAAACGCAGATTCCATCGTTGCCGGCGCCGATCCTGAGCGCCGCGTTGCCGGTTTGCGAACGAATCTCCCTTGCAAATCGGTATCACGTACCTGCCGAATTACGCCACCGATCGACAGATCGCGGATGAGCATCCGAAAGAGATCGGCCTCTGCCGAGTCTTCTCGAGGAAGCTCTCCGTAGAGCGCCGTCCATATTTCGTATCGTGTAGTACCGGGGCGCCGAAAAATTTCGCGGATCACGGCGAAATGTGCCTCGTGATAGGTAGCGAGCCAATCCATGAAAAGGCGAACAACGTCATCGGAACAGACGCGCGTTCCTGCGCTGTTAACAACGACATTCGCCGCGTACCGGCGCTTCTCGTCCGTTTCCGCGGTGTCCCAGAGCCTAAACGCCTTTCGAACAAGCCCTAGATACTCTGGGCTTTGAATGCGCTCGTCGATCGTTGACCCAAGCGTCTCGAAGCGACCGCTAATCTCTTCCAATGTCTCTCGAAGCAGGGTGATCTTTCCCTCGTGCTCCCGTAGCCACTTGGTTTGGAGACTGTCTTGTTGTACCCCGGGTTGCTCTGTCTTCAGGCTTGCTGCCGCGCTAAGAAATCCTCCGACCCACGGGATGCTACCGAGCGCTGCAAGGACAAACTTCTCAATGATTCGGCGCCGACCGGACGGCTCCAGCGCGGCTAATTCTTGCGATATAGCCGACACCGGTTGAAGCGCGCCGGTCGTATGATCCTCTTCAGTCACGCTGTATTCCCAATCCCCGTGTCTTGCGCCGCTCCGTGCAATGCGTAGTGCTCGGCATAGCACAGCGTGTTCACTAACGCCATCTGCTCGATCTTGCCGCACGACGCCTCGAGTAACCGCGGACTCGCCACAATGATCGCCAACGACTTGGCTCTCGAGACTGCAACATTGATGCGGTTGCGGCTGTACAGGAATTCGATTCCGCGCGGAATGTCGTCGGCGGACGATGTCGTCATCGACACGATGACAACGGCCGCCTCCTGTCCCTGAAACTTGTCGACCGTGCCGACGCGCGCGCCTGCGGGGAGCAGGGACTGCAGCAGGTTGACCTGCATGTTGTAGGGAGTGACCACGAGAATATCGGCGACGGTGATGGGTCTTTCGGTGCCGCTGTCGTCAATCCAGCGCTGTTTGAGGAGGTTCGCCAAGAGCGCCTGCACGCGTAGGCCTTCTGCCTCGCTCTTCTGTCGGCAGTCCAGGTGCACGACCGGCACCCAGGACAGTCCTGCAGGTTTCAATGCCGGGTCGGCATCCCCGCCGAGTACCAGCTGTCGAACCGCACAGCTCGGGTGAGAATGAAGCCGTCCTTCGTACACCGCCTCGGAAATGAATCGACAAACCTCAGGGTGCATCCGCCGCGTGACATCCAGGAACACGCCGCGCTCCGCGGGCACCGTTGCATGGTCCTTCAGCAGGAACTCGAGCGCCGATTGACCGGACTCCCCCGGGTGCGTGCCCTTGATCGGCTGGGCGAGCTGCATCTGATCGCCTACCAGCACGAGATTTTGAGTCGCGAGCCCCATGGCTGTCAGATGACCGAGCGACACCTGGCCCGCTTCATCGACAAACAAGTAGTGCAGGGCCTGATCCATACTCCGATCAGCGAATAGCCACGCGGTACCTGCAACGAGATTGTATTGCGTGGTGACCTGGTCATTCTTGTAGACGTTGGTGACCGCGGTCACGTTGCACTCATGCTCGTCTTCCGTGCACTTCTTGACGGCGCGAAGGCTTACTCCCTGCTCCTGCGCGTGTCTTGCCACTTCCTCGAGCAAGCGGTTGATCGCCTTGTGTGAGTTGGCTGCGACGCCCACCCGTCGCCCTGACTTGAGCAGGCTCACGATCGCGAGGGCTGACAAGTACGTCTTGCCCGCACCCGGAGGTCCCTGCACGAGGAGGTGACTGCGATCCAGCCCGGCAATTGCGGCGAGCGCGCCGGTGGTGGTATCGGCTTCCGCCGGCACGACTGGCGCTCCCGGCCGACGTCCCTGGATGCGGGGCAAAGAGTTCTTCAGGACGGAGGTCACCGCGGAATAACGGTCCTCTCCGGCAATGATCGTTTCCGCGTACCGGTAGATCGCAGCCCGCAGGACTTTGTCGTCAAACGGCGGTTCGGGTATGAGCGACAGCACATCACCCAGCGGATGAGCCTTCGGGCCGAGCTTGAGCTGAATCCGCCTGGCCTTCTCATCCAGCGCCACAATCTCCCCGACTGGCTCCCGCGCGATGCTGGCGCGGCGTGGGCGCTCGCCTTTGCGCATTTTGAAGTCCTGCGGCGGGAAGGCGAACGTGTGCACCATCGAGCGCTTATCCGGAAATGGCGGCTGAGTCAGATCCCGCTGGAGGCCTCCGATGCACTCACTATCCTCGATGAGCTCTTCGAGCGACATGTCAGCGCGGGCAAACTGAAACCACCATTCGGGTTTCGCCGCGCGTTTGTGAAATTCTAGGAGCTGTCCGACGAGCTCGCGGAAGCTCTGCTCGGCCACCGGTGCCTTGAGCAAATCCGCAACCGTTGCCGCCATTCGTCGCTCAGTTTCCTCGCGGTCGGCGGTGCGCTCCAGAACTTTGGGATCCTGGGTCTCGCCAGTGAACCAGGGCAACCCGGCGGGGCGTAGCTTCAGAACCCAGTCACGCAACTTCAGCGTCGAGATGCAGTCGACCTCGTTGTACTGCCGGATTTCCTCAAGAAGCCGGTCGTCCTTGAGTTCGAGCCACCGCTCGTACGTCACGATGCTGGCGTTGGCGCTCGTGACCCCGCCCGCCCGCGGCGGCATGTAGAAGACTTCGAGGTTCTTGAGCGAGTAGCTGGGTTCGGAAACTAGCAGCGCTTCGCGCACCACCTTGTAGAGATCAACGAGCTTGCCGTCGCGTAGGAGGTTGTCCACTTGCGCTTCGCGCGTGCCGTGGAGCATAGCCAGGCGCTTCAACGCCGACTCCTCGTAAGACGCGTAGTGGTAGACATGCGCTTGCGGGTGAGCGGTGAGGCGCTCGGCGATGAAGTCCATCGCCCGCTCGAAGGCGAGTTTCTCGGCCGCGCGATCGTGGCCCCAGAACGGCGTAAAGGCGGGCTGGCACTCCTCGAGATACGCGAATCCGAACAGGTACTCGAGTCCATCGTCAATCAACGGATCGCCTTCCATGTCAAAGAACAGGTCGCCAGCATTCGGCCGCGGCAGTCGCGCGAATCCCTTGCTCTCGACGGGCGGGAGTAACTCGTGGCGGTTCTTACCGTCCTGGCGCTTGTCATCCTGCAACCGCGCCTGCGTGCGCAGCCGGGTGAGAGTTTGCGGCTGCAGGCTGGCGATCCTGGTGGCCGGAGGGATGGCGCCGAGCTGCGCCATGGTCGTGACGCCTGCGGCGTTGAGCCTTTCGATCTGGCTGCTCGAGATGCGGGCGACGAGACTTAGGTGATCGGCAGCCTCCCATTCCCCCTCGCAACGCTCCCGCCAGCGGCACAGGTCGCAGGCGCTGCAGGGCTCACCAGCGGACTTCGCGGGGATGGCGTCCACGAAGGCCTCGAAGCGCTCGCGGACACCCGCGAGATAGTAGTGAAAGTCCCGGGTCGGCAGGGTGACCTGCTCGCCGGTGCCGAGGACTACATGCAAACGCTCTGGCGCTCGGCCCTGGACGCTGGTCAGGAGGTCTGCATACACGCCGAGCTGCAGGACGTGCTTCGGTTTCACGCCGTGGGCGAGCTTGGTGTCGACGGGCTCGTAGTGAAAATCACCGAGGGCGGACTTGCCGGGCACCCGCAGGAGGAAATCAGCGTAGCCGTGCCAGCGGCCGTCCAGGAATGCGCCCTGGTAGATGACCTCGGGGCCGGCCGCCATGGCCGCGCGCGTGAGTTCCGTCCGCTCTTCGAGTGAGTAGTTCGTCGGAATGTCGACGACCTTGAGGCCCTGCGCCTCAAGCTGGTCCCGGTAACTCCGTTCGTGCTCGTTACCCTTCGCCTGCAGCAGCGCGAGGTACGGATCTTCGTCGGGGAGCTCATAGGGCTCGTCCACGTGCCGGCGGTCAAGGAACGTGGCGTGCCGGCAGCCGAGAAACCTCTCCAGGTCGGTGGCCGAGAAGATGAGTTCGTTGTTCTTGTAAGGGTACACGGGCTTCAGGCGGCGGGGCGGCTTTGCGTGTCGGTGTTGGAGTTTGCGCTCAGTGCAAGGTGCTCTGCGAAGTCCCGGTCCGCGCGCAGCAACCGGGGTTCGGTTTCGATGTGCTCGAGCACCGGGATCTCCGTGGCCGTCCCTTCAACCTCCAGTTCGTTGAATCGCCGCGCCTGGGGCATGACAGAGTGCTCCAGGCTCCCGATGAACTCGTTGAAGCACTTTACGGACTTACCGAGCGCGTTGCCGCAGTTATGGATGTGCTCGGTCATGACGATCATGCGCCGATACAGCTCCCGCCCGAGTTCGTGGAGGCGCTGGGCGTTCTCGGCGACTTTCTCCTGGCGCCAGCCGAAGGCGACCGACTTGGCCAGCGCAATCAACGTCGAAGGCGTGGCGATGACGACGCGCTGCCCCACGGCATCTCCAAAGAGCGACGGATCGCGCTCGGTCGCCGCCGCCCAGAAATTATCCCCCGGAACGAACATGACGACGAAGTCTGGCGTCACGGTCAGGCCATCCCAATAGGCCTTTCCGGATAACTGCTTCACGTGTGCTCGCAGCTGCGCGGCGTGCAGGACCAGCAGGCGCTCGCGTTCGGACTCGTCAGCGGCTTCCAGGGAGTCGAGGTAGGCCGACATGGAGGTCTTGGCGTCCACCACCAGGTGTCGGTTCCCGGGCAGGTGGATGATCGCGTCGGGACGGAGTCGGCCGTCGTCGCGCTCAAACGTTTCCTCGGTGGAGAAATCGCAGTAGGGGTTTAAGCCCGAAATCTCGAGTACGTTGCGCAGCGAGTGTTCGCCCCAGCGGCCCCGGGTCTTGGGCGATGCGCGCAGTGCCTGCACCAGCTTTGAGGTTTCCGACCGCACCGCGTTCTGGGTTTCCGCGACTGAACGCAGTTGACCCGAGAGCGATCCATAGGCCTCCGCCCGGCTGCGCTCGAGTTGTTCGACCTGCTGGCGGTAACTCACGAGGGTGTCCTGCAGCGGCAAGATGAGATCCGCGACGGCTTTCTGGCGGGCCTCAAGATCGGCGTCGGCACCGACCTGGTGCTTTTCAAACGCCTGGTTCGCCAGTTCCAGGAATGCGCCTTGGTTGGACTGAAGGACTTCGGCTGCCATGGCCTTGAGGCCACTTTCGATGCCACTCTTCACGTCGGTCAGAGCAGCGACCTTTTCCTGGTGCGCCTGCGCTTGCTCACGCACCTGCGTGGTCAGCGCTGCGTTGATGGAATTCAGGTTCATGAGCTCACCGCTCAAGGACGCCACCTGACGTTCAAGCGCGGGGACCCGCTCAGCCGTGCTCTGAAGCGCCGCGCGTTCGCCGCTGAGGAGCTCCAGGCGAGCGCGCCCGTCAGACAGATCCTTCTCCAGGTCGGAGGCACGCGCAGCCTGGGCCTCGATCCGGGTGCGCTCGATTTCCCCGGCCTGAATTTCTGCTCCTAACACCTGTGCCTGGGCAGTCAGCCGGCGCAGCTGTGCACCGAGCCAGATCGCGACGAGGAGCGCGCCGAATGCCGCGCTGCCCAGAAGACCCAGAACTACGTTCAATCCGTTCATCGAGGTTCTCCTTATGCGCCCTGGTGGCGCGCGATGCGGCGGTAGCGGTGACCGACCGTGATGACGGTGCCCTGAGCGTCCATGATCGCGAAGATGCTCTGCAGGCGGTCCCGACCGCGCAGCACGCCGGCACCTCGCTGTCTGAGGCGGACGCGCGCGACCTTGTCGAAGAAGATGATCTCCGGCCCGCCCTTTGCGGGGCTTGCCTTGCCAGCTTCCAGCAGCTCCCCGAGCGCCGCGGCGCAGATACCGCGCTGCTGCATGCGGGCGCGGGCGTGGTCGGTCATGCAAATGGTCATGGCGCCTCCTGTTTCCATGGGCGCCAGTTTGGGAGGGCCAGTGGCTCAGGGGGTGAGCCTCATAGGGCGAAAGTCTCGTTCAAACAATAAGTTAACTATTGCCGACTCATTTATATCGCTGCGCGGCTGCCTTCAGTGCGTCGGCGACCCGGGTGCGCAGCGCAGTGGGGTTGAGAACCTCGACGTCGGCCCCGTATTTGAGGATCTCCATGACGAGCTCACGGTCGTCGGAGTAGGGGACTTCGAGGAGGTAGCTGCCATCCTTCTCGACGCGATGTCGTTGTTCCGGATGCCAGCGCTGCGCGGAGACCCAGCGCGCCGTCTTGGGTGTGAACTTCAGCGTCGCCCACTCGACTCTCCGGCCGGCGAAGATTCCGTAGCCGCTGCCCAGGTACTCGTCGAGCTCGGTCGTGGGGACTTCCTTTGCCTTCGTGTCTCTTAAGGTTGCGCTTCGAATCGCATCCACCGCGAAGCTGCGTAAGTCCTCCCGCAGGTGGCAATACGCGTCCAGGTACCAGTTGTCCCGGTAGTGCACCAGGCGCTGCGGCGAGACTTCCCGCTCGGTGACGCGGTCCTCGTTGCGGTTGTAGTGCCGGATGAAAACGCGCGAGCGCTTGAGCAGTGCTGCCGCGATTAGGCTGAACCACTCGGAGTCGCCTTCGCGGTGTTCGGGCTGGAAGATCCGGATGCGCCGCTCCACTTCCTGCCAGGAATGATCGCCGCTTCCCAGGATTCCGCGCAGGCGCTTGATGAGTGCCGCCGCGTGGCCGTCCAACAGGCCCGGCTGCAGGTTGCTCAAGAGCTGCAGGGTCGTTAGCAGC
>PLEC01000056.1 GCA_003136935.1 Gammaproteobacteria bacterium
TCGGCGTCGGTCATGCCGATGGCGCGCAGCATGGCGCGCGCCGGCGCCTGCTGCGCGCCATCCAGCACCAGGCGCGAGTGGCCGCGCGGATCAATGCGTTTTCTTTTCACCCCGGCCCCCTCGCGCAGCATGTCTATCCCTCATCCCTGGCACCGACTTTAGCTCGTTTGACAATGCGGGCGGGGGTGTGCTGACATCGGGCACATCAGATTTGGTTCGCATCCATGATGTCCAACGCTTCCACGGCCCTTGTTTTCGCAGCGCTTCCCAGCGCCGCGCGGCCGTCGCTGCTGCTGGCACTGCCCGCCCTGCTGCTTCTTATTACAGAAGCACGGTGCGGGGCATTCGCGAACGACTGATAAGAAACCAGACACGAGCGAAAGAGACACCAGAAAACCCCGCACCGGCAAGAGCCGCTGCGGGGTTTTTTATGCATGCCATCCGGCTTTGGCGGCCGGTCACGAGGAGTGCCTTAAGATGAAGCTGTATTCGCAGAAAGACGTCGATCGCCGGGCTTTGAAGGGCGCGCGCGTCGCCATCCTCGGCTACGGCAGCCAGGGGCGTGCCCATGCGCTGAACCTCAAGGACAGCGGCCACGACGTCGTCGTGGGCGTGCGCAAGGGCGGCGCGAGCTGGAAGAAGGCGAAAAAGGACGGCCTCAGGGTTGCCGAACCCGCCGCCGCGGTTGAAGGCGCGGACCTTATCGCCATCCTCGTGCCGGATACGGCACAAAAGGAGTTCTACAAGGGCATCCGCAAGAGCCTCAAGCCCGGCGCCGCGCTGCTCTTCGCGCATGGCTTCAACATCCATTTTCGCCAGATCAAGCCCTCCAAAGACCTGGATGTCGTGCTCATCGCGCCCAAGGGGCCGGGGGACCTGGTCCGGCGCCAGTATGCGCAGGGGCGCGGTGTGCCGTGCCTGCTGGCGGTGCACCAGGATGCGAGCGGCAAGGCGCACGCGCGCGCCCTCGCCTACGCGCACGGCATCGGCGGCACGCGCGGCGGGGTGCTGGAAACCACCTTCGCGGAGGAAACGGAGACGGATCTGTTCGGTGAGCAGGCGGTGCTGTGTGGTGGGACCACCGAACTGGTCGTCAAGGGCTTTGAGACCCTGGTCGAGGCGGGCTATCAGCCCGAGGTCGCCTACTACGAATGCCTGCATGAGCTGAAGCTCATCGTCGACCTGCTGCACGAGGGCGGACTTGCCAAGATGCACCAGTTCATCAGCGAGACCGCCAAGTACGGAGATCTCACGCGCGGGCCGCGCATCGTCAACGAGCGCGTCAAGAACGAGATGCGCAAGGTGCTGAAGGAAGTGCAGAGCGGACGCTTCGCGCGGCAGTGGATCCGCGAGAACGCGCAGGGCCGCGGCACGTACCAGAAGCTCCTCAATGAGGACACCAACCGGCAGATCGAAAAGGTCGGCGCCACCTTGCGCGCGCGCATGCCGTGGCTGCAGGAAGAATCACGCAAGGGAGCCCGACCATGAGCGCCACACCCGATCGGGTCCTGATCTTCGACACGACACTGCGCGACGGGGAGCAGTCCCCGGGATGCAGCATGACGGCCCCGGAGAAGCTGCGGGTCGCACGCGCGCTCGCCGAACTCGGCGTGGATGTCATCGAGGCGGGCTTCCCCGCTGCCTCGCACGGGGATTTCGACAGCGTTGCGGCCGTGGCGCGCGAGGTGCACGGTCCGATCATCTGCGGACTCGCGCGCTGCACGTTTGAAGATATTGAAGGCGCCGCCCGCGCGCTGTCCGAGGCTCCCCGCCACCGCATCCATGTGTTTCTCGCCACCAGTGCCATCCACCGCCAGTACAAGCTCAACATGGCGCAGGAAGAGATCCTGCGGCTGGCTGGCGCCGGGGTCGCCCGCGCGCGCGCCTTGTGTGAGGACGTGGAGTTCTCCGCCGAGGACGCCTCGCGCACGGAGCTGGAATTTCTGGCGCAGGTGCTCGAGGTGGCGATCGAGGCGGGTGCGACCACGGTGAATATCCCCGACACGGTGGGCTACACCGTGCCGGATGAGTTCGCGGAACTGTTTCGTTACCTGCGCAAGAACGTGCGTGGCATCGAGAAGGTGCGGCTCTCGGTGCACTGCCACGATGACCTGGGGATGGCGGTGGCCAACAGCCTCACGGCGGTGGTCGCCGGCGCGCGGCAGATCGAGTGCACCATCAATGGCATCGGCGAGCGGGCGGGAAACTGTTCGCTGGAAGAAGTGGTCATGGCGCTCAAGACGCGCGCCGCGTTCTTCAATGTCAGCACCGGCATTCAGACCACCCGCCTCTACCCCACCTCACGACTGATCTCCAGCATCACGGGCATGCCTATTCCGCGCAATAAGGCGGTGGTGGGCGAAAACGCCTTCGCGCACGAAAGCGGCATCCACCAGCATGGGATGCTCAAGCACCACTCCACCTACGAGATCATGCGTCCGGAGGATGTGGGCCTCACGCGCACTCACCTGGTGCTCGGCAAGCACAGCGGCCGGCACGCCTTCCGGGAGCGCGTGCGCGAGCTGGGCTTCGAACTGGAGGAACTGGAGTTCAACCGCGTGTTCGAGGAGTTCAAGGCGCTCGCCGACAAGAAAAAAGAGCTCTTTGACGGTGACATCGAGGCGCTGGTGCTGCGCGCGGAAGGAGCGGCCGCCGGGCCCTGGAGTCTCGTGGACCTGAGTACCGAAGCGCATAGCACGGGACCCGCACGCGCGGTGGTACGCCTCGGGCATGCCGATGGACGCACGGTCGAACACGCCGCCAGCGGCGACGGCCCGGTGGATGCGGCCTTCAAGGCGATCGAGGCTGCGACCGGTATCGGCGTGGTACTGCGCAAGTTCGAAGTCCACGCGGTTTCCGAGGGCGAGGACGCACAGGGCGAGGCGCGCGTGTACGTGGAGTACAATCAGAAAATCTATCGGGGCGCGAGCGTGAGCACCAATATCGTCGAGTCCGGCACGCGCGCATTCCTCGAGGTGATCAATCGTATCGAGCAGGCGCACGAGCGCGTGCGTTCCCGCCAGGAGCGCGCGGCCGCTACACCCGCTTAAGGAGTCTCCATGCCCATTCCTGCGACGAAGTTCATCTGGTTCAACGGCAAGCTGGTGCCCTGGGAGAAGGCCACGGTGCACGTGCTCTCGCACGCCCTGCACTACGGCTCCTCGGTATTCGAAGGCGTACGGGCTTATGAGACACCGCGTGGTGTGGCCATCTTCCGTTTGAAGGATCACACCCGGCGGCTGTTCGATTCGGCGAAGATCTACCGCATCAATATGCCGTTCACGGCTGATCAGGTGAACGATGCCTGCCGGCAGGTGATCTCTTCCAATGGGCTCACGCGCGGGGCGTATCTGCGACCAATCGTGTTTCGCGGCTATGGTGAGATCGGCGTGACGCCCAAGATCGAGCCCCCGACGGATGTCGCGATCGCCGCCTGGGAATGGGCCAAGTACTTAGGCGCCGAGGCCGAGGATGCCGGCGTGGACGCCTGCGTGTCCTCCTGGCAGCGCATGGCGCCCAACACCTTACCGGCACTCGCCAAGGCCGGCGGCAACTACCTCTCCAGCCAGCTCATCGGCGCGGAGGCGCGCCGGCTCGGATTTGCGGAAGGCATCGGGCTTTCAACCGACGGCACTTTGAGCGAGGGCTCCGGCGAGAACCTGTTTCTCGTCAAGGACGGGGTACTGCTCACGCCCGCGCTCGCACACTCGGCGCTCGCAGGTCTCACCCGCGACACCATCATGCGGCTCGCGCGCGAACGCGGCATCGAGGTGAAGGAATGCGCGCTGCCGCGCGAGATGCTGTACCTGTGCGAGGAGGCGTTTTTCACCGGCACCGCGGTGGAAGTCACTCCCATCCGCTCGGTGGATCGTCTGCCGGTCGGCAGTGGCAAGCGCGGTCCGGTTACGCAGGCGCTGCAGGAAGCGTTCTTCGGTCTGTTCTCCGGCAGGACTGCCGACAAGTGGGGCTGGCTCGATTACGTGGATATGGCGACGCCGCGTGCGGCGGCATCCGGGTAAATGGCGCGCGCACCGCAGACCCTGTTCGAGAAGGTCTGGCGGGCTCACGAGGTGAGCCCCGAGAGCGCCGCGACGCCCGCGGTGCTCTACATCGACCTGCATCTGATCCACGAGGTCACCTCCCCGCAGGCGTTTGCGCTGCTGCGCGAGCGCGGGCTGCCGGTGCGACGCCCCGAGCGCGCGCTTGCGACCATGGATCATTCGACCCCGACACTCACGGCACAGGTGTTCGGCGGCGCGCCCATCGCCATTGACTCCGCCGCCCGGCAGGTGCGCACGCTGGAGGCGAACTGCCGCGAGTTCGGCGTCGAGCTGCTGGGCCTCACCCACGCGCAGCGCGGTATCGTGCATGTCATAGGTCCTGAGCTCGGGCTCACGCAGCCGGGCAAGACGATCGTGTGTGGCGACAGTCACACGAGCACCCACGGGGCACTCGGCGCGCTCGCCTTCGGCATTGGTACCACCGAGGTCGCGCACGTGCTGGCCACCCAGTGTCTGCTGCAAAGAAAGCCAGGCACGCTCGCGGTGAACGTGCACGGCCGCTTGCGCGAGGGCGTCACGGCCAAGGACCTGATCCTCGCGATCATCGGGCGGCTGGGTATCGCCGGCGGCACGGGGCATGTCATCGAGTACCGCGGCGAGACGATTCGCGCGCTCGACATGGATGAGCGCCTGACGGTCTGCAACATGTCCATCGAGGCCGGCGCGCGTGCCGGCATGATCGCGCCTGATGAAACAACCTTCGCCTACCTCGCCGGGCGTCCGCGCGCTCCGCAGGGAGCCGCGTTCGAGCGCGCCCTGGATGCCTGGCGGCAGCTGCCGACCGATGCCGGCGCCCGCTTTGATCGCGAAGTGGACTTCGACGCGGCGGCCATCGAGCCGATGATCACCTACGGCACCAACCCCGGCATGGTCATCCCGATCGGCGGCTTTATCCCCGAGCGTGCCGACGATGCCGCGTTCGGCCAGGCCCTCGCCTACATGGGTCTCACGCCCGGAGCCGCGATCAAGGATCAGCCGGTGAACGTCGTGTTTGTTGGCAGCTGCACCAACGCGCGCCTGTCGGACCTGCGCAGTGCCGCGGCGGTGCTGCGCGGCCGGCACGTAGCACCGGGGATCACCATGCTGGTCGTGCCCGGATCCCAGGAGGTGAAGCGCCAGGCGGAAGCGGAAGGCCTGCACCAGGTGTTCCTGGACGCGGGGGCGCAGTGGCGCGAGTCCGGCTGTTCCATGTGCTTAGGCATGAACGGCGATCTGGTCGGCGCCGGCCAGTACGCCATCAGCACCAGCAACCGCAACTTTGAAGGCCGGCAAGGCAAGGGCGCGCGCACCCTGCTGGCAAGCCCCATCACCGCCGCGGCGAGCGCGGTGCGCGGACGCGTCACCGATCCGCGCGAACTCACGTAAGCCCACACCTTAAGGACCCCGATGGAGCCCTTCACGACTCTGCGCTCGCGCACCGTGGTGCTGCCGGCGGCCAACATCGACACCGACCAGATCATTCCGGCGCGTTTCCTCACGACCACCACGCGCACGGGCCTGGGTAAGAATCTGTTTGCGGACTGGCGCTACGAGGAGAGCGGCGCACCGCGGGCGGATTTTGCGTTGAATCGCCCGGCGGCACGCGCTTGCCAGATCCTCGTGGCCGGGCGCAACTTTGGCTGCGGGTCCTCGCGCGAACATGCGCCCTGGGCACTGCTGGATTACGGCCTGCGCGCGGTCGTGAGCACGCAGATTGCTGACATCTTCCGCAGCAACGCGTTGAAGAACGCTCTGCTGCCGGTGGTGGTCGATGAGTCCACGAGTAACTGGCTCATCGCCAACCCGGGGGCCGAGATCACGCTCGATGTGGCGGCCGGCACGCTCACCCTCCCCTCCGGAGTCAGCGCGCAGTTCCCGCTGGAAGCGTTCGCGCGCCATTGCCTGCTCCACGGCGTGGACGAACTGGGCTACCTGCTCACGCGTGCGGACGAGATCGCAGCCTACGAGGCGCGCGCGTGAAGGCCAGCATTGCCGTGCTGGCCGGCGATGGCATCGGGCCGGAGGTCACCACCGAAAGCCGGCGCTGCCTTGCGGCGGTGGCGCGGCTTTTCCATCATGACTTCGAATTTCTTGATCTGCCCTTCGGTGGCGCGGCCATCGACGCCCACGCGGATCCGCTGCCCGAGCGCACGCTCAGCGCCTGTCGTGCCGCGGACGCGATACTGCTGGGCGCAATCGGCGGCCCGAAGTGGTCGGCGCCGGACGCGCCGCTGCGGCCCGAACAGGGGCTGCTGCGGCTGCGCAAAGAACTGGGTGTGTTCGCGAATCTGCGACCGGTCATCGTTCACCCCGCCCTCGTCGATGCGTCCACCCTCAAGGCCGAGGTGGTGCGGGGGGTGGATCTCATTTTCGTCCGCGAGCTGACCGGCGGAATTTATTTCGGCGACAAGCACCGCGACGCGCACAGCGCGCGCGATGTGTGTGTCTACGAAGTCACCGAGATCGAGCGCATCGTGCGCGTGGCCGCGCGCCTCGCGCAGGCGCGGCACGGGCGCCTGACCTCCATCGACAAGGCCAACGTGCTGGAAACCTCGCGCTTGTGGCGCGACGTGACGCAGCGCCTCATGGCGCGCGAATTTCCCGCCGTGCACCTGGAGCACATGCTGGTGGATGCGGCCGCCATGCATCTCATCCACCGGCCGCGCGACTTCGACGTGCTGGTGACCGAGAACATGTTCGGCGACATCCTCACGGATGAGGCCTCGATGCTGGCGGGCTCGCTGGGACTGCTGCCGTCGGCCTCCCTGGGTGAGGGCGCGCGCGGGGTCTACGAGCCCATCCATGGCTCGGCGCCCGACATCGCCGGACGAAACAGCGCCAATCCCTACGGCGCGATCCTGAGCGCCGCGCTGCTGCTGCGCCATTCGCTGCACCTCGCGACCGAGGCCGCGGCGCTTGAACACGCGGTGGCGGATGCCATCAGCGCCGGTGCGCTGACGGTGGACCTGGTGAGCGCGAACCGCCGTGCCCTCACTACCTCCGAGGCAGGGGACGCGGTACTCAGCAGGCTCCCACAGCGCGCCTGAGTAGCGGGCGCGGCAGCGTGCCCGCCGCCCGGGTGAGCGCACGTGCCAGGTCGCTCCGCAGATCCTCGAGCGCCTCGATCCCCACCGAGAGACGAATCAGCCCATCGGTAAGACCCGCGCGGGCGCGCGCCGCCGGATCCATGGCCGAGTGGGTCATGGTTGCAGGGTGCGCGACGAGGCTCTCGACGCCGCCCAGGGATTCTGCCAGCGAGAAGCACGTGAGACCTGAGACAAACTCGCGCACCGCATCGTGTCCGCCGTCGAGTTCCAGGGTCACCACCGCGCCGAAGCCGCGCTGCTGGCGCCGGGCAATGTCGTGTCCGGGGTGCGTGCTCAAGCCGGGGTACCAGACATGCCGCACGTTCTCCTGCGCCTGCAGCCACTCGGCAAGTGCCTGGGCATTGCGCGCATGGTGCTCCAGACGCGCGTGCAGGGTGCGCAGACCACGCAGAGTCAGATAGCTGTCGAAGGGCGCGCCGGTCAGCCCCAGGCAGTTTGCCCACCAGGTGATCTGCTGGTGCACGGCGGAGTCGCGCGCCACCACGGCTCCCCCGACCACATCGCTGTGACCGTTCAAGTACTTGGTGGTGGAGTGCACGACCAGGTCCGCGCCGAGCGTGAGCGGCTGCTGCCATGCAGGTGAAAGGAAGGTGTTGTCCACCGCCACCAGCGCGCCGCTCGCGTGGGCGAGCGCGGTGACCGCGGCGATATCGGTGATGCGCAGCAGCGGGTTGCTCGGGGTCTCGATCCACACCAGCGCGGCGGGGCGCGCGAGCGCCGCGCGCACCGCGGCGTCATCGCCGAAGTCGACGAATTCGACCCGGCGTTCGCCGCGCTGCCGCCAGGCATCGAACAGCCGGTAAGTGCCGCCGTAGCAATCGTGGGGAGCGATGATGCGTNNCTTAAGGCCTCGGCAAGCAGGTCACGCGTCGGGTTACCCGAGCGCGTGTAGTCGTAGGCGCGCTTGTCGGCGAAGCCGCGGAACGCGAACGTCGCCGACAGATGCAGGGGTGGCACGACGCATCCGGTGGGATCGCCGCATTCGATGCCGGCACGCACTGTCTGCGTAACCTGGCTGGCGCCGTCGTTGGCTGCCGATTTGCTCATGAGATCGCTCCGCCTTTAGGTTGTGGCACGGTCTCTCACCGGCCTCCTGCGGAGCGCGCCTGCCCGAACGGGCAGGCTTGTTGCGTCCATCCCCGAAAAGATGTCTGAAGACACTTCCCAGGGCCACGCGAACCGCTCATCTGTCTACCCCGAAGGGTTGCAGGAGTTGGCACCTTTCCAGGGTGGTTAGTCCTGGCGGTTGCCCCGGCGTCTAAGGGCCTTATCCCTCAGCCGGTCTCGATGAGTAGAGCGAGTTTATGTTGCCGGCGCCGGCCGGTGCAAGGGAATTTGCGCCGCTGCTGGCGGCGCGGCCCCGGTACGAGCCTAGAAGCTAGCCATCGGGCTTCCGTTTTTCGTTGGGTCCGACAGGCTCCTGGCGAATACGTGTTGCAAAAGTGATCGGACGAGATTAACGTACAACCATATGGTTGTAGTTAGAAAAGACAGCGAAGAATCGCTCAACCAGCTCTTCCGTGCTTTGGCCGATGGCACGCGCCGCAGCATCTTGGCGCGGTCGCTCACGGAAACGCCGTCGGTGTCAGATCTTGCTGCGCGGTACGAGATGAGCTTCGCCGCCGTGCAAAAGCACGTCGCCGTGCTCGAGCGCGCGGGTCTCATTCAGAAGCGTGCAAACGGCCGCGAGCAATTGGTCTCCACCAACCACGCGCGGCTCCAGCGCGCTGGCGAGCTCCTCGAATACTTCGAATCCATTTGGCGCCAGCGCATGGCGCAGCTCGAGGATGTTCTTCTACCGAAAGGAAAATGATTATGCCGCTTACCTCTGTCACCAAAGACGCCGCAAAGCTCACCCTCACCGTCGTGGGCGAGTATCCCGTTCCGCAAAAGCGCCTTTGGGACGCCTTTGCCGACCCGCGCCAGCTCGAGCGCTTTTGGGGACCACCCGCCTTTCCTGCCACCTTCACGCGTCATGATTTCAAAGTTGGCGGTCGCGCCGAGTACTTCCTGACTTTGCCGGAGGGAAAAAAGTGGAGCGGCTCCTGGAAGTTCACCGCAATGCATCCAATCAGCTCGTTCGAGGCACACGACGGCGAAGATAACGCCGAGGACCAGAACATGCCGGCGTCGATGAAGTTCGCCTTCGAAACCACGCCGACGGGATCGCGCATGACCATCGTCACGCAGTTTTCAAGCGTTGAAGCAATGGAGCAAACGATTCCGGGCATGGAACAAGGGCTACGCGCAGCAATGCCCCAACTCGACGCAGTGCTTGCTGAACCAAGCGCGTCCGCTCGTGCGGCCAAATGGGAGCCAAAGAAATGAACGAAGTCTCGCTGTTTCGCCTGTACGTCCTGCGCGCCATGTATCTGTTCATCGTGGTTGGGCTGGGCGTCTATCTGTGGCCCGACGTGCTCGATCCTCACAAGCACTGGGAACTGATGCAAGGTCAGGCCTCCTGCATGCTCGCCGCCTTTTCCTTGGCTTGCGTCCTCGGATTGCGCTATCCGCTGCAGATGCTGCCGGTGCTCCTGTGGGAAGTGACCTGGAAGACGCTTTGGCTCGTGATCGTTGCGTTGCCGCAGTGGCGGGCCGGCCATCTCGACGAGGCGATGAAGGCCACGATCTTCGCTGTTTCGATGGTCGTGCTGGTTTATCTCGCCATTCCCTGGCGCTACGTGTTCACGCACTACGTGAAAGCCCGCGGCGATCGCTGGCGCCCCGGTTGACTTCAGCGCGGCGCGAACCCCGCCGCGCGGCGCTCGGCTTCCGCCGCCTGACTGTTACTCCCGCGCGCCTGCAGGGAATCGGCGATGAGATGCCAGGCGTTGGACTGTGCGGATGGATCACCGGTACCCAGAGCCAGCGCCTTGTGGCCCATGGCGTCGGCCTGCTCCGCGTCGCCGCCGCCAAGCCGCATCCGTCCGAGTTCGATCCACAGCAGCGGATTTTCCGGCTCGATCCGCAGCGCGCGCTCAATGGTCGCACTCGCCTGCCCGAAGTCCCCGCCCTTGGCTTGGCTCTGGGCCTGCGTGACCAGGGCGCGCGACGCGGCTCCCAGTTGAAACTGCCGGGCTGCGGGTGTGGACGGGGGCTCCGGTGGTGCCGGTGGGGGCTGCACCGGCACAGGAGGTGCCGGGGGCACGGTGCCGATCGCCTGGCCCGGTGGAGGAGCCGGGACCGCGGGGCCCTGTTCCCCGCTGCGCATGAGGCAGCCGCTCACTAAGACCCCCGCTATCAGCACGCTGAAAGCAGCCAGCTTCGACGGCAACCGCATGGGAGAGAGCTCTTCAGACATCGTGGACATCATAACTGCGCGGCAAAGTGCTCGCTGCTCGCTTCAATGCGTCAGGCTGTGCAGCAATTTCTTAGCGCTGTCGATGAGCGTGTTCACCGGATCATTGGCCGGTGTCTGCGCCGCCGGGAATCCGCAGCCAGGTTTTGCCGGCAGCTCGGTGCCTGCGGGCACGGCGACGGCAACAATGTCCTCGGCGCAACCCGGCACGACGCGCAGCCCCGTCGGGTACTCGATCTGCACCTCTGCAAGCGACTCAGGCATCGGCGCGTTCCACGACGTGGTGCCGAGGCTCCCCATAAGATGCGCCCACACCGGCAGCGCGCCCGCCGAGCCGGTGAAGCCGGTGGGCTGGTCATTGTCATAGCCGACCCATACCACGGCAACGTGACTCCCTGAGAACCCTGCGAACCAGCTGTCACGGTAGTCGGACGAGGTTCCCGACTTGCCCGCGACCACCAGAGCAGGCGGCAGCAGCGGCCGTGCCGGCCGTCCGGTGCCGTGATCCATCACGTGCACCAGCAAGCGATCGAGCTGATAAACGACCTCGGGGGACGCCACCTGCGTCACCTGCAGCGGGAACGCCTTGACGGTCTTGCCGTCCTGGCTGATGACCGCACGCACGGCGCGCAGCGGATTCCTGAAGCCGCCGTTCGCGAGTCCGTTGAAGAGTTGCGCGGCCTCGATGGGCGCCACGTCCACGGCGCCCAGCAGGATGGCGGGGACCTGCGCCGGGGGCTGCGGCAGCCCGAAGCGCTGCAGCGTCTGCGCGACCTTGTCGATGCCGACACTCAGACCAACACCGACCGTGGCGAGATTCAGCGACTCGCTCAGTGCGCGCACCACCGGCACCGGTCCGTACAGCTGGTGCGTGAAGTTCTCCGGCCGCCAGTGCGTGCCGTTCACGAGCTTCACGTCGACCGGCGCGTCCTGCACGACGGTTGCGGCGTTGTAGTGCCCGCTCTCGAGTGCGGTGAGATAGATGAAGGGCTTGACGAGCGATCCCATGGAGCGCTTGGCATCCAGGGCCCGATTGAAGCCGTCGTAGCCGACGTCGCGCCCGCCGACAATCGCAATCACATCCCCGCTTTGCGGCGCGGTGACGACCACCGCGCCTTCGAGGCGCCCGTGAGGCTCCTTGTGCACGCGGTCGAGCCGCTCGAGCTCGCGTTCGAGGGAGCGCTCCGCCTCTTCCTGCACGCGCGGCTCGAGACTGGTGTAAATGCGCAGGCCGGCCTCGGTCAGATCCTCGTCCCGATAGTCGCGCCGCAGCGTGCGACGCACGAAATCCAGGTACGCCGGGTAATAGGCGCCCGCCGGCCGGCTGCTTACCCCGAGCGGGCGCTGCGCGGCAGCACTCGCCTGCGGCGCGCTGATGATTCCCTGGTCAGCCATTACCTTGAGCACCAGGTCGCGGCGCAGCCGCACGCGGTCCGGGTGCCGCCGCGGGTCGTAGTACGAGGGACCGCGCACGATGGCGACCAGCAGCGCCACCTCGGAGAGATCCAGCTCCGCGAGCGGCTTGCCGAAATAGAACTGGCTCGCAAGACCGAAGCCGTGAATGGCGCGCGTGCCGTCCTGGCCGAGGAAGATCTCATTGATGTAGGCATTCATGAGATCGGCCTTGGTGAAATGCGCGTCGAGCGCAATCGCCATCACGGCCTCTTTCAACTTGCGCGATAGCGTCTGGCGCGAGCTCAGGAAATAACTGCGCACCAGCTGCTGGGTGAGCGTGCTGCCGCCCTGCTCGATCTGGTGCGCGCGCACATTGACCCACAGTGCGCGCAGCATGGCGACGGGGTCGACGCCATGATGGGTATCGAACTTGCGGTCCTCGACAGCCTTGAGTGCCGCGGGCAGCAGCGGCGGCACTTCCTGCGGAGTGACAATGATCCGGTCCTCGCCGTGGATCGGAAAGATGCTGCCAATCAGCAAGGGCTCAAGCCGCAGCACCGGCACTTCGCGCCCGACGCTATCGCGAAGACTCTGCGGGCCGCCCGCGCCCATGGTGATGCTGAGGAGCGAGGCGGGTCGGGTCTCATCGGCAAAGCGCGCCGCGCGCAACGCCACCTCGACACGCTCTGCGGCGATGCGATAGGTACCGGGAAGAGTGGCGCTGTCGGCGCGCCGGTAGTGCAGTCGCTGCAACTCGCGCTCGAGCTCAGCTGACGAGAGCGCCAGCCCTGCGTACAGCTCCAGCGGCGCGGCGTACACCTGCGCCGGCAGCGTCCAGCGACGCCCCTCGAACTGGCGCACGACCACCTGATCGAGGTACACGACATACAGCGCGCCTAAACCTAAGGCGGCGGCCAGGACCCCCAGGAGCAGGCGCCTCAGAGGAAAACCTCCGGGGCGGATGGGCGCAGGTTGTACTGCGAGCTCATCGCCGACCCGTAGGCGCCGGCGTTGGCGATCAGGAGTATGTCGCCTTCGCGCGTCACCGGCAGGAGCCGATCATGCCCGAGCACATCGGCGCTCTCGCAGATCGGACCGACGATGTTGACGAGTTCGGTGGCCGGCTCATCGGCGCGGCTCAGGTTCACGATCTCGTGATAGGCGCCGTAGAGCACCGGACGGATAAAGGAATTCATGCCGGTGGCCACACCCACGAAGCGCACGGTGCCCTTGGACTTAAGCTGCGTCACGCGCGCGAGCAGCACGCCGGCCGCAGCCACCAGGTAACGCCCCGGCTCGAGCCATACCTCAAGCTGCGGATGCTCGGCGCGCACCGCCATGAGGAGCGTATCGAGCTGTTTGAGGTTCACACCGGGTTGATCGGCGCGTTCGGGGACGCCTAAGCCGCCGCCCACATCGATGACCCGCACTTCCTCGAAGGACTGCGCCGCGCCACCCAGAAGACGCGCCGTGTGCTCCCAGCTCGTGACATCGAACACACCGCTGCCCACGTGAGCCTGCAGACCGGTGACGCGCACCCGCGCTTCGCGCGCCTGGCGTGCAAACTCCCTGAGATCGACGATCGGCACCCCGAACTTCGAGCGCGTGCCGGCGGTGCGCACGTGCGAGTGGTGGCCGCGGCCGACGCCGGTGTCCACCCGCACGAATATCTCCTTGTCGCGAAACAGTTCCGGCCAGGCGCTGAGCGCATAGGGGTTGTCGATGGTCACCCGCACGCCCCGCTCGAGCGCCCACTGGTACTCAGCGCGCGGCGCGAAGTTCGGCGTGTAGAGGATGCGCTGCGGCTCCAGGTCCGGAAATAACTCCAGCAGCCGCGCGATTTCGCCCTGCGATACACACTCGAATTCAATGCCCTCGGCGCGCAGCGTGCGCAACAGCTCGCGATGCGGGTTGGCCTTCATGGAATAGTGCACGCGGCCAAGGGACCCCATGGCGCGCAGCGCCCGCGCCGCGGTGCGTACGCTGTCGAGGTCGTAGACGAAAGCTGCGTCGTGCCCGGCAAGCTGCGCCAGGAGGCGCTCGCGCTGCACCCGCCACCAGGGCGGCACGCGTGTATCGGTCGCCGCCGGCGAGGCGAACAGCTGTTGCCAGGTGGGACCGAGGATGCGATCACCCGGCACCGGCCGGATGAGAAGCTCGTGGAGCTGTTCGACCAGCCGATCGCCCTGGTTCTCATCCACCACGAAGGTGAAATTCAGGTCGTTGGCGGCCTGGCTCACGAGGTAGATTTTCTGCTCCTCGAAGAACTCAAAGGCGCCACCCAGCTGGTGGAGGATTGCGCGGATGTTGCGTCCGACCAGGCTCACCGAGGCGCACGGCCCGATCACCTGCACCCGGCACAAGCGCGACAGATCGGCGACCAGCTCCGCCACGCGGGTGTTGTCGAGCGTGTTGGCGGCCGGATCGAGCGAGACCGTGACGTTGGTCTCCGAGGTTGACACCAGGTCCACCGACATTCCGTGCTGCTTGAACACCTGGAAGGCATCGGCAAGGAATCCAACCTGGTGCCACATGCCCGGACTCTCGAGCGCGACGAGCGTGATGCCCCGCTTGGTGCACACGGCCTTGACCTGCGCGGCGCCGTCGAGCCCTTCCGCGCTTAAGACTGTCCCCTCCAGCTCCGGGGCCTGCGTCGCGTATACGTGCAGGGGGATGCGGTACTGGCGCGCCGGCAGGATACAGCGCGGATGCAGCACCTTCGCGCCGCTGGTGGCGATCTCCTGGGCTTCGTCGTAGTGCAGCGCGCGCAGGAGGCGCGCCGTCGGCGTGGAGCGCGGGTTGGCGCTGAACATGCCCGGCATGTCGGTCCAGATCTCGATGCGCTGGGCGCGCAGCTTGGCCGCGAGATACGAGGCGGAGGTGTCAGAACCGCCGCGGCCCAGGAGCACGGTGTTGCCGTCCTCGTCGCTGGCGATGAATCCCTGGGTGATGACCAGCGAGGACAGGGCCTCGAGCCGCTCCTCGAGCACACTGTCAGGCGCGAAACTGCAGGTCGCGGACAGCACCTCTGCGCGTCCGGGTATGTTGCCGGCTTCAGCGCGTAACAGCGTGCGGGCGTCCATCCACGCGGCGTCCAGCCCCTGCGTGCGCAGGAAGCGCGCGCCCAGCTGTGTGGCCATGAGTTCACCGCTCGCCATGACGCGCGCACGGGTGCGCTCACTGACCTCGCGTATCAGGGCGACTCCGGCGGCAATCTCGCGCAGTTCCGCGAAGTAGCGCTCCACCTCCTCGCCCGGCGCAATCCCCAGCTCCGCGGCGAGCTGTCGATGGCGCTCCTCAATGCCCTTCAGCTCCTCGTCCTGCGCCTGACCGATGGCGGCGTCGAGAAGTCTTTCCAGTCGATCGGTGATGCCGGCAATTGCCGAGTGCACAATCAGCACGCGCGCACCGGCTGCACGGCGTTCGGCAACGATACGGGCGATATTTTTCCAGTTGGCGAGCGTGGCGACGCTCGTGCCGCCGAACTTCAGGACGATCCATGAGGAAGGCGTGCGGGTCACGTAAGGAAAGCTCTCCGATGGCACGGTAGCGCGCAGCTTATCGCCACGCCCGTGCCTGAGGTTGGACTTGGTCGCCTGCGAGCCGTTCTACAGCTCGTCGTCGAAGTCCTTGAGATCCTTCTCCAGCTTCTTGTCGGCGAGAACTTCCTCGAGCTTGCTCCAGGCAGCCTTGCCTTTCTTGCCCTGGTTGCGCACCCGCTTATCCACCCGGTCGAGCAGCCGGTCGTAATCGGTGCCGTCCTCGATGGGCGTGCTCAGGAATTCATCTTCGAGATCGAATCTCTCGTTGTTGTCTCGTTCCGGCATCGATGCAGAAATCCTGAGTTAATTCAAAGGCTAACGGGCCAATATGGCACCGGGCAAGGCGCGAACTATAGCGGATTCGCGCCGCCGATCAACTTTTGAGCGCCGCGACCCCGTTTCTGCTCCAAAAGCGCGAACGCGAGCGCCGGCCCCTCGGGCCACGGGCCCCCTCATGGCTGGTCGGTGCGGCTACGGACCCCCACCGGGGCCCCACGGCTTAGCCCTAAGCCCTCGGCGGCGCTTTGCTGCGAGCGGGCAATCTCCAGGACGCCAAATGAGTTGATCAGGGCCAGATATTCCCCGGGACGCGTATCCCCGTAGGTGCGCAACAGGGGGAACGCGTGGTTACCGGCATGCACGATGGGCAGCCGGAATCGCTCCAGCAGGGGTGCATCAATATTGGTAATCAGGTTACCGAAGTGATCAATGGTGATCACCATGCCCGTGACGCTGTGGGCTTCGATCGCCGGTTCGTCCACCCAGGAGGGCACGAGCGATCCGGATTCCACGGGCTCCCCCAGATCTTCGGGCGCGCAGCGCCCGGCGGCGAGTTCGGCCGCCACCGGGGCGAGAATGTCCCTGCCATGGAAGGTGGCGCTCGGACGGCTCACGCCGATGCGGGCAAGCTGCGCGGCCGTAAGACGTACGATGCTCGCGCCAGTCGTGCGGCTGACAAGGGGCGCAAGCAGCCCGTTGTCCGGTGCGAGGAAAAAATGCCCACCCGCCTCTACGGCGATGATGTCCCTGGAAGTCCCCACACCGGGGTCGACCACCGCGACATGCACGGTACCGGCAGGAAAATAACCGTAGGCCCGGGACAGCCAGAACCCCGCCTCCGCCGGCCAGTGCACCACGATCTCATGCGTGAGGTCGATGATCCGCGCGGCGGGGAAGCGCGTCAGGATGACGCCTTTCATTACGCCGACAAACGGGCCCTGGTGGCCGAAATCAGTGGTGATGGTGAGCACGCCGCTGGGGCGTGCGGGATTTGTCTTCAACCGCGGGCGCCGCGTCCGCGGACATCCTGACTCGCTTCAGCGCAGGTGCGACAGCGATCCGTGTAAGGCACTGCCGCCAGCCGCTCCGGCTCGATGTCCTCGCCACAGCCCACGCAGCTCGCGTAACGCCCGGCGGCCAGACGCCGCAGCGCCCCTTCGACCTGCTGCAGCTCCGTCTGCGCGGACTGCGAGATCGCGCCGAGTACATCATCGTTCTCGCGCTGTGTAACCTGCTCGGCGAAGTCCGCCGACAAAGGATCCGCCTCGTGCCGCAGGTCGGCGCTGGCCTCAGTGGCGCGCTGGCGCAGCTCCTCCCGGCGCTTGAGCAATCGCTGACGTACCGCGTCGGTGTCCACGTTTTTTTTCCGCCACGGGCGGCGTCACGTCACGGCTTGTCCGTGGCGCCGCTCCTCGAGCCACTTCTGCAGCTTGTCGAACGGCTCGATGAATTTCGCGACACCTTCCTGCTCGAGCTGTACGGCGACGGCATCCAGATCAACGTCCAGGCGTTCCAGACTCTCGCGCGCGTCCGAGCCTTCAGCAATGTGCCGCTCGAGCCGCTGTTCGGGTCTTCCGAGGCGCCGATAGGCGTTGAGGGTTTCAAGCGGCATGGTGTTGACCGTGCCGGACACAACCAGCTCTTCGACGTACTTGATCGGGCTGAAGGTCGGGTCCTTGGCGGAGGTGGATGCCCACAGGAGCCGCTGTGGCCTGGCGCCCTGTGCCGCGAGTGCCTGCCACTGCGGTGTTGAGAGCAGCTCTTCATGAATTTCGTACGCGCGGCAGGCGCTGGCGATCGCCGCCTTGCCGCGCATGGCACGCGCGGCGGGCTGGCCCCGGGCACTCAAGCCATCGAGCAACTTGTCGACCGCCGTGTCGATGCGGCTGAGGAAAAAGCTCGCGACCGAGGCCACCGATGCCAGCGGCGCCCCCGCAGCGGCGCGCGCCGCGAGTCCATCCATGTGCGCTCGCGCGACCGAGCGGTAGCGTTCCGGGGAGAACAACAGCGTCACGTTGACGTTAATGCCCGCGGCGATGAGATCGCGGATGACCGGCAGTCCTGCTTCGGTTCCGGGGATCTTGATGAGTGCGTTGGGAAGTTTCAGGCGCTGCCACAGCCGCTTGCCTTCCGCCAGGCTCCCGGGCGTGTCGTAGGCGAGATGCGGGGAGACTTCCATGCTGATGTAGCCGTCGCCGCCGGCGGTCGAGTCGTACAGCGGGCGCAGCAGCGCCGCGGCATCGTGCAGATCCTCAAGCGCGAGCTCCTCGTACAACGCCATGCTTGAGCTCACGCTCGGCAACAGCTTGGCGATCGGCTGCGCGTACTGCGGGTCGGTCATGATGGAGTTGGCGAAGATCGCCGGATTCGACGTGAGACCCGCCACGCCATCCTCGTTGATGAGGCGCGCGAGGCTGCCGTCCTCGAGCATGCCGCGGCTGATGTCGTCGAGCCAGACACTCTCGCCGAGCTTGCGCAGTTCCAGCAGTGGATTGGGCGCGGGGGTTGTCATGTGGCAGTCCTTCGCTTGGTCGAGAGTAGCGCAGGTCGCAGCGGCAGTCTCGCGGTTTTGGGGTGAATATGCGTAAATCAGTGCCTTGGAAGCCATCGACAACCTCAGCACCTTGATTGATGCGGTCATGTCCCGGCTTAGGACTGCTGCCCGTACGCTCGTGTGGCTCATCGTCGCGCTGGTGTGCGCGGTGGTCGCGAGTGTTCTCGGCGTGACGGCACTGATCGTGTCGCTGTGGGACACGCAGCACCTCATGACCATCGTTCCGCCGGCGATCGGCTTCGCTGTGCTCGCCGTACTCTTCGGAGTCGTCGCGGCACGCACGCTGCGCGCAACGGCTGCAGCACCTGATGGGCAAACGATGCGCAGCACGCACACGCCGGACACCGGGTCCCGGCGCCGGCACCACCCGCTCGCCTGGATCTTGGCGCTGGTGAGTCTGGTGTTCCTCGGCAGCTCGCGAGAGCTCCTGGCGCTTGCGCTGCGATTCCGTGCGGTGCTCGCGCTCATCGCACACGCGCTGCACGTGCTGCGGTTATTTTCCCGGCGCCACGCGCCGCGCGCGCCTTGAGTTTCTAACGGCTGCGCGGGGCCGCGCTTGCCGTGGAGGCCTGCGGTGCAGGTGCTGCATCGGGATTGTCCGCCGCGACGCCCACCACCGTAGGAATGCCGTTCGCTGCCTGCAGCGTTGCGCGCGCCAGGTCCCAGCGAATCGCCGCAGAGCTGTCACCCAGCGCCTGGTGCAGCTTCGCCGACAGCAGCTGCAGATCCGGCTCCACGCTCTGCCCCTCCTCGTCCACCGGCGGATGCGCCTCGAGCAGCAACTCACCTGCCACCCAGGACACCTTCACCGGCTCGTTGATCAGCCGTACCTTGGTTCCCACGGGAACGATCGCAAACAGCGCCGCGACATCCTCCGGATACATGCGGATGCAGCCATGAGTCACCGACATGCCCACGGCTGTTGGGTTGTTGGTGCCGTGAATCATGTACTCCCCATGGCCGGCTTCGAGCCGCAGGGCGAAGTCACCGAGCGGATTGTCAGGCCCGGGGCCCACGACCTTCGGCAGCGGATCGCCGTTTGCGGCGTGCTCCTTGCGGATCGATTCCGGTGGGTACCAGGCGGGGTTCCTGATTTTCGCGATCACATCCGTGGCGCCGAGCGGCGTGCGCCAGTCCATCTTGCCGATGCTTACCGGATAGGTAATCACTACCGGCTTTTCCCCTCCATGCGGTTGCGGATAGTAGTAGAGGCGGTGTTCAGGCAGATTGACGACAATTCCGGTGCGCGGACCGGGGGGCAGAATGCGCCGTCCAGGCAGCACGATGTCCTTGCCCGCCCCGGGCAGCCAGACATCGACACTGGGATTGGCGCGAATGATCTCGTAGTAGCCGAGGCTGTAACGGTGCGCAATATCGGTGAGAGTGTCCTCGTACGCGCTCTTCACGCTCGAATCGGCACCGACGACCGGAGAGCCGTCGGTGGGCAACTCATACACGCTGGCCCACGCGGCGGGCGCCGCAAGCACGGTCGACAGCAGTGCTGACAGAAGCAACGTGGGGCAGGATCGGTACTTCATGTACTTTGTAAGGAACTATCCATTCGGCGCTGATGTCGCCTTAAGTGCATTGTAGTGGATTCCTTTGCACGAAAACTCCCGCCGTCTTTCTTCGCCCGCGGCACCCTGAGTGTGGCCCGTGCCTTGATCGGCACCCACCTGGTGCATCGCTACCGCGGCAGGCTGCGCGTCGGGCGTATCGTGGAGACCGAGGCGTACTTAGGTCCGCGTGATCGCGCCGCGCACTCCAATCGCGGGCGCACCGCGCGCACTGAAGTGATGTTCGGCCCTCCGGCTCACGCCTACGTATACTTTATATATGGGATGTGGCATTGCCTGAACGTGGTCACCGCCCGCCCCGGTACGCCGCACGCGGTGTTGCTGCGCGCGCTGGAGCCGGTGACGGGAATCACCGCACGCACCTGCGGACCGGGACTGCTGTGTCACGCGTTGCGCATCGACAGGCGCCTGAATGGCATCGCGCTGTCGGGAGACGTGTTGTGGCTCTCCCCGGGCAGCGCGCCGGCGCGCCCGGTGCGCATTGGCCGCAGCCCGCGGATTGGGGTCGACTATGCCGGCGAATGGGCACAGCGCCGGTGGCGTTTCTTTGACCGGGATTCGGATTTCATTTCACGTCCAGCCAACTAAAGGAGAGCTGAATGTTCCTTCGTACCCGCGCCTCACGACTCCTGTGCCTGCTTGCCGCCTCCGTCCTCGTGGCCAGCGTAGCCTTCGGCACACAGGGTTCGCAGGCGGTGGAGGGCAAGGACTACCGCACGCTCGCCGCACCGCAGCCCACCAACAGCCCCGGCAAGATTGAAGTGATCGAGTTTTTCTCGTACGGCTGCCCGCATTGCAATGAGTTCTATCCGCTGGTTACCGCCTGGCAGGCGAAACTGCCCAGGGATGTCGTGTTCCGCCGTGAGGCCGTCGGCTTCGGCCGTCCGCTGTGGGTCAACCTGGCACGCGCCTTTTACGCCCTGCAGGCGACCGGGGACCTGCCGAAACTCGACGGCGCGCTGTTTCACGCGCTGCATGAGGAGCAAGTGCCGCTCACCGATGAGCAGAGCCTCGCGGACTGGGTGGGCAAACACGGCGGCAACGCCGACAAGTTCACGAAAGCCTATACCTCCTTCGGCGTGAACAATCACACCGTGCAGGCCGACACCATGGCTGAGGCGTACACGTTGGAGGGGATTCCGGCGCTCGCCATCGACGGCCGCTACCTTGTGCTCGGCGACAGCCATGAGCAGATGCTGGCCAACGCCGACAAGGTCATCGCCATGGTGCGCAGCCAGAAAAAAGCCAGATGAGCGGCGCTCACTGCGGGGTGAGTTCCAGCAGCGCGCTGCCCTCCGGCACGCGTGCGCCCTGGGAGAAATGAATGGTCGCAACCGTACCGGCGTACGGGGCGGTGATGGTGTGTTCCATTTTCATCGCTTCGATGACCATGAGCACCTCCCCTGCCGTGACTTTCTGCCCCACGGCCACCGGCACTGAAACGACCACACCCGGCAGCGGGGTCGTGAGCCCGCCGCTCGCCGCGCTCGCAGAGAACTCGCGCGTACGCGGGTCCTCCAGCAGGAAATCGTATTGTTCGTCAGCCGTCCACAGGTACACGTGCGCACCGGCGAGCTGGTAGCGCGCCTGGTGCCGGCGCGCCTCAACTTGCGCCGTGATGCTGCCGCTTTCGGCGGCAACGTTGTTGAGCGCAAGCCGCGTGCGGCCCGCGACACTCGCCGCCGTCGGCTTGCCGCCGGAGTATTCCAGTTCGACGGCGTACGTTTCCCCGCGCCACGAGAGACTGTAAGGAATGAGCGCCGGCAGATTCGGCGTGAAGGCGTCGCGCAAGTCCCAGGGGCTCGCTGTACCCGCCGCCCCCGCCGCTGGCGGGCGTGCTTTCTCGCCGTGGTGCGCGGCGAGCGCCGCGAGCACCAGCACTTCCGGGAGGGGCGTCGCGCTTCCCGCAAACTCCGCCGCGCTCTTGTCCAGCAGCGCAATGTTGTGCCGGACTTTCAGAAAGCGCGGCGACTCGAGGATGCGCGCGAGCCAGCGTTCGTTGGTATGCACCCCGGCGCTGTAGGTCGCCTTGAGCGCCGCCGCGAGCCGCGCGGCCGCCTCCTCGCGATTTCGTCCCCAGGCGATGATCTTGCCGAGCAGCGAGTCGTAACAATCCGGCACCGTGTCGCCGGTGGCGAAGCCAGCATCCACGCGCACCGCTTCCATCTGCGGCCACTCCATGCGCTGCAGCCTGCCGGCACTGGGCAGGAATCCCCGCTCCGGATCCTCGGCGCAGATGCGCGCCTCGATGGCGTGTCCTTCGAGGCGCACCTGCTCCTGTGACAGCGGCAAGGCCTCCCCGGCTGCGACCCGCAGCTGCCACTCCACCAGGTCCAGCCCCGTGACCGCCTCGGTGACCGTGTGTTCCACCTGCAGCCGCGTGTTCATTTCCATGAAATAGAACTCATGGCCGTCGAAGAGAAACTCGACGGTGCCCGCGCTCACGTAGCCGATCTCGCGTGCGACCACCAGGGCCGCCGCGCGCAGCCGCTCGCGCAGCGGCTCGGGCAAGGACGGCGCCGGGGCTTCCTCGATGAGTTTCTGGTGGCGGCGCTGTGTCGAGCAGTCGCGGTCGCCCAGGTGCACGAAGTTGCCGTGGGTATCGGCGAACACCTGCACCTCGATGTGGCGCGGCGCCGCCAGGTAACGCTCCAGCAGCAGCGCCCCGTCGCCGAAGGCGCTCTGCGCAAGGCGGCGCGCCGCAGCCAGCGCCGCGGTGAGCTCGGACTCCTCGCGCACGATCTGCATGCCCTTGCCGCCGCCGCCCGCGGCCGGTTTGATGATCAGCGGCAGCCCGGCGCTGCGTGCTTCGCGCGCGAGTTCATCCAGTCCCTGCTCCGCGCCGGCATAGCCGGGCAGCACCGGCACGCCCGCCGCGCGCATGCGTGTCTTGGCAACGATCTTCGAGCCCATGGCGCTCATGGCGCGCGCGGGTGGTCCCACGAAAATGATTCCCGCATCCGCGCAGGCCTGCGCGAACTGCGGGTTCTCGGAGAGAAAGCCGTAACCGGGATGAATGGCCTGCGCCCCGCTCACGCGCGCGGCATCAAGAATCCGCGTGATGTCCAGATAGCTCTCGCGCGCGGGCGCCGCGCCGATGCGCACCGCCTCGCCCGCTTCGCGGGTGTGGCGGCTGCCTGCGTCCGCGTCGGAATACACGGCGATCGTGCGCACGCCCAGCCGTTTCGCGGTGCGGAAAATCCGGCAGGCAATCTCGCCGCGGTTGGCGACCAGCAGGGTCTTGATCACGATGGGCCTTTCGCTTGCTCGCCTTACATCCGGAACACGCCGTAGTGCGTGGGTTCCTGCGGGGCATTGCGCACCGCTGCCAGCGACAGGCCGAGCGCGCGCCGCGTGTCCTTAGGATCGATCACCCCATCGTCCCACAACCGCGCCGAGGAATAGTACGGATGTCCCTGGCGCTCGTACTGCTCACGGATCGGCGCCTTGAAGGCTTCCTCGTCGGCCGCGGCCCACGGCGTGCCTTTCAACTGGTCGCGCTTGACGGTCGCGAGCACGCTCGCCGCTTGCTCGCCCCCCATGACCGAAATGCGGGCGTTCGGCCACTGAAATAAGAACCGCGGCGAGTACGCGCGACCGCACATGGCGTAATTTCCCGCGCCGTAGCTGCCGCCGATGATCACGGTGAGCTTGGGCACGTTGGCGCAGGCGACCGCGGTGACCAGCTTGGCGCCGTCTTTGGCGATGCCGCCGGCTTCGGCGCGCCGGCCGACCATGAAGCCGGTGATGTTCTGCAAGAACAACAGCGGAATCTCTTCGCGCGCGCACAGCTGGATGAAATGCGTGCCCTTGAGCGCGCTCTCGGAGAACAGCACGCCGTTGTTTGCGAGGATGCCCACCGGGTAGCCGCTGATATGCGCAAAGCCGCACACGAGCGTCGTGCCGTAGAGCTGCTTGAACTCATCCAGCTCGGAGCCATCCACGAGTCTGGCGATCACTTCGCGTACGTCGTAGGGCTTGCGCAGGCTCGCCGGCAACACGCCGTAGAGTTCCTCCGGATCGTAGTGTGGCTCGGCGGGCGGCTGCGAAGCGCCGGTCGCGCGGCCGGGTTTCAGACGCCCGACAATGCGCCGCGCGATGGCGAGCGCATGGGTGTCGTTCTCGGCATAGTGATCGCACACTCCGGATTCGCGGCAGTGCACATCCGCTCCGCCTAAGGATTCCGCGTCGATGTCCTCGCCGGTGGCCGCCTTCACCAGCGGCGGCCCGCCCAGGAACACGCGCCCCTGGTTGCGCACGATCACATTTTCATCCGACATCGCCGGCACGTACGCCCCGCCGGCGGTGCAGGAACCGTGCACCACCGAGATCTGCGCCACCCCAAGCGCCGAGAGCGTCGCCTGGTTGTAGAAAATACGGCCGAAGTTATCGCGGTCGGGGAACACCTCGTCCTGCGCCGGCAGGAAGGCGCCACCGCTTTCGACCAGGTACACGCACGGCAGGCGGTTGTCGCGCGCGATCTCCTGCGCCCGCAGGTGTTTTTTCACGGTGATGGGATAGTAAGTGCCGCCCTTGACGGTCGGATCATTGGCGACCACCACGCACTCGCGCCCGCCCACCCGGCCGATGCCGCTCACCATGCCGGCGCAGGCGATGTCACCGCCGTACATTCCGTGGGCGGCGAGCTGCGAAAACTCCAGAAACGGGCTGCCGGTATCCAGCAGCACCCGTACGCGCTCACGCGCACTGAGTTTGCCGGCGGCGCGGTGTTTGTCGTTCGCCGCCTTGGAGCCGCCCCTGGCGGTGCGTCCGACCTCGCGTCGCAGATCCTCGATTAGCGCCCGCGAGGCGCGCGCGTTGCCCTGAAATTCCTCGGACTGCACGTCGAGGCGGCTCGTGATGCGGGGCATGGGTACTTGCCACGGTGACCTGTTTGTCCGACAATCATACGATCCTGTCCGCAGGGAATACAAGTCCATGAGCACCCTCGACTGC
Source organism: Gammaproteobacteria bacterium (assembly GCA_003136935.1). Lineage (GTDB taxonomy): Bacteria > Pseudomonadota > Gammaproteobacteria > Steroidobacterales > Steroidobacteraceae > 13-2-20CM-66-19. The sequence continues at coordinate 24,749 of PLEC01000056.1, forward strand.
ACCGATAGCGACTTCGGCTTGGGAGCCGACCTGGAGGAGATTCGCCACCAGGTGCGGCGCTTTGCGGCCGCGGAAATCGCCCCGCGCGCCGCTGAAATCGATCGCAGCAACGTCTTTCCGCGCGACCTGTGGCCGAAGTTGGGCAAGCAGGGCCTGCTCGGGATCACGGTCCCCGAGCGCTTCGGCGGCGCAGGTCTCGGCTACCTCGCCCATGTCATCGTCATGGAGGAAATCTCCCGCGCCTCCGGCGCCGTGGGACTCTCCTATGGCGCGCACTCCAACCTGTGTGTGAANNTCAGCGGCGAGCACGTCGGCGCGCTCGCCATGTCCGAGCCCGGCGCGGGTTCTGACGTGGTCTCCATGCAGCTGCGCGCCGACAAGCGCGGCGACGGCTATGTGCTCACGGGGCGCAAAATGTGGATCACCAACGGTCCGGATGCGGACGTGGTGGTGGTGTACGCCAAGACGGACCCCAAGGCCGGGCCGCGCGGCATCAGCGCCTTCATCGTCGAGCGCGGCGCGCGCGGCTTCACCTCCGCGCAGAAGCTCGACAAGCTTGGCATGCGCGGCTCCTCCACCTCGGAGCTGGTGTTCGAGGAGTGCCACGTGCCCGCCGAGGATCTGCTCGGCAGCGAAAACGGTGGCGTGCGCGTGCTCATGAGCGGCCTGGATTACGAGCGCGTGGTGCTCGCGGGCGGCTCACTGGGGCTGCTGGCGGCGGCGCTGGATGTGGTGCTGCCCTACATCCGTGAGCGCAAGCAGTTTGGCCAGCCGGTCGGCACTTTCGAGCTCATGCAAGGAAAGATCGCCGACATGTACGCCGCCCTCAACTCCGCGCGCGCCTACGTGTACGCGGTGGCGCGCGCCTGCGACGCGCGTACCGTGCGACGCCGCGACGCTGCCGCCTGCATCCTGTTCGCGGCCGAGCGCGCCACGCATGCGGCACTGGATGCCATCCAGGCGCTCGGCGGCAACGGCTACATCAATGACTACCCCGCCGGACGGCTGCTGCGCGATGCGAAGCTCTACGAGATCGGCGCCGGCACGCAGGAAATCCGCCGCATGCTCATTGGCCGGGAGCTGTTCGAGGCCGCCGCGTGAGCGTTGAATTCGCGCCGTTGGTGATGGAGCCCGCCTACCGCAAGGTGGCGGTCACCATCGGGGCGCGGATCTTAAGTCGCGCGCTGCGCGAGGGCGAACGCCTGCCGTCCGAGACCGAACTCGCGCGGCAGTTCGCCGTCAACCGTTCGACCGTGCGTGAAGCACTGCGGGAGCTGGAAAGCCGGGGACTGGTGCAGCGTCGCGCGGGCTCAAAGCTCATGTCGGTGAGCCGCCCGCAGCACGAGGACGTCGCCGAGGGCGTCAGCAACGCCCTGCTGCTGCACGACGTCACGGTGCGCGACGTGTGGGAGGCCTTAAGCATTCTCGAGCCGCCGCTGGCGCGCGCCGCCGCCCGGGCGCGCACCGCGCCGGACCTGAAGTGCGTCAGCGCCGCCGCCGCGGTCTTCAGCGCCGAGCGCAACGACAGCGAGCAGGCGGTGCACCGCGTCGCAGAGTTCTTTCGCTGCCTCGGACGCGCCACCCATAACCCGGTGCTGGGACTGGCTCAGGAACCTCTGCTGCAGCTGCTCGAGCCGTCGCTGCGAGTGATGATCGATAAGATTCCCCAGGCGCCCGGGCGCATCGTCACCGCCCAGCGGCGTTTGCTGGAAGCGCTCGAGGCCCGCGATGGCGAGGCGGCCCATGCCTGGATGACGCGCCACATCCGTGACTTCAGCAGGGGTTACGAGCTGGCAGGAATTAAGCTCGAAATGCGGGTCACGTCACGTCCGACAGCGCTCAAAACCCGTGCGCGTGCGTGACCAAAGTCTCCGTCTGNNACCGGCCCCATGACGGAGTGCTTCCATGATCGCGATGTTAGTGCTGCTGTTCCTCCTCGTCGTCCTCGCCGGCTATCTGATCGGCGTCTACAACGGGCTGGTGCGCGTGCGCGCGGCGGTAAAGCTCGCCTGGTCGAACATTGACGTGCTGCTGGTGCAGCGCCACGACGAGCTGCCCAAGCTGGTCGAGGTCTGCAAGCAGTACATGCAGTACGAAGCCGATACCCTCGAGCGCGTCATGCGCGCCCGCGCCGGTGTGGACGCCGCGCGCAGCTCCGGCAACGTCAACTCACTCGGCAGCGCGGAGCGCGAACTGCGCAGCGGCCTCACCGGCCTGTATGCGGTTGCCGAAAAGTATCCGCAGCTGAAGGCGAGCGAGCCGTTCCAGCACCTGCAGGATCGCATCAGCGGACTTGAGACCGCGATCGCTGACCGGCGCGAGGTCTACAACGATGCGGTCAACACCAACAACGTGCGCATCGACGCGTTCCCGGATGTGCTGGTCGCGCGGCTCGGGGATTTTCCGCCGGCGCAACTGCTGCACTTCCAGAGCGAGCAGAAAGCCGACGTCGATCTGCAGGCGGCCTTCGCGCGCCGCTGACCTGACCCAAGAACCCACGGCGTGCGAGCTATGCACCCGCAGCTGATCGCCGTTGCTTCCGCCGCGGTCGCGCTCTTCTCACTTTGGCGATTCTTCATCCGCCTGCGGCGCGACCGGGTGGTAGCCGACACCCCGGCGGTGCGCATCCGCTCCGCCGCCCAGGGGTACGTGAAAGTCACCGGCCGGGCGCAGCCGGCGGGACCGGCGCC
>PLEC01000053.1 GCA_003136935.1 Gammaproteobacteria bacterium
CCGTTGTCGCGCGATGATCTCCTCGAGTGCACGGCCATACTCGTTGCGGTACGCCGCGGCGAGCTCGACCGGCTCCTCATGCCCGGCAAGCCGCTCGACGTACTGGCTCAACAGATCGTGGCGGAAACGGCAGCGCGCGAGTGGGCCGAGGACGGCCTCTTCGCGCTGCTGCGCGGTGCCTGGCCCTACAGGGACCTCGCGCGCGGTGAGTTCGATGAAATCGTCCGCATGCTGGCGGAGGGCTACAGCACCCGCCGTGGCCGGCACGGTGCGCTCGTGCACCACGACGGGGTGAACCACCTCGTCAAGGGGCGCCGCAATGCGCGCCTCACCGCCATTACCTCCGGCGGCACCATTCCTGACACGGCCGACTACCAGGTGATTCTCGAACCGCAGGCGCAGTTCGTCGGCACCGTCAACGAGGACTTCGCGATCGAGAGCCTGCAGGGCGATATTTTCCAGCTCGGCAATGTGTCCTACCGGATCCTGCGCGTCGAGCAGGGGCGAATTCGCGTGGAGGATGCGCGCGGCGAACCGCCGTCCATTCCGTTCTGGCTCGGCGAGGCGCCCGGACGGACCGATGAACTGTCGATGAGCGTGTCACGCCTGCGAGCGGGGATCGAGGCACACCTCGACCAGGGGCTGGAGGCGACCACCCGCTGGCTGTGCGCCGAAGCCGCGATTTGCGGCCCCGCCGCCGTGCAGCTCGTGAACTACCTCGCGGCAGCGCGCGCCGCGCTCGGCGCGTTGCCGACGCAAGCGACCGTCATATTCGAGCGTTTCTTCGACGAGGCCGGCGGCATGCAGCTCGTGATCCACTCGCCTTTCGGCAGCCGTGTGAACCGCGCCTGGGGACTCTCGCTGCGCAAGCGCCTCTGTCGCTCGTTCAACTTCGAGCTGCAGGCGGCGGCCACCGAGGACACGATCATCCTGTCGCTCACCACTGCCCACAGCTTCGAGCTCGCCGAAGTCGCGCGCTACCTGCATTCCAACAGCGTGCGGCCGCTGCTGGTGCAGGCGCTGTGTGCCGCGCCGATGTTCCCGGTGCGCTGGCGCTGGTCGGCTTCGATCGCACTCGCGTTGCCGCGTTTTCGCGGCGGCAAGAAGCTGCCGGCGCCGCTGGCGCGCATGGCCGCGGAGGATCTCCTGACGGCGGTGTTTCCGGACCAGGTGGCATGCGCCGAAAACCTCTCGGGGGAGCTGGAGATTCCCGATCACCCGCTGGTGCGCCAGACCATTCGCGACTGTCTCGAAGAGGCGATGGACATCAATGGCTTCGAGCGGCTGCTGCAGGGGCTGGAGTCCGGCGCGATCAGCGTCATCGCACGGGATCTCACCGAGCCCTCCCCGCTCGCGCTCGAGGTGCTCTCAGCCAGACCCTACACTTTTCTCGACGACGCACCGCTGGAGGAGCGTCGCACCCAGGCGGTCATGAGCCGCCGCTGGCTCGATCCGCAAAGCGCCGCCGACATCGGCAAGCTCGATCCCGACGCCATCCGGCGCGTGCGGGAAGAGGCGTGGCCCGACGCGACCAATGGCGATGAGCTGCACGATGCGCTCCTGTGGCTTGGCTTCCTCACCGACGCGGAGGCCGAGCGCAGCGCCGGCTGGTCCGCTCTCCTCGCCGGGCTCGCCGCGCAGCAGCGGGTCACGCAACTGCACGGCGGCGCTGCACGCCTGTGGGTTACCGCCGAGCGACTGCCGCTCCTGCTCGCACTGTTTCCGGACGCACTCGCCACTCCCGCCGTGGTGACACCCGCGGCCCACGCGCAGGCCTTCTCTGCCGAAGGCGCGCTGGTGGAGGTGATTCGCGGCCGCCTGGAAGGCCTCGGACCGACGACCGCGCAGGCGCTCGCGGAGTCTTCGGGTCTTAGCGTGGCGCGCGTCGATGCGGCGCTGGCGGTGTTGCAGGCGGAAGGGTTCGCCATGCGCGGCGCATTCACGGACCAGGCGCTGCAGACGAACGAGTGGTGTGAACGGCGCCTCCTGGCACGCATCCACCGCTACACCGTGAAACGCCTGCGCGCCGAGATCGAGCCCATCGACGCGCGCGACTTCCTGCGCTTCCTGTTCGAATGGCAGCGGGTAACACCGGCGCTGCGCATGGAAGGCCCGGACGCGGTCGGCGCGATCCTTGCGCAGCTTGAAGGTTTCGAAGCCCCGGCAAGTGCGTGGGAGACCGAAGTCCTGCCCAACCGCATCAGCGAATACGAACCCGCGTGGCTCGATGAGCAGTGCCTCGCGGGCCGTTACGTGTGGACGCGGCTCGCGGCGCGCCGCAGCGACCCGGAGCGCGGCGCCGCTCCGGTACGCGCGACACCCATTGTGCTGCTGGCGCGGCGCAATCTGCGCCTGTGGTCCGCGTTTACAGGTACCGCGGATCCGCGGCAATTGTCCGCTGGTGCGCAGCGTGCGGCGGAGCATCTCGCGCGCCACGGCGCGTCCTTCTTCGATGAGATCGCCTCCGGCACCGGGCTTTTGCCCTCGCAGGCCGAAGAGGCGCTCGCGGAGCTGGTGGCACTCGGTCTCGTCAACTCCGACAGCTTCGCGGGTCTGCGCGCACTGCTGGTGCCGGCCGATCGCCGCCGGTCCGCCATGGGTGGGCGCCGGCGCCGACGCCTCGCGCTCTACGGCATGGACGCGGCCGGGCGCTGGTCACGGACCGCTGCCGGCAACGGCACACAACACCCCACCGGGGAAGAGGCCGTCGAGCACATCGTGCGCACGCTGCTGCGTCGCTGGGGAGTCGTGTTCTGGCGCCTGCTGGCGCGAGAGGCGGATTGGCTGCCGCCGTGGCGCGATCTTCTCATGTGCTGCCGGCGGCTCGAGGCGCGCGGCGAGATCCGCGGCGGCCGCTTTGTCGCGGGCTTCGCCGGCGAGCAGTACGCGGCTCCGGAGGCGATTGCGCTGCTACGTGAGGCGCGCCGCAAGCCGCGCGAGGGGCACTACGTGTCGCTTTCGGGGGCGGATCCACTGAACCTCGTCGGCATCGTGACGCCCGGTGCGCGCCTGCCGTCCTTAAGCGGCAACCGGGTGCTGTACCGCGATGGCGTGCCGGTGGCGCTGCTCTCGGGCGGCGAGGTGAGCTTCCTTGAGACCCTGGCGCCGCAGGAGGAGTGGCAGGCCAGAAATCAGCTGTTGCGCCGCCAGGTGCCGGCGGCGCTGGCTGATCTTGCCTGAAGGGCCGGCAGGCGCGCTCTCGCCCGCCGGCGCGTTACCCGCTCAGCTCTTCCTGTGCGCGTCCTGCCACTTCTTCACGGCGGCCATGGTGTTGGCGACGTGCTTGTCGGGATCCATGGCCGTGTAGGAATAAAGGATCTCACCGGTTGGCGCGATCACGTAGGAGGTGCGGTTCGCATAGTCCGGGTGATCCGGGAGCACGGAGTCGTAGGCTTTCATGATGCCGCCGTCGGCGTCGGAGGCCACGGCGAACTTGTTACGGCACTCACTCACGGAGAAACGGTCCAGCTTCTCGATCGGATCGTGCGAGACACCGATGACGGTCGCGCCCAAGGCGGCGAACTTCGGGGTCGCTTCCGCAAACTCATGTGCCTCGACCGTGCAGCCGGGCGTGAACGCCGCCGGGTAGAAATACAACACCACCGGTCCCTTCTTCAGCGCATCCGCGAGCGCGAAGTTGAATTCCTTGCCCGCAAGCGTCGCCTTGGTGCTGAAGTCAGGCGCCTTGGCGCCGTCTGGGAGCGCGGCGTAAACCGGAATTGCAACCAGCAGTGTGGCGAGGGTTGCTGCGAGTGAGCGTCTCATGATCGTCTCCCGTCTTTAGCCGTAAGCGGGCAGCTTGCCCGGTGAGTTACTCATCATCGGACAAGGTGCGCGGGTTCGCTAGTCTGCCCCGGAGTGGCACCCTTTAGCGCGCGTTCCCCGGTCGTAACCCACCAGCTCGACGTACCCCCGCCCGGCCAACCCGGCCCCCGAGCGCAGACCGCTGACATCGACGGCGCCCTCCCAGTATTGCGGCTTTACCTTGAGCTCCTGGTCGGCCAGGACCGGATGCACGCTCACCTCCAGCGCCAGGGAGGGCACGCGGATGCGCCATGCGGACGGGTAGCGGACCCGGCCCCGGTTTATCCACTGATCGGTGACATCGATTGCCACATCCTGGTCTCGCAGCGCGTGCGCAACACCCGCGGGCTCGATCCAGGTTCCGGCGCTGTGCGCATCCCGTGCACCGTCGCAGTTGCGCAGCGCGTAGAACATGAGCGCCGCGCCGTCGTTCATCTGCAGCGCAAACCAGTCCCAGCCGGCTTCATGGGCGTCAAGCCCCCCGCTCCCCCATTCACGATCGAACCAGGCGAGACCGGACACTGCGAGCGGCTGACCATCGCGCGTCAGCCGCCCGCGAACGGCGAGCCGCGGCATCGAGTAGTAGTAACTGGCGGATCCGGGCTCATCGGACTTGCGGCTCAGGCCCGCATCGCCGTTGAGAACCGGTGCGGTGAGCGGCGTGAGCGTGAGCTGCAGCTCATAGCCGGGCTGCGCGGCGTGCAACGTCCACGACTCGCCACTGCCGCCCGGGTCCGCCAGCGTCCAGTCATCAATCCAGACGCGCAGCGGCGAGCCTTGCGCCCCTGCAAGACCCAGCGCATCGCGTGACATCTTTTGTGCGACATGGAATTTCCTGCGCGCGACGTCGGTAACGGCGAAATGCGCAAGATAAATCTGGTTCGTTCGCCAGGCGGACGCTGCCTGCGGTTCGGCCGCCGGCGGCTTGAGTGCAAAACGAAAGAATGTCAGCTCGAAGCCAAAGCGCTCGCCGGTCGCGTCATCAAGGTTGCCCGTGACATACCACCACTCCTGGCCAAACTGCGGGTGCGGACCATGATCGCGCGGAAATACGAACTGCCTGGGCGCAGCCGCCTGCGCAAAACCCGCCGCCGCCGTGGTGGCTGGCAGCACGCCGGACAGCACCGGCGGTGAGGCTCTCGATACGCCCCCCGGCACAATCGCGACACCCAGCGCCCCAACTACGCCCGCCAGCGCCGCTGCCCGTATGCCGCGCATCACTCTTCCCGCAGTCCGCGCGCGAGCGGTGCGCGGGCGCCGCGCCACGCCGGATACAGCGCCGCCGCCAGCGCCGCCGCCAGCGCCAGCCACAACGCGTTCATGAACTGCGCGCCGTTGAGGTGCAGGTCGATCTGCCAGCCGAAGGCGCGACGGTTGATGACTTCGGTGAGCACCAGCGCGGTGAGAAGTCCCGCCGGAATGGCCACCAGGAACGCCACCACGCCCATGAACAGCGTCTGCGCAAGCACCAGCCACGCGGCGCCCGCGGGCGTCAGCCCGAGGGTGCGCAGTATCGCCAGAGGCCGCGCGCGCTCCAGTTCCCACGCGAGCAGCGCACTTACGAGACCGAGCGCCGCAACGCCCGCGGCCAGCCAGTACAACACGCGAGTGATCACGAAGGTGCGCTCGAAGATCCGCATCGACAGCGCGCGGATATCCGCGTTGGCGCGGATCAGCAGTGCCTGGCGGCCATGCACCGCGGCGCGCAGTTCCGGCACAGCGTGCTGCGCGCTCACCCCGGGCGCGAGGTAAAGAGCCAGGGCGCTGATTGCAGCGTCGTTCCACAGGTGCTGGTATTGCGCGAGGTTGATGAGCACTTCGCCGCGATCGTTGCCGTACTCGCGGTAGACCCCCGCCACGGTGAACGTGCGCGGCCCGGAGGGCGTGCGCAGCGTGAGCGGGGCTCCGGTGGTGAGGCGTAGCCGCCAGGCGAGCGGTTCGGATATGAGGATTGCGCCATGCAGAAACTGCGGCCAGGCGCGCGCCGGGTCACCCTGGGTGAAGCGAAAGCCCGCGTAGCCTTCCGGGGCGAGCTTAAGGGCGTTGATCTCCAGGGAACCCGCCGCCGACTGCGCCACGGCGCGACGCGCCTCGCTGTGATCGCGCACATCGGGGACCGCGAGAAGCGCGCGGATGACTTCCGGCTCGAGCCGGCGTTCAGGCCCTGCCGGGGCACCCGGGGCGCTGACATACACGTCAGCGCGCATGGTCTCCACCAGCCATTCGCGCAGCGATTCGCGGAAGCTCTCGACCATGATGGCGACGCCAATCATGGCGGTGAGCGCCATGCCGAGCGCGGCGATCGCGACCCCGGTGCGGCTCAGGGATGCGGCGATGTCGCCGCACGCCAGGCGCACCACCGGGTTTGACTGCGCCACCCCACGCGCAGCAGCGCCCGCGAGCGCGCGCAGTGCCAGCGGCGCCAGGGCCGCGACGCCGACGAGCAGCAGGAACAAGGCGGCAAAACCCCCGGGCAGGCTGCGGCCGGATCCCAACACGGTGAGGCCCGCCGCCGCGCACAGGAGCACACCCAATACGGCCAGCCGCGTGGCCCAGCTGGCCACCCGTCGCTCAAGCCCGGAGCGCGCGAGCGCGAGCTGCGGGGCGCGCGCCGCCGCATCCAGTGCCGGCAGGAGCGCGGCGATGAGCGCCGTCCCCAGCCCCACCCCCAGCGCCTTCACGAGCGTACCGCCCGGTACGGTCACTTCATTGACGGCCACCACGAAATACAGGTCATTGATGGTTCGCGACACGAGGCCGATGAGACCTCGCCCGATGAGCATCCCGAGCAGGAGGCCGCAGGCGGTACCGGCGAGACCCAGCACCGCCGCTTCGCCGAGCACGATGCCAAGCACATCGCGACGCGTGGCGCCCAGCGCCCGCAGTACGCCGAGGATTGCGCGACGCTGCAACACCGCGAAGCTCACCGCCCCGTAAATGAGCAGCGTCCCGACCAGCAGTGCCAGCAGGCTCATGGCCTGAAGGTTGGTCGTGAAGGCATCCGTCATGGCGAAGGTCTCACGCCCCACGGCCCGCGTAGCCAGCAGCTCCAGGTCCGCGGGCAGCCGCGCACGCAGCCGCGCAAAGAGCGCCGCCCCCAGCTCCCCGGCAGGCAGGCGCACGTCGATGCGCGAGAGGCGCCCGCGGCTGCCGAGCCACTCCTGCGCCTGTGCGATGTCGGTCAGCATCAGGCCATCAAAGCCGGCGCCGGCGTTTTGTGGGCTGGCCATAAGCGTGGCGCGGTGGCGCAGGCCACCGATCAACACGTCGAACTGGCTCCCGGTCGTAAGTCCGAGTTGCGTGGCGGTTGTGGCACTCAACATCACGGCACCCGGCTCGGTGAGCCATGTTTGCAGTGGTGCGGCTGAGGTGTCCGTCGCGGCTCCCGGCGCGCTCACAAGCTCGGCGCTCGCCAATGGATCCACCCCAAGCAGCTCGAGCGTGCGGTCGGCAACCGTGACATACCCCGACACCAGCGGCGCAAACACCGGCGCGGTGCCAGGCAGGAGAGTTTCCTTGCGCAGCTGCGCATACAGGCGCTCGTCGATACCCGCCGAGCCACCGGTGATCTGGTGGGTCGCCTGGCCATTGACCGCCTGCACCGACAACTCGAACGCCCGCCGGGCGCTCGCGGTCGCAATGTCGACCGCGACAATAGTGCCCACGCCGAGTGCCAGCCCCACGAGCGCGAGCGCCAGTTGCGCCGGGTGACGCAACAGATGGCGCAGGCTCGCGGCCTGCAGGGTACTGATCACGAGGGTTCCTGCGGCTCGCGGCCGTGCAGCTTGCCGGCGCGCAGTTCCAGCACGCGATCCGCGGCGCGCGCCAGCGCGGCATCATGCGTGACTATGGCGAGCGTCGTGCCATGCGAGCGGCTAAGCGACAGCAGCACCGGCAACAACTCGCGTGCCGTAACTTCATCAAGGTTACCGGTCGGCTCGTCCGCGAGCAGCAGGCCCGGGCGGTGCACCAGGGCGCGGGCGATCGCAACGCGCTGCTGCTCGCCGCCAGACAGTTCCTCCACCGCGCTGGCGGCGCGCTCGCGCAGGCCAACATCGGTCAGTACGGCGAGGGTGCGCTCGCGCGCCTCTTTGCCGCGTACACCGTTCAACTCCAGCACCAGGCGCACGTTCTCGCCGACGTCGAGTGTCGGGATGAGGTTGAAGAACTGGTAAACGAAGCCGACGTGCGCGCGGCGCANNCAGCCGCTGCGGCCGACGATGGCGACTATCTCACCGCGTGCAATCTGCGCGTCGGCGCCGTCGAGCACCTGGTGCACACGCTCCCCTTCACGGAAGCTGCGGGAAAGTTGCCGGATGCTGAGCATTGGGGAAACACGGCCCATTTGGCACTGTACCGCCGCGCCAGCCATGGCGGTGAACTGGCAAAGGCCCTGCAGCGAGCGCTGCGCTGGTAAGGATGATTCGCAACTGGCACTGTACCGCCACGATGAGCGAAACAGAGTGGCGCCTGCTCATTACCCTGCCGGACTTGCCGTCCGCACAGTCACTGGCGCAAGTCCTGAGCGACGACGGCATTGTCGCCCGCGTCATGTCCGACGCCAGCGTGCTCGGACAGGCGGCGCCTTCGCGTATTTACGTCGACGCGACCCACCTGTACCGCGCGCGGTGGTTCATGGCGCAGCGCCAGTTCACCGACGAGGAACTTGATTACCTCGCCACCGGCAAGCTGGGCAGCGCAGAAACGCCTGAATGATCACGGTCCACCACCTTAACAACTCGCGCTCGCAGCGCATCCTGTGGCTGCTCGAGGAACTCGGCTGCGAGTACCAGATCAAGCAGTACCAGCGCGATCCGCAATCGCTGCTGGCGCCGGCGGAGTTGCGGCGGGTGCACCCGCTCGGCAAGTCACCGGTGATCACCGATGGGGCGGACACCATCGCCGAGTCAGGCGCGATCATCGAGTACCTCGTGGACACCTACGGCAACGGCAGGCTGCGCCCGCCCGAGGGCACGCCCGAACGCCAGCGCTACACCTACTGGCTGCACTACGCCGAAGGCTCGGCAATGACGCCCCTGCTGTTAAAGCTCATTTTCAGCCGCCTGCCCAAGGGGCCCATGCCCTTCGTCATCCGCCCGGTGGTAAAGGGCGTTGCCAACCGCGTCCAGGAAACCTACATCGACCCGCAATTAAAGGCGCATGCCGACTACTGGGAGAGTGAACTGGGCAAATCCACGTGGTTTGCCGGCGAGGCGTTCACGGCGGCGGACATCCAGATGAGTTTCCCGCTGGAAGGTGCGCAGGCACGGGCCGGCGGGCAACTGGGTGACAGGACCAGGGGATTCCTCGGCCGCATCCACCAGCGACCCGCTTATCAGCGCGCGCTGCAGAAAGGCGGAGAATTCCGGCTTCTGGTCTGACTGGTGCGCTCAGCCGCTGCCGGCAGGGCAGGCGGATTGTAGGAAAAACGCGCTTCTGCAAGGTGACAGGTGGCACACTCCGCGCCAATCCGCCAAACTCCGCAACCCCCCAGTGCTCCGAAAGGCTCTCCATGACCTTGTCAGCGCCGCGTCGCGCCCGAATGCTCCTCACCATCCAGGCTGCCACTCTCGCAGCATTGTTTGCCGGCACCATGCCGGCGCGTGCCCAACAAGGAGCGGCCGCACCTGATACCGCGGCGCCGGCTGCCACGCACACCAAGAGCGGCGACAGCTACAGTCTGGGCGTCTCCATGGGCGAGCGGCTGCACGATGCAGGCGTCACCCCACAGGACGTCAGCAGCGAGCGCCTTGCCGCCGGTGTGCGCGACGCACTCGCGGGCAAGGTCAAGATGGGCATGGCGGACCAGAGCAACATCGACGCGCTGGTGGAGCGGGCGCGCGGGCCGGCGGGTGAGGCCAACCACCGCGCCGCGGCAGCCTTCCTCGCTGAGAACGGCAAGAAAGCGGGCGTCATCACGACCGCGAGCGGCCTGCAGTACAAGGTGCTCGCCCCCGGCAGCGGCGCCGCGCCGAAACTCACCGACCTGGTCGTGGTGAACTACCGCGGATCACTGCTGGATGGCACCGAGTTCGACAATTCGGCCAAGCACGGCGGTCCGGCGACTTTCCAGGTCGGCCGCATCATCCCTGGCTGGAAGGAAGCCCTGCAGCTCATGAAGCCCGGCGCCAAGTACCAGCTGTTCATTCCACCGCAGCTGGCCTATGACCTGCGCTCGCCACCGGAAATTCCGCCCGGCTCAATGCTGCTGTTTGACGTCGAGTTGCTCAGCGTCAAATCACCGCAGTCAGCCGGTGCACCGCCGAGCGCGGCGCCGCAAGTAAAACCGTGATCCCTGGCGGCCCGCCCGCGATGGGCGGGCGCCGGTCACGCGTCAGGCTTCCGCGTTGGCGCCGGGATTGAAGCGCATCGGCTTGGTCACGCCCAGGCGCGTGAGCTCGCGCAGCACGCCATCGGCAAGCTCCTGGCACACCGTGCGCTCGAACGCGGGCGCCGCCGCCCAGTCGTAGGCCCAGGGCTGCTCGCTGCGCAGCGCCTCCGGTTCGTCGGTGTAGCGCGGGATGACGTGCGCGTGCAGCGCCGGATCCTGGTTGCCGAAGATCGCGTAGTTGATGCGCGCTGCGCCGGTGACTTTCAGAAGCGCATCCCCAAGGCGCGACATGTCGGACAGAAACGCGATGCGTTCGCGGGCGCCGAGCGAGTTGAGGTTCGGTACCACCGGATCCGGCAGCAGCAGTGCATAGCCGCGCACGAACTGCCGCTCGCCGAACACCGCCCAGCCGGTGAACAGGCGCGCGATCACGCGCGGATCGCGCCCTTCGCGCGCGGCGATCACCTGCGTGTGGATGGCGGTCAGCGGTTCGTCTGCGGTTTCGTTCTTCATGGTGTGCCCGGCGACCGGAATACGAAATATACCGCACCCAGGATGCACAGCGTGGCCCACAGGTAATCCAGCTTCAGGGGCTTGTTCATGTACAGCACGGCGAAGGGCACGAATACGCTCAGGGTGATCACTTCCTGCAGGATCTTCAGCTGCGGCAGGGACAGGCGCGTGTAGCCGATGCGGTTGCCCGGCACCTGCAGCAGGTATTCAAAGAACGCGATTCCCCAGCTCACCAGCGCCGCCACGTACCACGGCCGTCCGGCCAGGTTCTTCAGGTGCGCGTACCAGGCGAAAGTCATGAACACATTCGACGCCATGAGCAGCAGCGTCGCCGACATGACCGGGCTCATGGTGGCAATGCCCTACAGCGCCGTGACGCCGCCGGTATCGCCCGGATGCGTGTTGACCGCCACCACGGTGGCTTTCGGGAAGAAGTTGAATTCCGAGGCGCTCGCCCAGGTGTAGGCGCCCATGGCGCGGCCGACGATCAGATCGCCCACTTTCAGCGCCGGCAGCATGAGATTTTCCGCGATCACGTCGATGCTGTCGCAGGTGGGCCCGGCGAGCACCGAGGGCAGCCGCTCGGTCCCGCTGCGCAGTGCTTCCACCGGATAGCGCGCGTGATCGAACAACTGCCCGCTGTAGGAGCCATACAGGCCGTCGTCGAGGTAATACCACCAGTGCCCCTCGCGGCGCGCCCGTCCCATCACCGTGGCGACGCCGATGGCGGCGGGACCTGCGATATAGCGGCCGGGCTCGGCGATCACCCGTACGCGGCGCGGCAGCTTCGCCAGCGCGGTGCGCAGCGGCGCGCAGAAGCGCTGGATGTCCGGCATGCGCTGCGTGTAGTCGATTGGAAAGCCGCCGCCGATGTCGAGGGTGTCGAGAGACCCGAGCTTCTCGCGGCGCGCAGCGGCCAGCAGTCGCGCGCACAGCTGCAGTGCCTCGACGTGCTTGGTGGCGGAGGATGCCTGGGAGCCGGCGTGGAATGACAGGCCACGCACGTCGATGCCAAGATCCGCCGCCAGCCGCGCCAGTGGCAACACGTCTTCCGGATCGCAACCGAACTTGCGCGACAGATCACACACCGCGCCGGGTGCGCGGAACGACACGCGTAGCAGCAGCCGCACCTCCCCGGCAAGCCGCGCGAACTTGCGCACCTCGTCGGGATTGTCGGCGACGAAGGTGCGCACGCCAAATTTACGCGCGTTGGCGATGTCCTGCGGGCGCTTGATCGGATGCGTGTGGATGCAGCGCTCGGGCGCCACGGCGAGCCGCTCAGCCAGCTGCACCTCGCCGGTGCTCGCAAGATCCAGAAACCCGCCCGCGGCGATGACCGTCTGCACGAGGGCCGGGTGCGGCAGGGGTTTCAGCGCGTAGTGCAGCGCGACCCGCGGCAGTGCCTTGGAAAGCGCGCGCCATTGCAGGCGCACGCGCTCGCAATCCAGGATCAGAAGCGGGGAGCCAAACTCGCGGACGAGGCGGCGGACTTCGTTGGGTTCGAACGGATCGATGAATCGCGGGCGGCGCACCAGCGCAGTTTATGGCAACACGGCCATGGTGCTCGTGACATCGTCGCTCTCGGCGACACTGCTCGCGGCGTGCAGCAGGCGGTCGCGGATGGCCTCCCAGCGCTCCCCGTCCGGGACACCCTGCACCAGGATCTGCTGACAGCCGGCCTTATCGAGGGTCCGCAGGTTGGCGTACAGATCGCGGCCGTAAGTCTCCGGCCGCCGGCCGGCGTTAATCCAGGTGACATATTTATGGGCGCGCAGCGGCAGGCGCTGCGCCAGCACCGCGACGCGCCGCCCACCCGCAGAGGCCGCGTCCGCCTGCGCATCGATCTCACCGGCGGGCACGAGGGTCATGGGCGTGTTCGGTGCGTAGTGGGTGGGTGTGGCGCCCGGAACACGCGGTGACCCGGCGCCCGGGCCTACCAGGACCTCGCCAGCGACCGCGCGCAGCTGGGCCGCAGTGACCCCGCCGGGTCGCAGCAAGCGCACCGCGTCTCCCTCGAAGGCGACGATCGTGGACTCGAGCCCGAGCTGACACTCGCCACCATCGAGAATCACGCGCACCGCTTCGCCGAGTTCCTCGCGCACGTGCTCGGCGCGGGTCGGAGAGAGGCGTCCATAACGGTTGGCCGACGGCGCGGCAATGCCGCCACCGAAGGCGGTCAGGAGCTGTTGCGCCATCGGGTGCGCGGGCACGCGGATCGCGATCGTGTCCTGGCCGCCGGTGATGACGTCATGCACATGGGAAGCGCGCGGCATCACCATGGTGAGGGGCCCGGGCCAGAAGGCCTCGGCGAGACGGGTCGCCGTCTGCGGCACTTCGCGCACCCAGCGGTGCAGAAAGCGCGGGTCGTCCAGGTGCACGATGACAGGATGATCCGCCGGGCGCCCCTTGGCTTCGAAGATCTTGCGCACCGCCGCCGGGTTTTGCGCATTGGCGCCCAGCCCGTAAACGGTCTCGGTAGGGAACGCCACGAGCTCCCCGTCGCGCAGGGCCTGCACGGCGCTCTCGATCTCGACCTGGGTTGCTCGGACTACACGGACCATAGTTAGGGGCGATTCTATCAAGCCCCTGACTGCCGACGGCTCGTGTTGCGTCAAAGGCGCATCTGCGTCACAGCACGCGGCGATGGCACTGGAATCTGCGGAGGACATCTGTCGCGAACGGCAGACGCCAGGTTACGCCTTAAGGGCTATTCGAGCGCCCGCCGCTGCCACGTGCCGGCAGCTGAACGCGTCAGCTCGTAGGCCGGCCAGTAGTGCTTGTCGAGTTTCAACGTGATCACTTCCGGTGCGTTGTTCCAGGTGATGGTCTTCAGGCGCACCGAGGAGCGGTCGGGACGGCCGGTCACCGCCTTAAGAAATGTGTCCAGGTCCGGTGTCGGTATCCCGTCGACCTCAACAATGCGCCGGCCCGGATACAGCCCGTAGCGCGTCGCCGGCGAGCCGTAGGCGAAATAGCCCACGTACACCCCCACCGGCGCAATGCCGCGCTGCACGCTCATGGCGCGATGCGGCGCCTGCAGCGTGGCGCCACCCCACTCCACCAGGCGGTCCACGTCCATTCCCGGCAACTCGGCGGTGGGCACGTCCAGCGTCTGATCGCCCTGGCCGCGCCACACCGTGACCGTCACATGGTCCTTGTCGGCCGCCGCCCGTTCCACTTCCCGAAAACGCGTCACCACGTGGCCGTCAATCGCCAGCAGCAGGTCCCCCTGCTGCAGTACCTTCGCGGCGGCCGAGCCGCCGACCATGCGCACGATGGACAGAGCCTGCCGGCGCGTCGGGGTGTGCTGCGCGAGACGTTCGGTCCAGGACTCCGAGAGGCCGATCTGCCTCGCGCTCGCAAGCGGCAGTAGGGTGAGTTCGGCTTCCAGGGAATGTAGCGGCCGGCTATCGCGCACGCGTTCGAGCATGTCCGCCACCAGGTCGATCGGCACACCGCGCGTGTCCTGGGCGAGCTCGCGTCCGCTGTCGTAGGCGAAACTCGACCAGGTACCGAGCACCCCGCCCGCCGCGTCCGTGAGCACGCCGTCGAACTCCTGCGGTGGATTGACGAGTTGAATGGTCTCGATGTTGCTGTCGCGGAAGCGCATGGTGCGCGACTGCGGCAGCTCCAGCGGATCGATGCTCGCAATCTCGGTGTTACGCGAGTGCATCTGGCTGTCACCACCGAGGCCCACGACCCACACCGGTTCACCGGCGCGCAACTCGCGCGGCACGAGCTTCGCTGAACGCACCGGGGTGGTGCCGATGAGCTTCGGGTCGTACGCCACCACTGCGAAATTGTGTTGTGGATGGATGTAGACCACGCGGCCGGGGACCTCGACCGTGCCCGCGAAGGTCACCGTCACATCGCCGATCGCCACCGGCACGGTGTTGCGATCCACCACCACCAGGCCCCGCTGCGCATCCACCACCAGTCCGGTGCCGTGATAGTTGTGCTCGGTGATGCCGGATACCGAGTACGGCATATCGAAGGTCACCATGGCGAGAGACGGCGCAAGCGCATCCAGCCGCGGGTCTTTGAAGTGCGGGAAGGTCGTGGCGCTCATCGTGGTGGGCAAGGGTTGCGGGCCGGAAGCCAGGGCGCTGCAATCCCACAGGCCCTCCACGTCGTTGCGATTACAGTGATTCGTCGGGAACCACAGGCGGTCCATGCGGATGGGCCGCAGCTGGCTGCCATTCGGATCGTCGAGGGTGACGTAGCGGGCGGGGACGCGATCACCGTTGCCGAGCGCGGCGATGCCGGCTTCAAATTCCGCCAGGGTGTTGGTCTGGGCGCCGTTCAGGGTCACGATCACCGCGCCGCGCGGAATACCCGCGGCGCCGAACACGTATCCGGGGTTGGCGACGTACACCCCGCGGGTCGGCCGGTTGAAGTAGCGCGCCTGTTCGTACGACAGTGTGTGCACCACGGCATCACCGAACTCGGCGTAGGCACTCGGGGTGATCGCGTGCAGATCGCCCACCGGTACCTTCGTGGCTATCGACTTGCCCCCACGCATCAGCTCCACGTCCGCCTGCGCGCCGACGGCGTCGTCGAGCACCTCCTCCAATGGCTCGAACTGCGTCACGTAGTGACCGTTCAGGCGCACCAGGATGTCCCCGGGCTGCAGCTGGTTTTCGCTCGGGCTTCCCGGCAGCACCTCGGTCACGACCAGCATGCCGGTGTTGTGTGGGAAGGCCTTGCGGACCTGCGCTTCGGTGCCGGCGTCCAACCCCAGCCGCTCGAGCTCGTCGTAGGGCATGTAGTTGAACACGGTGTAGAGCGTGCCGCGCGTGACCGGCTTGCCTTCCTGGATGAGCCCGAGCGCGCGACGCACCCGTCCGAGCGGCAGGTAGAAACTCGAGGCGGAGCTACTGGCGCCGCCGGCGTTGAGCCCGACCACGCGACCGCGGATGTCGATGACCGGCGAGCCGGAGGAGCCGCCCGAGGTTCCGGAAGCCGCCTGCAGATAGAAGGTATTGAAGTCGTTGTAGTGCGCGACGCCGTAGTCGGGGGCATCGCGATCAAGACGCGCCAGGGTACCGGCGAGGATCGACAGCTGCTCGCCGGCATTGTTGCCAACGACACGGATCTCGCGTCCGATCTGCGCGCCTTCCGGGTAGAGCGGCAGCGCCTTGGGTGAAATGAACCGCAGCTTCTTCGAATCGTAGCGATATAACCCGAAGTCGTGGACCGGGTCCCGGTACACCGGGTAGAGCTGCACTTCCTCGCGATCGAGGAAGGTGGCCTCGGCGGTCACCGGGCCCGGCGTCACGACGTGCCGGTTGGTGAGAATGAGCCCGCGCTCGGCGTCCACCACGAAACCAGTCGCCTGGGCCGTCGAGTTCCATTCCGTATCAAACGCGCGCGCAGCGTCCAGATCGATCGACACGACGCTGCTGGCAATGCGCTCGAGCGTCACCGCCCAGTCAGGGTTGGCTTCCGCGGCCGCGGGACGCGCGGGGGCCGCCGCCGTTGCGGGTGGCCCCTGGATGGGACCAGGCTGCGCCGGCTGGACCGGTGTCTCGGCCGGCGCTGTCGGTTCGGGCGCCGGGGCTGCGGTGGTGGCGGCGCGTT
Organism: Gammaproteobacteria bacterium; assembly: GCA_003136935.1. GTDB lineage: Bacteria > Pseudomonadota > Gammaproteobacteria > Steroidobacterales > Steroidobacteraceae > 13-2-20CM-66-19. The sequence goes on from PLEC01000053.1 coordinate 16,229, forward strand.
GCGGATCGGCCGCCTGCGCGATGGCGCACCACAAGAGCAGGCACAGCTGGAGCACGCGCGAAAATCGCATCTGCGGTTGGTTCCTAACGGCCGACAAGCACCAGCAGCCACACGGCGACGAGCAGCACAAAAGACATGAACACCGCGGCGGAGCCGATGTCCTTGGCAAGCCCGGCAAGCGCGTGCCGTTCGAAGCTGATGCGGTCCACGGTCGCTTCGATGGCGCTGTTGATGAGTTCCACGATCAGAATCAGGAGCACGGGGCCGATCAGCAGCGCGCGCTCGACGCCACCGTGGCCGAGCCACAGCCCTAAGGGTATGACGAGTACCGCGAACGCGAGTTCCTGGCGGAACGCTGCCTCCTCGCGAAAAGCGCCGGCGAGCCCATGGGCGCTCGACCGCAGAGCGCGCAGAACGCGCGTGGCGCCACGAGGTTTGTAACGGTCTACGGCTGTGCCGCCGGCTTCCATGTCAGATCCAGTTGTCTTGCCGCCCGCACGTCATCGAGGCGGCGCACCGGCATGGTATGCGGTGCGCCCCTTACGCGCTCGGGTTCCTGCTCAGCTTCCTTCTGGATCTGTGACATGGCAGCGACAAAGGCGTCGAGGATGTCCTTGCTCTCGGTCTCGGTCGGCTCGATCAGCAGGCATTCCGGCACCAGTAACGGAAAGTAAGTGGTCGGCGCGTGGAAGCCGTAGTCGAGCAGGCGCTTGGCGAAATCCATCGCGGTCACGTTGTGCTCGCGCGCCTGACGCTTGAGCGTCACGATGAACTCGTGACTGGCGCGCCGCTCGGGATAGGCGGCGTCGAAGCCGGCGGCCTTCAACCGCGTGAGCAGGTAGTTGGCGTTGAGGGTCGCGTACTCACCGACCCGGCGCATGCCATCGCGTCCCAGCAGGCGCATATAGATGTAGGCGCGCAGCAGCACCCCGGCGTTGCCCATGAACGCCGACAGGCGTCCGATCGACTGCGGCAGGTCCACCTGGGTGAGCCATCGGAATCGCTCGCCTTCCTTGCCGACGATGGGCAGCGGCATGAAAGGCATGAGGCGCGTGCCTACCCCGACCGCCCCTGCTCCCGGCCCGCCCCCGCCGTGCGGCGTGGAGAAGGTCTTGTGCAGGTTCATGTGGATGACATCGAACCCCATGTCCCCGGGACGCACCTTGCCCAGAATCGCGTTCAGGTTGGCGCCGTCGTAGTAAAGCAGGCCCCCGGCCTCGTGCACGATGCGCGCGACTTCCTCGATGCGCCGCTCGAACACCCCGAGCGTCGAGGGGTTGGTGAGCATGATGCCCGCGGTATTGGGACCGACGGCGGCCTTGAGCGCCTCGAGGCCAACGTCGCCTTGCGCGTTGACCGGGATCTCACGCACCACGCAGCCACACATGGTCGCGCTGGCGGGATTAGTGCCGTGCGCCGCCTCGGGGACGATGATCTCGGTGCGCTTCAGATCCCCGCGGGCGCGGTGATAGGCGCGGATCATGGCTACCCCGGCAAACTCCCCGTGCGCGCCGGCCATGGGACTTAAGGCCACGCCCTGCATGCCGGTCACTTCCTTCAGCATCTCCTGCAACTCGTACATGCAGGCGAGGAACCCCTGGCCGTGGGATTCGGGGGCGAGCGGGTGCCGCGCCAGCAACTCCGGCAGCATGGCGTACTGGTTACAGGCCTTGGGGTTGTACTTCATCGTGCACGACCCGAGCGGGTAGAAGTGCGTGTCGATGGAGAAGTTCAGCTGCGAGAGGCGCGTGAAGTGGCGCACCGCCTCGAGCTCGCCCACTTCCGGCAACTCCGGCGGCCGCGCACGGCGCAGCTTCGCCGGCAGATCCGCGAGCGCCGCGGCGGGAGGCTCCGCGGGCCACTGATCGCTCGCTCCGCGTCCCGGGTGCGAGTACTCGAAAATCACTTTTTCACGGGCTGGCATGTCGTCCTCGTAAGTGCGTGCCGCGCTTAAGCCGCGCGCGCCGTCTGCATCACATCCCCGAGCGCATGGGCGTAGCGCTCGATATCCGCTTGCGTCTTGGTCTCGGTCGCGCATACCAGGAGTGCAGCCCCGAGTTCGGGGAAGTAACCGCCAAGATCCAGGCCACCGTGAATACCACCGGCGCTCAGCGCCTTGAGCACCGGGGCCACCGGGCGGTCAAGCAGCAGCACCGCCTCGTGGAAGTACGGACCTGTGAACGCGAGGCGTACGCCCGGCACGCGGGTGAGCGCCGCGACGAGCTCACGGGTGCGCGCGTGCGAGGCAGCCGCGGTGCGCGCCAGTCCCTGTGGGCCCATGAGCGACAGGTAGATGGTCGCCGCGGTCATGAGCAGACCCTGGTTGGTGCAGATGTTGGAGGTCGCCTTGGCGCGGCGGATGTGCTGCTCGCGCGCCTGCAGGGTGAGGGTGAACCCCTCGCGACCCGACACATCGAGCGTGCGGCCGACGATGCGCCCCGGCATCTGCCGCACGTACGCCATGCGTGTGGTCATGAAGCCAAAATACGGGCCGCCCGAGGACAGCGGTACACCGAGGGGCTGGCCTTCGCCTACCGCGATGTCCGCGCCGCGTGTACCCCACTCGCCGGGGGGCTTGAGCAGAGCGAGCGAGGTGGGATTGACCACTGCGATCACGAAAATGCCGCGCTGGTGCGCCCAGTCGGTGAGCGCATCCACGTCCTCGAGCCGGCCGAAGAAGTTCGGTTGCTGGATGACGAGCGCGGTCACGTCCTGGCCGTCGTATTTTTTCAGCGACTCCACCAGCGTAATGCCCTCTGCGGTGCAGTACGGCAGCTCGAGGAATTTCAGACCCATGTTCGAGGCGCTGGCGGCCGCCACCTGGTGGTAATGCGGATGTACGGTCGCGGGCACCAGCACGGTGAGTGATTTCGACTTGCGATTCGCGCGTACCGCCATGAGCGCGGCTTCCGCCATTGCCGAGGCGCCGTCGTACATCGAGGCGTTGGCGACTTCCATGTCGGTGAGGCGCGCGATCATGCTCTGGAATTCGTAGATCACCTGCAGCGTGCCCTGGCTCGCCTCCGCCTGGTAGGGCGTGTAGGCGCTGTAGAATTCCCCGCGTGTGGTCACGGCCCAGACGGCCGCCGGGATGTGGTGCTCGTAGGCCCCGGCGCCGATGAAGTTCAGCGGCGCGCCGTCCAGGCGGGCGCGCTCAGTCATCAGCCGCCCGATGGCCATCTCGTTGAGTTCCTCGGGTATGCCGGCGAGGGACTTCACCCGCAGATTCGCCGGAATCTCATCGAACAGATCCTCGATACCCTTGGCGCCGATGGCGGCGAGCATCGCGGTGACGTCCTCGGGCGTATGGGGAATGAAGGCCATCGGCTAACCCTCCGCCGCCAGGAATTTCTCGTAGTCCGCGGAGGACATGAGCGCGGCGGCGGCGAGCGCTCCCGGCGCGGGACGCAGCCGCATCAGCCACGCCGAGTAAGCATCGGCGTTGACGGCTTCCGGCTCGCCCGCCAGCTGCGGGTTGCCCGCGGTGATCTCGCCTGTGATCGGCGCGTAGACGTCCGATGCCGCCTTGACGGATTCCACCACGGCGCACGCCTCGCCGGCTTTGACCGCGCGACCCGCATCGGGCACCTCGACGAACACCAGGTCCCCGAGTGCATGTTGGGCATGATCGGTGATGCCGATCTCGACCGTGCCGTCGGCGAGGCTCTTCACCCACTCGTGCGACCTGGTGTATTTAAGATCAGCCGGAACATTGCTCATGATGTAACTCCGATGAGTGCCTTGCCGTTACGGACGAACGGCGGCTTCACGACCCGCGCGTTCAGGAGCTTGCCGCGAATGTCTACCTGCACACGCTCGCCGGTGCCGGCCGGCACACGCGCCAGAGCGATCGAGCGTTCGAGCGTCGGGGAAAAGGTCCCGCTCGTGGTCTCGCCCTCGCCGGCCGCGCCGGCGATGACTTTCTGGTGGCTGCGCAGCACGCCGCGATCCTCCAGCAGCAGGCCCACGAGCTTTCTCGGTGAGCCGCTCTTCTTGATGGCCGCGAGGGCCGCGCGCCCGATGAAGTCGCGCTCCGGCGGTTCCATCGCCACCGTCCAGGCGAGCCCTGACTCAAACGGGTGGGTGTTCTCGTCCATGTCGTTGCCGTAGAGGTTCATGCCGGCCTCGAGGCGCAGCGTGTCGCGGGCGCCCAGTCCGCAGGAGGCGACCCCCAGGCTGTTCAATTTGCGCCACGCAGGCACGGCGTCCGCGGCCGGCATCATGATCTCGAAGCCGTCCTCACCGGTGTAGCCGGTGCGCGCGACGAACCAGGACCCCAGCTCACGGCCGACGAAGGGCTCGAGCGCAAGCGCCGCCTGCGCATCCGCGGGCTTGAGCAGCTGTGCGGCCTTGGCGCGCGCGTCCGATCCCTGGATGGCGAGCATCGCCAGATCGTCGCGCTCGGTGACCTGGATGCCGAAACTGCCTGCCGCGCGGCGAATCCAGGCGAGATCCTTATCGCGGGTGCCGGCATTGACCACCACGCGGAACCACGATTCGGTGAGGAAGTAGATGATGAGATCATCGAGCACGCCGCCGCGCTCGTTGAGCATGCAGGTGTAGAGCGCCTTGCCGGGGAGCTTGAGTTTCGCCACGTCGTTCGCGACCAGGTACCGCAGGAACTCGCGCACCCGCGGGCCTTTCAGATCCACGACGCACATGTGCGAGACGTCGAACACACCTGCGCCGCGACGCACCGCGTGGTGTTCCCCGATCTGCGAGCTGTACTGCACCGGCATGTCCCAGCCGCCGAAGTCCACGATGCGGGCGCCCAGTTCCTGGTGCAGCTTGAAGAGCGGTGTTTGTCGTCCCATGCCTGGTCTCCGGCTGCCGAAAGCGCCACAGTTGGCGCGCCATTTCGCTGGCAAAAGCCACGCCTTTTGACAGCGGGTCGTAACAGCCATTCGTCTGGCTGCGGAAAGCGCCACGGGCGCTTTCCGCCAATAAAAAAGGGCGGCAGGCGCCTGTACCTTCAGACCGCCTGCCGCCCTTCTGTCCTGTGACCTGAGAGATCAGGCGCGCTGCCGCACCGCTCCCCTTCGGTGGGCGGACCCTTACATTAAGGCTCCGCCGCTCTCCAGAAGCCCCTGCGGGACGCTCCTGCGTCCCACCGTCTGCCGTTCTTTTGCCTGAGCGTTTCCGGGCGGAATTTGCGCCTTCGGCGTTCCGGCGCCCGAGCGCCGGACTCTCTCCGAACAGACTTCATTCGGGGCGCGTCATGATAGCAGTCCCGGTAGAATCTGGGCATTACAGGCAGTGCAGTCCGCATGAGCATTCCGCGCCGTTCGTCAGTCCAGGTGAGCATCGCAGGCGTCCGCGTCGGGGGCGGCGCCCCCATCGTGGTGCAGTCGATGACCAATAC
>PLEC01000147.1:0-3573 GCA_003136935.1 Gammaproteobacteria bacterium
CAGATGTCACCGAATGGTCACGGCGCGCTGACTCGGCGCAGAAGTGTGATCGAACCCACATGGAAGGTGGTCCCTATGTACGTTAAGGCACGGAGCGGCATGCAAAGGCAAGCGGACAATTTGCTGTAGGCAGCCTTATGACGATCAAATCTGAACGCGGATCTCTGAACCGTACCGGTAAATTCCTCACCCAAGTGCTTGGGCAGAGCGAGCACATACATGAGCTATTAGAGCGATCCATCGAAGATCTGTCCCCGGTCAATACCGGTATCGAGCGCGAACTTGCAAGCAGCGACCCAATGCTGGAACTGAAAAGTGCTCTCGACAAAAATGAGGCCGTCACAAGGAAACTGCAGGATGCATCCGAAAGACTAACGGCGGTGAATCAGGCGCTGCAGGTTGAAATCAGAGATCGGACCATGGTCGATCATCAATTGGCCGCGGCGGTGGAACAAGAGGCAGGTTCTCGCAATGCCGCTCTGCATGACCATTTGACTGGTCTGCCGAACCGCGTGCTTTTCAAGGATCGGCTGGAACATGGAATTGCTCAGGCGAAACGGCATCGGTGGATTCTTGCGGTTATGTTCCTGGATCTGGACAATTTCAAAGGCATTAACGATATGTATGGACATCAGGCAGGCGACGCCGTTCTGCAAACTGTCGCAATGCGACTCGCGCACAATGTGCGCAACGACGACACGGTCAGCCGCTATGGTGGCGACGAGTTTTTATACTTGCTGACTCCGCTGCATGAGCAAAAGGACATTGCGATGATTGCTGCAAAGATCCTCAAGGCGATTCAAGCGCCATGCGACGTGCGTGTAGGTGATGTCATCATCAACCCATGTCTCGAGGCCAGTATCGGGATCTCGGTATTCCCGAAAGACGGCGCCAATGCGGCTGCGTTGATCGAACGCGCGGACGGAGCCATGTACGGGGCAAAAGAGAACAAATCCGGTTTTGCATTTGCACAATAGAAGGCTGCACCCATGATGCTCCACGAATTTTTGACCTCGAATCGACAGCTGCTAATCAGCCGTTGTAGGGATAAAGCCGCCAAAAGATCCGGGCCCACTGAGACCCGGACAGCGATAGATCACGGCGTACCGCTATTCCTGCAACAGCTGGTCGAAACCCTTCGAGACGAGCAAAACACGCAAATTCGGGCTGTCGATACAGAGCCGACGCCGACGCCGACGCCGGCGCCAGCGCCTACGGCGATCGGTCGCGCGGCGGCTCTACACGGAGCTGAATTGCTGCGTCGCGGTTTCAGCGTAGATCAAGTGGTGCACGACTATGGGGATGTGTGCCAATCCGTTACCGGGTTAGCAGTCGAACAGGACGTATCCATCTCCACAGACGAGTTTCGCACGCTCAACCGTTGTCTCGACAACGCGATTGCGGACGCCGTCACGTCGTTCGGGTCTGCCCGCCAGACATCGACCGACGCCCAGGCGGAAACATTGCAACAACGCCTGGTTGCTTTTGCTGCCGAACACCAACGGCTAAGCGATATCGCCATCCAATCGCTCGCTGCAATCAAGACTGGCAACGTAGGAATAGGCGGAGCAACCGGCACATTGCTCGCTCATGCCTTAGAGGAACTACGCTCTCTTACTGACCGGACCCTGCCGGAGATTTTTCTCGCATCCCCAAACGCCAAAGCAGTGTCTGCCTAGCGGCGACATCTGTAATTCGGCCCGCGCGCGCCGCGCCATGCCGAGCGCCTCGCCGACCAGCCGATCAAGAACCGGTCCGCAGATCTGCGCCGCGCGGGCCTCCTCCCAGGAGCTGCGCAACTGCGAGGCGATCTCCTGCTCGCCGGTCTGGGCGGAATCCAGTCCACAGGCGAGGAGCAACAGGTGCTCGACCGCGGCCTCGCCGGTCCACGCCCGCAGGATGCGCGCCGCCTCGCCGGGTTGCGGCTCGCGTCCGGTCAGAACCTCGAACACAGCGTGTCGGGAGTCCCCCGCCGCGCTGTCGTCGGCGGTGGCGTAGATCACTTCGACCCGATTGCAGGTGGCGACGTAGAGGATTTCAGCGGCGGCCAGCCGCTCGCGCAGTGCCGCCAGGCGCGAGGCTACCTGCGGGCGCGCCACCGCAAAGCGGGCCACCTCGTCCACGCTCGCGTGGCGATAGGACACCCCTACCACGCCGATCTGGTGCATCGCCTAAGCTTAGCCGTGGGCGGGAAGCCCAGATGTCACCGAATGGTCACGGTGTGAGACCGGGTCCGCAGAACTATTCCTCTTTATAGCCCGCCTCGAGCTGATGCCGCACCGCGAGAATCAGCACCACATCGTCTGCCGCCACCCAACGATATTTCGCCACGTAGCCGAACTTGCCACGCGACAGTATCAATTCCCGGCGCCCGTCTTCCGCCTGGCGACCCAGCAATGGATGCTCCGCAAGTACCTCGAAGGCTCGCCGAACGCTAAGCATCCGCTCACGCGCGAGATTTGGGTTGTGGTCTGCAAGAAAATCGAAAAGCCGCTCGAGATCGGCGAGCGCTCGAGTCGTTATCTGGACGCGCGCCATGTACGCGCCCGCGGACGTCGGACGCGCTTTCCTGCTGCACGCGCCTCGAGATAATCGAATGCGGTCTCCAATGGAACAGCCTTCCCGCTCTGCAGCGTTTCGCTTTCGGACAGCGCTGCATCCTTCGCAAATCGCTCGCGAATCTCGGCCCGGTCCGCCTCCTGGCTCAGGGTCTCAACCATGAACGCATGCGGTGTTTTATTGGCGGCGCCGGCAAGTCGCTCGATTCGACGCTTGAGCTCTTCGGGAAGCTTGAGACTGGTGGCGGCCATGTGGGCTCCGCATGTGACCGTGGTAGTCAAAAAGTACTACCCGCGTACATCGAAGTCAAGTTTGGAGCGGGTGATGGGAATCGAATACATCGCGAACGCGTGGTTAATTTCTACGAATCAGCGGGTTGGCGGCCGCCGGGGTTTTGATCTCCTGCGTCGAGTGGGCTCGCTATAACCGCCCTAACCCGCCGTAGTTCCCACTTGGCCACATCCGGGGTCACCTCGGACAACCGGATTGTGAATATGTGAAATGCCGCCGGAGGTTCATTTCATTCTTGCCGTATACAAAGGATCGATGCTCAAAAAACTTCTACACGGCGCGCGCTCCCACTATCCGCTGTCAATTGTGGTCCTGGTTGCCGTGTTTCTGCTGCTTGGCGTCATTGCGCTAACGGAAAAGGCTTCACGGGAAAGCGATGCCCGCAAGAGCCCGGAGGCGTTGCAGTTCGAGAAAGCACCGGATGGCTGGCTGACGCACCAAAAAAGCGTCGCGGAATTTCGCAACGCACTGAATGCCGGCAATCTGTCTGCGGTCGGCCTGGATAGCGCCGAACCCGGCCTCGTGCTCTATACGCTGAAGAGCGGCGAGAAGGGCAGCACCATTGTGCCGGGGTGTACGATGCTTGGCTGTGCGGGGACCGCGCTGGATTCGCTCGGCGACAAGAGCGCTCAGGCCGGCTTCGCCCTGGTGCGTGTCGAGGTCGATCCTCGAACCGCTAGCCGCCGTTTACTGGACATACTCACGGGCCTGCTGTCGCCCGTG
>PLEC01000147.1:3617-10847 GCA_003136935.1 Gammaproteobacteria bacterium
CCGCCCGGCACCGGCAAGACGCTTCTCGCCAAGGCACTTGCGGGAGAAAGTAAAGCCAATTTCATCTCGGTCGATGGCTCGTACTTTACAGCGACCTTCTACGGCGCTGGAGTCAACAAGGTCAAGGCGCTCTTCAAACTCGCGCGCAGCAACGCGCCGTGCGTGTTGTTCATCGATGAGGTGGATGGTATCGGCAAACGCAGCCACGGCGGCGATATGGGCGGGGCCGAATCGGAGCTCAATCGCATCATCAACCGCGTGTTGGTGGAGATGGACGGGTTCGACCCACTGGACAACGTAGTGGTGGTGGCAGCCACCAATCATGAGGACAACATCGACGAGGCCATGCGTCGGCCCGGCCGATTCGACATGCTGGTGCGCCTCACGCTGCCCACCTTGCCTGAGCGTCAGAAACTGTTCGACCTGTACATAAGGAAGTTAGCGCATGACGGACGCGCCGACACGGCGGTCTTGGCGCGCATGACGGTCGGCATGTCGCCCGCCGATATTGCCAATACCGTGAACAAGGCCGCGTCTACGGCAGCCGAAGCTCACGCGCCGCAAGTGACCAGCGAACACTTCTTGGGCGCGATCGAGACCCATCAGCTGGGCGGTGAAGTCTCTGCGATCAAGGACCTGTTTACGCAGGACTTGAGAGACCGTCTTGCGTACCATGAGTCAGGCCATGCATTGGTAGGACATTGGCTCAAGGCGGGCATCGTTGAGCGGGTCACGATCGAACCGCGCGGTCGGGCACTGGGCGTGACCTATATCACCCGCGACACCGAGGACCCGTTGTACAAGCAATCCGAACTCACGAGCCGGTTGGCGATGATGCTGGCGGGGCGCGAAGCTGAGTTGCTGGTGTTCGACAGCGTCTCCACGGGTGCTTCCGACGACCTCAAACGCGCATCGGAACTCGCCATCAACATGGTTGGCTCGCTCGGGTTCTCCGATGCGTTCGGCCTGTTGAGCGTGGCGGGTGTACCCAAAGAGCTGCTCGGGCCGGACATCCAATCCGCTGTTCTGCGGGAAGCTCGCCTGTTGCTCGGGCAAGCCCAAGCAACCTGCCAGCAACTGCTTAAGGCGAACCGCGCGAAACTCGATGGCTTGGCTCAACGGTTACTGGAGCGCGACGTGATCTCGGGGGATGAGCTCAAGGGCCTATTAGGCGCACGCTCGCAAGGGTTCGATAGCGCACAGACTGTATGAATCTCATCATGCTGCAATCGGAACCGACTGGAGTTCATTGCTAGCAGGAGAGGCTCATGGATCTGCTGATCGTTTTGATAGTTCTGCTGCTGCTATTTGGTGGTGGCGGAGGTCTGTATTGGGGTATGGGTGCGGGCTGGGGCATTGGTCCGATCGGATTGATCGTTGTCGCCCTTGTGGTTGCCTTTCTCGTATATGGATATCGCGGCAGAAGAGGCGGCGGCGGCGGACCCTAGGAACGCGGTGCCTCGGCATACGCGCTAAGAATCCCATTTGACGGCAAGGACGGCCGTGCCCTGCGGTTGCTGAAAGATCGCCCCGCGGGAATTTTGGAGCGGGTGATGGGAATCGAACCCACGTTAGCAGCTTGGGAAGCTGCAGTTCTACCATTGAACTACACCCGCTTCGGGGCCCGATTCTAGGGTCGACTCCCCGCGACCACAACGTTCACGCGTTGCGTATAATAATGACGTTCGGAACGCCCATGACAACAACAATAAGCGGCCGCATCCCCCCGGGTCCTGCGCAAGCCTACGATCCAGGCCAGGATCTTCTGGGCTGGATGGAACTGAACCTGCAGCGCTACGGAGACATCTACAAAGCCTCCGCATTCGGGGGCGACATCTACGTCATCAGCTCCCCGGAATACGCCGAGTACGTGCTGCTCNNCGCGCTGTTCGACACGTTCACAAAACCTAACCTCGCGCTGCTCGCGAAGTGGCGGCAGGCCGCTCGGGACGGCGCAGCCGTGGACGTCACGCGCGACCTCAGTACCACCGTGCTGGAAGTGACGCTCAGGGCAATCTTCGGTGACGACTACGATGAGGTTGCGGCGCACTTCCAGATCATCGCCGAGGAGTCCCGCAACCTTGAGTTCGCCACGACCTGCAACGCACTGGTTGGCATCATCGTGCGCATCGCGGACGCGCGGCGTGCGGCGGGGCGCGAAGCGCACGACATTCTCGGCATGATGATGCGCGCGCGCGATCGCGACGGCGCGCCCATGACCGACGCGCAGCTGGCGCGGGAAGCCCTGACGCTGGTGATTGCAGGACATGAGACCACGGCGAGTTCGCTCAACTGGACGTGGTACCTCCTGGCGCACCACCCGGAGGTTGCCGCGAAGCTCCACGCTGAGATGCGCGGCCTGCCGGCAAACGCGCCGCTGGTGTTCGAGGATCTCGCACGCTGCCCCTACGCGCGCCAGGTCATCGAGGAGGCGCTGCGCTCATACCCGCCGCTGTGGCTCATGACGCGCAAGACGGTCGCCGCCGACTGCCTGGGTGAGTACCTCGTTCCGGCGAAAACCGAGATCTGGATTTCCCCTTACCTGCTGCAGCGCCATCCGCGCCTGTGGCGCGATGCGGAGCGCTTTGACCCGGAACGCTTCGCAGCCGGCGGCACGGGCGGGCGGGAGCGGCTGTCGATGTGTCCGTTCGGCGCCGGCCCACGCAACTGCATCGGCGAGTACTTCGCGCGCGTGGAGATGCAGGTGCACCTGCTCATCATCGCCCGGGAGCTGCAGCTGCTGCATGCGGAAACGAAACCCGCCGAACACGTGGCCGGGGTGAATCTCCTCAGCCGCGAGCACTTCTTCATGCGGCCGCAGGAACACTCCTCACACGAGGGTGACGCAGGAGCCGTAGCCGACCAGCAGCGGGTCGTTGGTTAGGAGAGGGCGCACCCCCCTTCCCCTGCCGTTCCGGCTGCGTGTATAAATGCAGCCGCGCGGAAGCAGGGAGGTTGCGATGCAATCCGAGGCTGTTGTTCACCGGTATCTGCTCATCTGGCGCGACCCGCCCGCGTGGCCCTTCGTGTGGCGCGGTCTCTTGCCGCTCCTTGCGCTCGTCGTGGTCGCGCTCTTCGCCTTTGGTACCTTCGCACGCAGCTGGATCGAAGCGACCGTGCAGCGCGAGACGCGCGAACAGTTGAACGCCGCCGGTTACACCTGGGTGGGACTTAAGGTCTCGGGCCAGAACATCACCTTGTCCGGCGTCGAACCCACGATGAGCGCCGGGGAGCGTGCACTCGCGCTGGCGAAGTCTGCGTCCTGCCCGACCTGGCTCGGACGGCGTACCTGTGCCGTGAGCGTGGCCGCGGATTTCACCGCCCCGGCGCCCAACCTCGCGGCGGCGGCGCCCGTTATCGCCGCGGCTCCCGCCCCGGTTTCACAGGCCGTCCAGGCGGCAGCCCAGGCGTGCGAGCGCTCACTCGCGAGTCTTCTCGCCGCTGAGGAAATCGAGTTTGGCAGCGCCAGTGCTGCAATCAGCGCCAGGAGCGCGCCGCTTCTGGACCGGCTGGCGAAGCAGGCGCGCGCCTGTCCCGGCAACATCCGCATCGAAGGCCATACCGACATCGTGGGCCGCACGGGCTTTAACCAGAGCTTAAGTGACGCGCGTGCCGCGGCGGTGCGCGCCGCGCTCATCGATCGCGGTGTTCCGGCCGCGCGGCTGCAGGCGCAGGGCTATGGCGCGAGGCGCCCGGTGGCCGACAATCACACGGCGGCCGGACGTGCCAAAAACCGCCGCATCGAATTCCACACTTCCTGAAAGGTATTGGGGAGAGACAACATGGGCTTTTTGCTGGCGGAGATTCTGATGCTGTTGGTGGCCGCCGCTGCCGCCGGCGCGCTGTTCGCGTACTGGTGGTTCCGCCGCTACTACGAGGACGTGACGCTGGAATACACCCGCTCACGGGATGAGTGGACGAGCTGGCGCCGTAGTTTCGAAGAGCGTCTGGCAACGCGTCCCCAGGTTGACCTGCAGCCCCTCACCGAGCAGGTGGCGGATATGGATGCGGCCGTGCGCGCCATCAACTTAAGCCCGGTGTTGAGCGCGGTATCGGGCCTGCGCATGCCGACTCCCGACACGGTGGATCTGGCGCCGGTGCACTCGCGCCTGGACGCCATCGAGCAGCGCATCGGCGCTATCCGCATGCCGGATGCGCCGGCACCGGTGGACCTGGAGCCGCTGTCGCAGCGCCTCGCCGCGCTCGAGAAGCGCGTGGCCGGCATCACCATCCCGCAACCTAAAGACGTCGACCTGAATCCCGCGCTGCAGCGCCTCACTGCCATCGACACGGCGGTGCGCGCCATCAGGATCCCGGACGCCAGGGAGCCGGACTTAAGCGCGATCACCACCAGGCTGCAGCAGATGCAGGCGCACATGGACGCCATCCGCATACCGGAGACGGTGGACTTGCACCCGGTACTGGAGCGTCTGTCGCAACTGCAGACGCGCATCGAGAATCCCCCGGCACCGCCGGCGTCGAAGGTGGGCGTCCGCGAGGGCAGCAAGAACCTGCTCTCGCATGCCGGTCTCGGCCGGCCGGATGACTTAAAGCAGATCAAGGGTGTCAAGCGGGTGCTGGAACGTACGCTGCACAAGGTCGGTGTGTTCTACTTCTGGCAGATCGCCGAGTGGTCGCCCGATGATGTCAAACACGTGGACAGCGTCCTGCCGGCATTCAAGGGACGCATCGAACGCGATCACTGGGTGACGCAGGCGAATGAGCTGTCCACCAAGCCCACAGCCGCGAAGTCCCCAGGGCACTGAAGGACACTGACAATCGAACGAACCGTCTGCGTCTACTGCGCGTCGAGCCGCGTCTCGCACCCCGAATACCGCGCGGCGGCGTACCGGCTCGGAGAAGTGCTGGCCGCGGCGGGTGTTGGAATCGTCTACGGCGGCGGCGCGGTGGGCTCGATGGGGGCCCTCGCCGACGGCGCGCTCGCCAGGGGTGGGCGAGTCGTGGGCATCCTGCCGCGTTTCATGGCGGATCTTGAGTGGGGCCACACCGGCCTCACCGATCTTCAGCTCGTCGAGGACATGCGCACGCGCAAGCACCTGATGCTGGCGGCGAGCCAGGCGGCGATCGCGCTTCCCGGCGGATCCGGAACCCTGGAGGAACTGCTCGAGGCCATTACGCTCAAGCGCTTAGGGCTCTACCTCAACCCCATTGTGCTGGTGAACACGCGCGCATTTTTTGACCCGCTGCTGCAGGTGCTCGCGCGCGCGGTCGAAGAGCGCTTCATGGATCCAAGACACCTCAACATGTGGCAGGTGGTCGGCACGCCCGAGGAAGTTCCGGCGGCGCTCGCCACCGCGCCCGGATGGAGCGCAGCGGCGCGCAGCTTCGCTGCGATCTGAAGCTTAGTGTACCGCGCGGTGTTGGGTGTCCGCCTTGGTGGCGAGCGCAAACCTGGGCTCCCGCGCCCGCAATTCCCCCAGTACCAGCTGCGCCGTATAGCGCCCGACCGCAGGCCCATGCTTGAACCCGTGGCCGGAGCCCGCGCCGAGGAGCACGACGTTGCTTAAGGCCGGATGGCGGTCGATGAGGAAGTCACCGTTGGAGCTGTTCTCGTACTGGCACACGCGCGCCTCGTTCAGCGCTCGCTGCGCGAGTGACGGCAGGCGCCGCCGCATGAACGCGCGCACCTCTTCCAATGCCGGGCCCGAGAACTCACGATCGCCCTGGTCCGGGTCCATGAGCGCGCCGTGCCCGTCGTGCGCCACCTTGACCCCGCGGGCCTCCAGATCCGGGAAGCCGTAATAGATGTCCCCGCCGTTGAAGTCCGCCCAACCGGGCATGGCGCCGGGTTGGAAGCGCGCATCGCCTGCGGGTGGGGAAAAGAAGAACACTTCCTGGCGGGTCACGAAAATTCGCGCGCCGAGCACCTCCGGGAAGAGTTTCGGCAACCACGGTCCGCAGGCGAACACGAAATTTCCGGCGCTTACCTGCGTGCCGTCGGAAAGCGCCAGGGTGTCGAGGCGCGCGCCCGAGTCTGCAGGCGCTGCCATGCCGGCGGCTGCGGGTGCTGCGGCCGCCACGCGGTACTCACCGCCCGCGGCGACGAATTCCTTCACCAGGGTCTGTACCGCGCGCCGCGCCATGAGCGCGCCAAGCTCCGGTTCATACAAGCCGAGCTCAATGCCGTCCCAGGAGAACTGCGGGAAGCGCCGCGCGAGTTCACCTTTCTGAAGCTCCTGAATGGGAATTCCCAGCCGCCGGTGCACGTCGAGGGTCTGGGTGACGTAGGGTTCGAGGCGCGAGAAAAAGAACAGCACGCCCACGGGGTGAAAGATCGGTAGGCCCGAACGCGCCGACAGCCAGCGCCAGTCCGCGAGTGACTCGAAGGCCATGCGCGTATACACCTCGTCGGGTCCGTAGGCGGTGCGCGTCATGCGCGACTCACCACCCGAGGACGCGCGGGCGTTTCCCGGGCCCCAGGCATCAATGAGAAGGACCCGCTGATGGCGGCGGCGCAGGTTCCAGGCGGTCCACGCGCCGAAAACGCCAGCGCCGATAACCACCGTATCCCAACGCTCGTTCGGCGACTTCGCCTCGCCCGCCGCGTGAGGCAATCCGACGCGGGTCACAAGCGCCGCTCCTGCTCCGCTCGCAAGACCAAGAAGCCACTTGCGTCGCGTAATCAACGACTGCATGCGTTCGAAGGTTAACAGAGTTTAATCATTCGCCCACGGAGCGTGAACCTCGCGGGGCTTAAGTTGGCGCGACCATGCCGGCTTTGCGTCTCATCGCGTGCAGCGCTCTGATTTTCCTGGCGGCCTGCAGCTTAGGTCCCCGCTATCACCGTCCAGACATCGCGCCTCCCCCGGCCTGGGTGACGGCGAGCGAGGGCAATGCGCCCGAGTGGCCGGCGAGCGACTGGTGGCGCGGCTTCAACTCCGCGGATCTGAATTCCTTCATCGTGCAGGCCCAGAACGCCAACGATGACCTGCGCGCCGCCATCGCGCGCGTTCACCAGGCGGACGCGCAGCGGCGCATCGCGGGCGCGCCGCTTCTGCCCGCGGTCGAGGTGGATGCAAGCGCCACGCGCGCGCGGGCTTCCGTGANNGCGGGCACCTACTTCCAGGCGCTCGAACTGCGCGACCGGTTGGCGATTGCGGATGCCAACCTCGCCAACGCCACCAAGGTGCTGCGGGGACTTAAGCTCGAGGAAACCGCAGGTCTCACCACCGGGCTGGATGTCGCGCAGCAGGAAACCGTGGTCGCCAC
>PLEC01000178.1 GCA_003136935.1 Gammaproteobacteria bacterium
GCCGTGGCGGCGTGACTCAAACACGGGAGTCTCCGGAGAAGCCGGGGCGGTTCATCGGTGACGTAGCCTCCCTGCCTGGAAATGGCACAAGCCGCTGTCGGCAAGGTTGCAGCTGGTAACGGGAAAGGCTCGGGGGCAGACCGACTTCCGCGATCAGTACCTGTTCAACACGACCTTGCACAGACTTTCGTTTTCGTCTGGGTGAGCTCGGTTTTGTCGGTCACGAGAACTTTTCAAGAGGAGACGACGACATGAACGCAGTCAAGATTGCCGCACTCGTGCTGATTGTGGTGGGCGTCCTGGGGTTGGTGTATGGCGGTTTCAGTTACACCAAGGAGACCCATGAGGCCAAGCTCGGGCCGATCGAGCTGACGGTAAAGGACAAAGAGACAGTCAACATCCCGGTTTGGGCGGGAGTGGGAGCGATAGCGATTGGCGGCGTGCTCTTGCTTCTTGGCGGCAGGAAGAGTTAGCCAAGCGTGTGCGGCAGTAGGATCGCGATGACGGAGATGAACGTTAAACCAATTGCAGGAGATAGATCATGGGAACTCGGGAAGATTATCAGGCGCTGATGGAAAAGCAGTTGAACGCGTGGAAGGCACAGACCGAAGCCTTCAAAGCTGCCGCCGAGCAGATCGAGGCGCACGCCAAGGCCCAGTATGAAAAAAATCTCGAGATACTGCGCGCCAAACAAACGGAAGCATGGGAATACTTCCACAAGCTGAAAGGCGCTAATGAGGGGGCCTGGGCCCAGTTCAAGGCTCACATGGACAAAGCCCGGGGTGAGGTAAAGGACGCCGTGGAACGTATGACGACGAAATCCAAACAATAGACCGCGGTCGGCGTCTTGGTGAACACGTGGGTCGTCAAGTTCATGTCAAACGGCATCACATCCGCGCTGCGTTTCCGGACGATCTCCTGACGCGACGAGTCTGCCGTCTGGCCGAACACCGGCCACTTGCCATCATTTCAAGGCCTGAAATGACTGTTCCAAAGCTGCCGTTCACAAGACGCTGACGCGTGGAACGTTTGGACCTCTTAAGGCGCCCGGCGGCCGCGGCCCGATCATCTTACATAAGCTGGGCTCCTCGATTACCTGTCGCCAATTCTGCGACATAGTTGTCGCCCATAGAGGGATGCGGGCCATCGTTCCCGAGCACAAGATGCGACAAAATGTTCCGACCGGTGCGGCGCATGGAATGAGGGAAAGCGTGGTTCGCGTAATAAAAGTGCCGACGTCCGACGACATCTGGCATCTGAGCATCGAGGACCTATTGGCTCCGCCGAGGGAACCGGCGCGAACTGCCGGTGAGGGTCCCTTCGTGATCAACCTGAGGACGTCCACGGTCACGATCGGTTCGCCGCCGAAAGGACTACTGCCCTTCGATCGACTCCATGTATACCAACTCATGCGCAGTAACGAGGGTCGGCCGCAGTTTCAGCTCCGCCTAGGTATCATCGAATCCGAGCTGCAAGCCGACACGCTCCTCTCAATCGTGCGTGAGCACTATCCGTGTGCGATCAAGGAACGGGCGGAAGACGACGACAAGGCCGCGATTGCGCGTGCAGCGTGCCCCGTCGAGCCGGTAAAACCGGCAGAGGCGGTTGCGGACACGAAGGCACCTGTCGTTCAAGTGCCGAAGAAGATCGCCCCGCCAGCAGCACGACAGGCCGCACCGAAGCCAGCAGAGCATTCTCGATGGGACATCCATGATCTGCTGCCGGCGCTCGCCGCAGTGCGCCCGCCTGGCCGCGAGCCGACGCCGCCGACTCGCGCAGCGTCCAAAGGTGAGCGCAAGCCACCCAAGCTGACCATCCCGCGTCGCTCCGCAAAAACCCAGACGCCACATTTCGCGGCGGCGCCACGCGCGAGACCGGGCGCACAGTCTCGCCCGACTCCTCCGTTGGAGGAGACGCGACAGTCTCAGCCTTCTCGAGGCGTCAGCAAGACGTCTCCTGATAAACGGGGGAAACCACTGTCGGTTGCACCCAATCCAGTTATGACCGAGCAGCGCGCGCCTGTCAGTCTAGGACAGCCGCTCGCGAAGACCGCGCAGCTGTCCGTCGATGTCTCCTACAGCGTGTCGCAGGCTGCAAGAGCCCCAACGAGCGCAGTTGTCGAGGGGATCGAGTCGGACCCGAATGCCATAACCGATCGAGTCGAGCTGCTCACCCTAGGGATCGAACGGCAAATTGCTGCCGCTACTAAAGCACGGCTGCCGCCGGGTAGCTGGGGCAGCACTGAGTCTTCGATCGAGCGGAAGTTTCTCGACGTTCCCAGGCTCGAGCCGGCGCGACCGGAACCGGACTTGCGGCGCTTGGATCCTGCTGCCCCGACCGAGCCCGAACCGGTCATTACTGCTGACTTCCCCGCAGGCGACTCTGTGCACGCAGAACCGTGCGCCGCAACCGCGTCGCCCGTTCCGGCGGCTGATGCCCATGCAAACCTACCCGTCGCGTACTCCGCAGAGACGCACCAGAAGAGCGCGAACGCGCTGCAGAGCAACGCGAACGTGTTTGTCGAGCCTGCGCCGCCCAGCAGTTCGCATGAGCTGATTGCACCTGAGCCGGTCAGCCCGATCCCGCCGCCGCGCATCGCCCAGTCCGCGAGCGCGCAGGCACGCGCTCCTTTGATGGACAGTACCCAAACGGTTCGTACGCTCACGCCCCTCGAGCTCGCGGACGGCGAGGCCTCTCGTTGGTTCGCCATTCAGCTCATGCTCCGCGAAGAGCCGATCGACGCCGAGCAGGTGCCGAAGCTCGGCATATTTAGCGAATATCGGCTCTACTCGGTTACGGGGCTGGAGCAGGACCGCGTGATGCACGCGCTGCGCGTCGGCTTCTTCTCGAGCGAGCTCGCTGCGGAAGCGGTGGCGGGCTATCTCGTGACCTACTTTGACTCGCCGGTTATCAAGCGCGTAAGCATCGCAGAGCGCGAGCGCTTCGCGGACACAGGCCTCGCCGCTCGCAAAGATGTCGGCGCGTCAGGCGTACACGCCGTGATTGAATTGGCAACCCCGGCGCCTCTGGCAGAGCGTCGCGCCGCAGAGCGTCGCGTGGCAGAGCGTCGCGTGGCAGAGCGTCGCGTCGACGCGGCGCCCTCTGACAGCAGCAAGCGCGCCGCGCTCGAAGCAACGTCGCTCTGGTCTCGCCTGCTTGGGCCGCGCACTCGGTGAGAGCGCTAATTTGCGAAGCGAATAAGGGGCGGAGGAGACGCTGCAGCGGCATGTGGCGCGCGGGCGGCGCGGTCTGGCCGCGATCCTAGGTCCGGTGCTGCTGCAGCCGGTGCGTCGGGTCGATGCCTGATCGCGGAGGGGCGCTTCAATCCACGGGCGCCGCTCGCGTCAGGCGCATTTTCGGAAGTTTGGTAGCGGGGGCGTGCTACCTATTGATCTACCAGATGTGCCCCTAACACGCCGCCGAAAATAACGTTGGCAGCGATCCCACCGCGCCCCCATAGCCGCTCTGGTGGCGGCGGGGGTGTTCGCAGCGTTGTTCGCCGGTTCGCGGACGGCGGCTCCCGGCCAGGAGTCGGCTCTTGGTCACTTGCTCCCAATTTCACCCAAAGCAGTCATCGGCGTACAGGTGGTTCATGCGCGTGCTCGCGCGGCTGTCACCCAGCGGGTGCCACGCTGATTCCGCAGAGAAAAGCCTCCAATAGCGCTGCCGCGTGGTCGGGCATCTCTTGGGGAATCTCGTGGTTGCACGGGAGTTTGATCATCCTGGCGCCGACTATTTGCGAGAGGATTGTGTCTCGCAGGAGATCCGGAGTTAGCAACGGATCGTGGATTCCGGCGAGCACGAGAGTGGGGACATGAAGCTGTCTGGTCTTGTCGACAAACGACACCGAACACATGACGAGCGTCTGCTCAAGCGCAACGCGCGTGGCCTTTTGAAAGTCATCGAGAAACGCTTCGGTGCGCTCCTTCGGGATTGGAATCTTCACGAACGGAGCGACGATCGTCTGAAATGCAACCTCGCGACTCGACTGGGAATCGCACCACGCCTTGCCAACGTCAGCGGGGATAGGGAAGTCGCTGGCCGGTACGGGCGCAACTAGAACGAGCCCGACCGTGCGTTCCGGATAGGCCGCAGCGACGTACTGTGCGAACTTGCCGCTCATGCTGTATCCGACCAGAACGAACCTCTTCGCGCCGGCCGCATCGGCGACGGCCACGACGTCCTTCGCGAACTGATCCAGCCTGTAGCCCGCCGCGGGCTTGTCTGAATCACCGTGCCCGCGGTAGGTGAGAGAGATCACCTGCAGACCGGTCAAGTCCAGGTGGCTGATCAAGGGTCGCCAATAAGCTGCGGAGCCACCCCAGCCGTGCAGCAGAATCACGGACGAGGATCCTTTGCCGACAACATCGTAGTTGATGCTTACACCATCGTTTGCGAGTGCTGAGGCCATGCGAGCGTCTCCCTCGGGTATGCGTATTGGCCCGCCAAGCGCCGATGCCCCCGAGTTTCACCATGATCTGACGTTCATATTTGCGAAAGCAATCTTGAATCTTGTTGCAGCGCCCAATGGCGCCCCCTCCGCTGCAAGTCGCTCTAGGTGACGCCCCCGTGAGCAGTGGCCGTCCGACGATCCTGCGTCATGCGAGCTGGGTTGGACGCACGCGCTCGCGCGGGCGGTCCCGAGCGTCGAGCGAGGGACGAGCGGGCAGGGCCCGCGAGCAATCTCTCCGGGCGCGCCAAATTCACAAAGTTCAACATGCCCCAGCTTCCTCGCCTGGGGGCGCGGCAGCCCGATTGCTGCGGACGCCAGCCAGAGCTCTGTAAAGAGCTGCTCGACGCAGACTCCACTCAAACCAGCGAGCGCTTTCGTTGTCCTGATTGCGGCGGTATCGATTCCGAAGACAGACCTCAAGGTGTGTTGCCACGGCGCCTGGCAGCCGCGGCAATGCGCTGACCAATTCCGGCACCGCGTCCGGTCCCAGTCTCGTCAGATACGGCACGTCGATCTGCCCGGTGCGGGCGTACCTGAGCAGATTCGCGCGTGCTATCCACGCGTCAGCATTTCCCCAGATCAGCCCGCCGAAGGCTACAGCAGCGACAACCATGACCCGACGCGCAAAGCGGTCGAAGAGTGGGTAGCCGCGAAGTTCAACGATCAGAAGGGCCATGGCGATGAACGCAACAGCCGCATAGACCTGGACGTAGAGGCGCAGTGTCGTGAATCCGTACGCCGCCTCGTAGAGGCTCACGCGGTAGAAAGCCGACAACAACAGGATCTGGGACTGCACGGCTACCGTCCACTCGAGAACCTTCAACCATCGGGGCGGTTGCTCTGAGACGGCGTAGCGCCGCAGGGCGAGCAGCAGCGCCCCGCATACCGTGGAGGCCACATTGAGCTCAACAAAGCCGCGATGAACGGCGTCCGCATAACTGACGCCGCTGCCTGCGCGTCCGCCCGGGTTACCGAAAAGGTATGACACCTGCAGGGTCAGAAAGAGCGCGAACAGGGTGGCCACTGAGCCCAGCACAATCAGCCGTTCGGTATCGCCAAATACACGGCGCGCAGTCACCTGCGTCCGAGGCGGTGCCCAATTCCCTGGTCCGGCACGCAACGCGATGCCGAAGATTCCAACCAGGCATGCGCTCAGGGAAAAAAAGAACAGCCCGCGCGGGATGATCGGGAGATCCCGCAGCACCCTGACGACCACATCACGCGCCGCAGCGAAGGTGGGATCCGCCTCGCTCAGAAGCAGTGCGAACAGGAGCGTGACCGGTATGGCCAGCGCAACTCCCCGGACGACCGCAATGCCACGACCATGGCGAACGGCATCAACCGTCTCGGTGAGTCGTCCATGGGCTTCGCTCGCAGCAAGCACCAGGGCATAGGGTGCAGCAAGGACCCAGCTGCCTGGGCCGTCCGTGTGATTGAGATCGGTGTGCGCTGAAACCACCGCCGAGCCGAGAGCAAACAGAACGCAGGCGGCGACGCGCAGGTCGTTCGCGAAACTGGCAGTGAGGGCTGCACCCACGGCAAGCAGACATGCAACGATGAGTGGGAGCATGACGTTGAGCCGGAATTTCCTGCCGGCGCTGGTCCAACAGATCACGAGCCCTGCGGAATTCGCCAGGGTCGCCAGCGGCCAGTTGATCCCGGGCAGCGCGCCGTACAGCCACGCCGTCTCGCAGGCGGCGAGGGTGAGGACGCTGCACCACAGCGTCCATTGGGGGCTTGTCACACCTCTCAGCGCTTCCATGCCTGGATCTCCGATGTTTCCTTCACCGCCGCAATCCGTCCGAAGCGTCGCTGGCGGCATGAGAATTCCTCGAGTGCCTGAGCGAGCGCTGCTGCGTCGAAATCGGGCCACAGGCAGTCAAGGAAGAGCAGCTCCGCATAGGCGCACTCCCACAGGAGAAAATCGCTCAGCCGCTTCTCGCCCGCCGTACGGATGAGGAGATCCACCTCCGGCGCCACCGGATCTGAGTGCACCGCCGCGGCCAGGAACCGCAGGTATTCGGCCGGCGCGTTAAGCGGCGTATCCCGAAGCCGCCGGCCGGCTTCGATGATGCTGAGCCTGGATGAGTAGTCGACTGCGAGTCGAAGATGCATGCGCGAACACCCGGCGGTCAGCCGCTCGCTCTGTTCGATCTGTGCCTTCAGCGTGGAATTCAGGCGGTGGCGCCGGCCGATCACATTGATGCGTACCGACTCCTCCAGACAGCGATCTGTCGCGGTGATCAGATAGCGGCGCAGCAATCCGAGGAGCGCTTCGACCTCAGGCCTGGGGCGAAACCAGTTGTCACAGGAGAACGCGTAGAGCGTGAGGGTGTCCACGCGCTGCCGTACCGCCGCGCGCACTACCGCGTCGGCGGCCCTTGCCCCGGCGCGGTGACCCGCCTGCCGATTGAGGTTACGCAGAGCGGCCCAGCGGCCGTTGCCGTCCATGATGATCGCGATGTGCATAGAGTACTCTGTGATACGGAGTTAATGATCAAAAAAAATCAGCGCGGGCGGGTGGCTTTGATAACCGCCTCTACATGATCGAGGTAGCGGTTGAGTGCGGCACGTCCTGCGGCCGTAAGACGGTAGAGCGACTGCGGGCGGCGGCCATTGAATGACTTGGTGCACGTCACGTACCTGGCCTCCTCGAGCTTGCGCGCATGGGCGCTCAGGTTTCCGTCGCTGACCGCGAACAGCGCCTTCATTTCGCTGAATGTCATCTCATCGCGAACCGCGAGCGCGCTCATCATCCCCAGGCGCACGCGCTCGTAGACCAGCCGGTCGAAGCGGGCATCACCGTCTGGCTTGTGTGCGCTCGTCACGAGGGCGGGTCTGCTGGCGCGCTTGGGCGTCGGTTGCGCCGGGCGTACGCGCGAATCAGGCTTGGCTGGCACGGCTTCGATACCTGATCACGATGCCGAACACGAGATGCAGGCCGCCAAAGCCGGCGCCCAGGGCAAGCATCTGCAGGCTTTGCGGGAGCCAGAATGCAATCAGCCCCAGTAACGCAAATAACGCGCCGAGCAGCCCCACGGTTTTCGTCGTTGAAGCACTGGTCGAGATCAGCGCGCAGCCATAGAGGAGCAGCCAGCAGCCGGGCAGGGCGTGGAGGTCGTTCGCCCGCCACTGCACCAACGTCATCGCCGCGCCCGCAAACAGACCGGGTGCCAGGCCGAGGATGAATTTGCGAACCGGCGCACCGAAGAGCGTGAATCCCTGCAGCGAAGCCTGGCGCGCCATGAGAGCGCCACCGGCCAGCGAAGCCACAAGCGCCGCGATCAGCCATACGGCGAGCCAGTGCGGCTGCATCGCGGCCGTCGAAGCAACTACGGCAGCAAGCACACCCACCACGCCCATGGTCACGCCCGCGAATCCGGACACCGCCACCGTTCCCGCGGCTTCCATCGACGCACGGATGTAGCGCAGCGTGGCTGCAGCGTGTGCGTCGAGCATGACGGCGTTGGGCTGGCGCATCGGCAGAAGGTTAGACTGATGCCCCGTGCGTCGTCAAGTACTCTGCTATGCAGAGTGAGACATTGACGCGCTGTTCGACCGGGACTCGCTGACAGATGCAGTGAAGAGGGGGTGCCGCCACCGGAACCCGAGGAAGCCCCCGCAGGGGTCTAGATCTGAAAGCCCCGATTCTGCTTCTTCTCTTTCTTCGCGGCGCGCTTCTCCTGCAGAGACTTCGCCGGCTTCTTCTTGCCTTCCTTTTTCCTGTCCATACCCTTGCTCATACTTACCTCCTCTTGATGTCTATTCCAACAAAGGATGTCCGTCAGGCAATTGATGTGCATGCCAGCTTGCGAGCCGATGTCGGATCGTCTTTTCGCCGACCTGCTCTTCGGGCATTGGCGCAATGATCTTGTCGTGCACCAGCAGGCGATAGACGTATAGCGCCTTGTCGCTTGCCGAATCCGTCACCTCGAACTCGACGGCCTTGCGGCCTTCCGCATATTCAATCCCGGCGAGCAAGGCCGCCTTAAAGAGTTCCGCTTCGTGTTTGAGCTTCTTCAAACCTATCGGCGGTGCGCAGTCACTCCTGTGCAGGCGTCGCCGCGCTCGCCTTCTGCTGCTTGCGGCGTGCCGTTTCCGCAACCCGCGCCTGCTGCTCGCCGTGCACCTCCACCAGCGTCAGGCGGGTGTCGCCGGCAATGACATCGAGGATCGGGTGGGTTGTATCGGACGGCATGCGCAAGCCGTGCACTTTCTCCCACGCGCGAATGCGCACGTCGGGCGGATTCAGATCCGAGCGCTGCTCTTCGAGCTGTATGCGCCGCCGCTGGGCGCGTTCCTCTTCTTCGAAGGCCCGGCGCGCGCGGTAGTCGTTGATCAGATCGCCAGCAGCGCGGTGCGGGCTATCACTCACCAGAGGCAAAGACGTTAAGTCCACAGGATTCTCCGTAGAAATTAGAATCCAGTGTGCGCCCGCCGCCGGAGCATTGACAGTGAAATCGAGCTTCAGGAGTCCCGCGGCGCCGGCCACATACGCGATAGAAGGCCGTCGCGCCGGTAAAACTGATGCCACAGGGCCGCCAGCACGTGCATGCCGATCAGCGTGAATAAGGCATACGCAAGCCAGCCGTGGAGGTTTTCGGTGGGTTGGAAGATGGCGGGATTCTTGGGCACCCCGAAATCCACACTGAACAATCCAAAGTTGAATACGCGTCCGTGCCATATGAAGGTGACGATGCCGATTACCGGTATGACGAGCAGCAGAACGTACAACAGCATGTGGACGGGGAAGGCGAGCCAGCGCGACAGTTCGCCGCTCCCGGGCGGCAGCGCGGGGGGCTTATGGGTCCAGCGCCACCAGAGGCGTGCGATACCTGAGCCAAGTACCAGCAGGCCGATGACGGCGTGCATGTTTATCCAGAAGGCCTGGGTGGTCTTCGGCCAGGAATCGTGCAGCAAGCCGAGCGTGCCGACCGCGATAACCAGGGCCACCATGACCCAGTGAAAGGCAATCGCGCCGCGGCCATAACGGGCCGCGGCGGATGGGGCATCCGGCCCGGGCGTCAGTTGGTGCAATGGCATATGGCGTCCTTATACATGCGGGTGTCCTTGGGCGTCACTGACGGGGATGATAGCGAAATGTCCAGTTGCATTATTGCGCCCTGATTAGTTATGCAGACCGCGCTCGCCGATTTCATCCGTGATACCCCCGAGGGGCACGAGGCGGAGGCGATCCTGCGCAGCTGCGTGCATTGTGGGTTCTGCACGGCAACCTGTCCGACCTACGTCCTTCTCGGCGATGAACTCGACAGTCCGCGCGGCCGCATCTACCTGATCAAGGACATGCTGGAGGGCGGCAAGGCCGCCACCGAGGAAGTGGTGACCCACGTCGATCGCTGCCTCTCGTGCCTGTCCTGCATGACCACATGCCCCTCCGGCGTCGACTATATGCATCTCGTCGATCACGCCCGCGCCCATATCGAGGCAAGCTACCGGCGTCCCGTCGGGGATCGTCTCATGCGCGGCCTGCTTGCCCGCGTCCTGCCGCACCCCGCCCGCTTCCGCGCCGCGCTCGTTGCATCGTTCCTTTTGTGGCCGCTCGCACCCTTGTTCCGCCGCATCCCGCCCTTGGCCCGGTTTGCTGCCATGCTCGATCTCGCGCCCGGATCGTTGCCGCGCCGGTCGCCGGCGAGCCGGCCCGGTGTGTTCGCCGCGGGTGTTGCGCGCCGGGGCCGCGTCGTGCTTCTGCGCGGCTGCGCGCAATCGGTCCTTGATCCCGGCATCAACGAGGCCGCTATCCGCCTGCTCACTCGTCAAGGCGTTGAAGTGGTTATGGCCGGCGGCGAAGCCTGTTGCGGGGCATTGGTCCACCACATGGGGCGGAGCGAAGAATCCCACGCCGCCGCGAGGCACAACATCGACGCCTGGCTTCGCGAGATCGAGGGCGACGGCATCGACGCGATTGTTGTCACCACATCCGGCTGCGGCACGACCGTGAAGGACTACGGCTTCATGCTGCGCAACGACCGCGAGTACGCGGAAAAGGCCGCGCGGGTTTCCGCTCTCGCAATGGACATCAGCGAATACCTGGAGACCATCGATCTCGGGAAGCCCACGGCCGGGCAGCGCCCGTCCGTAGC
>PLEC01000136.1:0-4785 GCA_003136935.1 Gammaproteobacteria bacterium
GCGCGCAGGCACGCTGTCTGATAGGCTGTCGCGCCCATGAAGTGGCTCGCCGCCGCACTTGCCGTCGCCGTTATCCTGCTGCAATACCGGGTATGGGTGTCCGCGGATGGAGTGCGCGAGGTCGCGCGGCTTCAGCATGCGGTGACGGCGCAGCGCGCCGAGAACGAGCAGCTCGCCGAGCGCAACCGGCAGCTCGCCGCTGAAGTGCGTGACCTTAAGACCGGCATGGACGCACTCGAAGAGCGCGCCCGCAGCGACCTGGGGATGATCGCGCACAACGAGACCTTCTACCAGGTGGTTCCCGCGCGCCCGTCTGACGCAGGCGGCAGCGCCGCCCCGACCCGCACCGCCGCGGCCCGCTGACGCTCGCCTCAAACAGCGGCTGCACGCGGATGCGTTACTGGCTCGTCATGCCGGCTGCGGGTTCAGGCGTCCGCTTTGGTGGCGATGGTCCCAAGCAATATGCACCGCTCGCCGGAAGCACCGTGCTGGAGTGGGCGCTGGCGCCATTTGTTGCCGATGCGCGCTGCGCCCACCTGGTGGTGGCGCTCGCGGCCGGCGATACCGAATTTGAAAAGATCGTCGCCCGCCTCGGTGCGTTGCGCGCCGCGCGCGTCTCAACCGTGACCGGCGGTGCGCAGCGCAGCCGATCGGTGCGCAATGCACTGGGCGCCCTCGCCAATCGCGCCGCGGCCGACGACTGGGTGCTGGTGCACGATGCCGCGAGGCCGTGTCTCGCGGCGCAGGATCTGGAGCGGCTGTTGGCAGGCGCCGCCACCCATCCGGTCGGCGGACTGCTCGCGGTGCCTGCGGCGGATACCCTCAAGCGCGCACGCGGCGCCGCAGGTTCCGGGCCGCTCGTGGCCGAAACCGTCGAGCGTTCGGGATTGTGGCGGGCGCTCACGCCGCAGATGTTCCGCTACGGGCGGCTGTGCTCGGCGCTCGATGCGGCGCATGCGGCCGGGCGCTCGCCAACGGACGAGTCGCAGGCGCTGGAGTGGCTGGGAGAGCAACCGCTGCTCATCGAAGGCGCGGCGACCAATTTCAAGATCACAGCAAACGCGGACCTGGCGCTCGCGGCGACGGTGTTGCGGGCGCGCGGCGCTACGGGCGCTGAGCGCGAGGGGGCATCATGAGGATTGGTTCGGGGTTCGACGTCCATGCCTTTGGTCCGGGGGATTTCCTCATGCTCGGGGGTGTGCGCGTCCCGCATTCGCGTGGAGTGCGCGCGCACTCGGATGGCGACGTGGTGCTGCACGCCCTGTGTGATGCACTGCTGGGAGCTGCGGGCCTGGGCGACATTGGCGAGCATTTCCGCGACACGGATCCGAAGTGGCGGGGCGCCGACAGCGCGCGCTTCGTGACCACCGTGCTCGCCATGGTGCAGGCCCAGCGCCTCAAGGTGGTGAATGCCGATGTCACAGTGCTCGCGCAGGCGCCGCAGGTGACGCCGTTTCGCGCAGCGATGCGGCAGCGGATCGCGCAGTTACTTGGAATCGCCGAGGCGTGCGTCAACATCAAGGCCACCACTACCGAGGGGCTGGGGTTCCTCGGGCGCGCGGAGGGCATTGCCGCGCAGGCGGTCGTACTGTTGGCGGAAACGTAGGCGTGGAGTCTGGCGGCCGCAGCGCGCGGGAGGCCGCGCTCGCGCCGCCGCGCGCACACGGGCAGCCGGTGACAAAAGGTCAGCTGCGCGCGCACCCCGAGGACTTCCTGGTCGAGGAGCAGCTGGGCTTTGAGCCCGCAGGCAGCGGTCAGCACCTGCTGTTGAAGGTGCGCAAGCGCGATGCCAATACCCAGTGGGTGGCGCGCGAGCTGGCGAAGCTGGCCGGCTGCCGGCCGTTCGAGGTGGGATTTGCCGGACTCAAGGATCGGCGCGCCGTTGCGGTGCAGTGGTTCTCGGTCCCGCGGCCACGAACCGAGGTCAACTGGCTCGAGGTAAGCGCCCAGGACTTCGCGGTGATCGAAGCACACGCCCACAACCGCAAGCTCCCGCGCGGCGCTCTGGCCGGCAACCGCTTCACCGTGCGCATTCGAGCCCCTGACGGTGACGGTGCGCACTTGAGCGCCGCGCTCGCACCACGCCTCGCAGCGATCGGGCGCGGCGGCGTACCGAATTACTTCGGGCCACAGCGCTTCGGCCATGACGGCGCGAACCTGCTCCGGGGCCGTGAAAGCCTGAATAACCTGCGACGCGAGGAGCGGGGCTTCGTGCTGTCAGCCGCGCGCAGCGTGGTATTCAACGCCGTGCTCGCCGAGCGCGTCGCCGACGGCAGCTGGCAGCACCTCCTGGAGGGCGATCTTGCCAACCTCGATGGTCGCGGGAGTGTATTCGCCGCGGACGCTGCCGACCCGACACTCACGCAGCGTTGCGAGCGGCTGCAGATACATCCCACCGGACCCCTGTGGGGTGCGGGGAATCCGGCGACCCTGGCGCGCGTGCTGGAACTGGAATCCCGGGTCGGCGCGTGGTTCGCGCAGGAGAGCGGCCTGTGTGTGGCGGCGGGCATGGCCCAGGAGCGTCGCAGCCTGCGCCTCGCGGTGCGTGAGCTTGAATCGCAGGCGGAGCCGGACGCCTGCGTGTTGCGCTTCCGTCTTGCACGCGGCTCGTTTGCCAGCGTGGTGCTGCGGGAACTCATCGCGGATGTCCCGGTGACGGGCGACGCCAGCGACTGACGGTGTGCAGGTCCGCGATGACACAGCCAATGCCGTTGCCGCCGCCGCCCAGCTGACTAAGTCAGTGACAGCAGTACGTATACGGCGCCGCTGCCGCCGTCCGCCTGCCGTGCGGACACAAAGGCCAGCACCGCGCCCGTGCGGCGCAAGACCGCGTTGACCGTGGCCTTGAGCACCGGACCGCGGGGACCCGAGCGCAGGCCCTTGCCGTGGACGACGCGCACGCATTGCACGTGTTGTTCGAGGGCGTTGATGAGAAAAAGCCGCAGGTCGTGCTTGGCCTCGAGGACCGTGAGGCCATGCAGGTCGATCTCGCGCTCTACGCGATACTCGCCACGGCGCAGCTTGCGCAGCACCGTGGACTGCACCTGCGGGCGATGGAACGCGAGCTCCTCGCCGCCCATTGCCACCGGGTCGGCAGCTGCCGCTTCCAGACTTTCCCGCAGCACCGCGGCGCGGTCCGCACGGGTGAAACGCGCCCTGGGGCGCACTGGAAGAGGGCGCGGCGGGGGCGCGGCGGGTGGCAATGGCCGGACGCCCCGCACCGCCTCCCGGAACAGACGCGCCTCCTCGGACTCCTCGTCCGGGTTCTTATCCTCAGGTAGGGCAGTCACGCTTGTCTCCGCCTGCAGTTGCTTCTCAAGTATAGTCACGCGCACTTTTTGCGCACCCGAACGCAATCGCTAGTGAAGATCCTGGTCAGTAACGACGACGGCTTTCGCGCCGAAGGCATCCGCCGCCTGCGCGAGGCGCTCATGACACTCGCCGAGGTGACGGTGGTCGCACCGGACCGCAACAAGAGTGGCGCGAGCAACTCCCTCACCCTGGATGTGCCGCTGCGGGTGTTCGAGTCCGAGCCGGGCGTGTATTTCGTGCCAGGCACGCCCACCGACTGTGTGCACCTGGCGATCACGGGCCTGTTCGACTTCGAGCACGACATGGTGGTCTCCGGCGTGAATGACGGGCCGAATCTGGGCGATGACGTCCTTTATTCCGGTACGGTGGCCGCCGCCGTCGAGGGGCGATTCCTCGGTTTGCCAACCATTGCGGTCTCGCTGTGCACTGCCGGGGGTGCAGGCGGCGGGCACTTCGACACCGGCGCGGAAGTGGCGCGCGTGCTGGTGGCGCAGCTGCTGAAGAAGCCGCTGCAGGCGGCACTCATACTCAATGTGAACGTCCCGGACGTGCCGTTTGGGGAGCTACGGGGCTTTCGCGTAAGCCGCCTGGGTTATCGCCACCGCTCCGAACCGGTGGTGCGCGCACAGGATCCGCGTGGCCGTCCGGTGTATTGGGTCGGCCCCGCCGGCGCGGAGCAGGATGCAGGTCCCGGGACCGATTTCGCGACGGTCGCAGAAGGCTATGTTTCGGTGACGCCACTGCAGGTGGATCTCACGCGTCACGCCGCACTGCCGGTGCTGCGCACGTGGCTCGAGGGCATTGGTGTCTGACCTGCGCCTCTCCGGCATCGGCATGACCTCCGCGCGCACGCGCGACAGGCTGGTGCAGCGGCTGCGCGAGCACGGCGTCGCCAACTTTGCGGTGCTCGATCGGATTCGCAACGTTCCACGGCATATTTTTGTGGATGAGGCGCTCGGCAGCCGCGCCTACGAGGACACGGCACTGCCGATCGGATTTGGTCAGACCATTTCGCAGCCCTACATCGTGGCGCGCATGACGGAGGCGCTGCTCGAGTCGGGCGCGAATGACAACGTGCTGGAGGTCGGCACGGGATGCGGCTATCAGACGGCGGTGCTTGCGCCGCTGGTCGCGCGCTTGCAGACCATCGAGCGTATCGGGCCGCTGCTGGCGCGCGCGCGTCTGCGCCTGAAGGAACTGGGGATCCGCAATGTGCGCTTCCGCCATGGTGACGGCACGCTCGGCTGGAAGGCGCACGCGCCGTTTGACGCGATCCTGGTCGCCGCGGCACCGCTCACGGTGCCCGAGGCGCTGATCAAACAACTGAAGGTGGGAGGGCGGCTGCTGGTGCCGATTGGCCCCGACGGCCAGCAGGAGCTCGTCAGATTTACCCGACGCGAGCAGCGTGTGGAGCGCGAGTCACTGGGGAATGTCGCGTTCGTGCCTTTGCTGGGCGGTACAGTCTGAGATCAC
>PLEC01000136.1:4797-9744 GCA_003136935.1 Gammaproteobacteria bacterium
CAGAAGACACAGGGAGGAGGGAGTCGCTGATAAAAGCAATAACTCGATACAAGAAAAAGAACAGTGCAATTGTTCGAGTCTGTCAGCTTCGAATGATTGTTTGGTTGGTTGACCCTCCCCTTGTGTCTTCTGCCGATCATCCTTGCCCCGGGCGCTAACGCAGGAACAGCGCCGCGGCGACCCGCCGCTCCTCCCCGACCAGTACGTTGAAAGTGCGGCATGCGGCCCCGAGCTGCATGACTTCAAGTCCCACACGCCGCTGCGCAAACGCAGCGTGCACTGCGGGCGCGGCGAAGCGCTGCGTGGCGCCGGTGCTCAGCAGAACCAGCTCCGGGGAGAGTGCGAATATCGCCTCCAAATGTTCGCCGCTGAGTTCGGCGAAGCTCGCGGGCTCCCAATCCGTGATGAGGCGGTCCGCGGTGACGATGCAGCTGCGATCCACGCGCTGCTCACCGATGCGGATTTCGGTCGCCGAATAACCGCGGATCAGGTAGGCGTGCGAGCCTGGTTCGAGCGTGAACTTCACGGGGCGTTACGATACCGCCCGTGCGCGAGATCGTCATTGTCATTGCCGACGTGTATCTGCCGCCTGCTGCCGCAGAGGCGGGGAGCGCGGCCGGCGCCTCTTTCCACAACGTCCCCGGAATCGAATGCGCGGGGCGCTTTGGAGCGCGCGCTGGGCTTGCCGGGGGGTGGCGCGAGTGGCTGGCCGAGTCGCTGGGACGTGCCGACCTCGCCGGCGTCGCGCCGGCCTGCATCGCAGCGGCCGCGATCGATGCCGCAGCCACTGCGCGAGGCACTGCCACGAGCTGGATCGCGACGGCCGTGCACCTGAGCGCGGGTCTTACGCGGGTGCACCTGGATCATCGCGGTATCCTGCGCCTGCCCCGCGCGCAGCAAAGCGCGCTGGCCGCCGACTTCACATACGTGTTCGGCTCATCCGGCTACGAGCTCACACCGCTGCCGTCGGGTGATTTTCTGCTCACGACTCCCGGCATCACGCCGGTGTCCACCACCGAGCCCGCGCGCTGCGCCGGAGGCGAGGTGGCGCAGGGCCTGCCGGATGGAACGGCGGCAGGTCCGCTGCGACGCCTGCTCACGGAAGTCGAAATGTGGCTGCACGGCCAGGCGCTGAACGATGCGCGCCGTGCGCAGGGCATGCTGCCGGTCACGGCGCTGTGGCTCTGGGGCGCCGCCGGCCGCAGGCTGCAGCCGCAGGTGCGCCCCGCACGCGCAAAGGAGCAGGCCTTCGGCCGCGACGCTTACCTGAACGGTCTGTGGCATCTTCAGGGGAGCGCCTGTCGGGCCCTGCCGCAGGGTCTGGCTGAGGCTCTGGCCGATGGCGATGCGCAGCGCGTGATACTGGTGTTGGAGGCGGGAGGAGAGTTGCACAGTGGCTTTCAGGGCACGGTTGCCGAAGCGGTGGCGCAGTTCGACAGCCGCTTTGTGTCCCCAGCGTTGCGGGCGCTGCGCGCTGGTGAGTGCGCGAATTTGACGCTTATCGTCAACGACACGCGCGTGATGATGCGGCGCACCAGCGGTCTGCGCCGCTGGCGGCGTGCACGCGCGGGCCTGGGTGCTTTCGCATGAGCCTGCGGGTGGTGCGGCGCGCCGCCGCCGCCGTGGCGCTCGGAGCTGGCGTGCACCCCGTGCTCGGGCGGGTGTACGCGGCGCGTGGCGTGCGCTCCACGGCAGACCTCGACACTTCGCTCGAGCGGCTGCTGCCGGTCGGCACGCTCGCAGGCATTTGCGCCGCGGTCGATCTGCTGCTCAGGCACCGCGCCGCAGGCAGCGTTCTGGTGATCGGGGACTTTGACGCCGACGGCGCGACCAGCAGCGCACTCATGGTGCGGGCGCTGAGGAGTTTCGGCTTCGCGCACGTGGATTTTCTGGTGCCGAACCGCTTTCACTTCGGTTATGGCCTGACGCCCGAGATCGTGGCGCTGGCGGCGACGCGCAAACCAACGCTGCTGGTGACCGTGGACAACGGCATCTCCAGCAACGCCGGGGTGGCCGCTGCGCGCGCACTCGGGTTTGACGTGCTGGTCACCGATCACCATCTGCCGGGTGAGCAGCTGCCCGACGCGAATGTGATCGTCAACCCCAACCTTCACGGCAGCCTGTTCGGCAGCCGTGCGCTGGCAGGCGTGGGCGTTGCGTTCTATGTCATGGCGGCGCTGGGCCGACGGCTTGCGGAGGCCGGACTCACAACGGCACTGCCGGCCGTCGCGGAACTGCTGGATCTGGTGGCTCTGGGGACCATCGCCGACGTGGTGCCGCTGGATGCCAACAACCGCGTGCTGGTGGCGCAGGGCCTGAAACGCATTCGCGCCGGACGCTGCGTGGCGGGCATTCGGGCACTGCTGAACATCGCCGGCCGCTGCGTGCGGGAGCTCACCGCGGCGGACCTCGCCTTTGGCGTGGCGCCGCGCCTGAACGCGGCCGGCCGCATCGATGACATGACCATCGGCATCCAGTGCCTGCTCGCTGATGATGCGGCCACGGCGCAGCAGCTGGCGGCGCGCCTCGATGAACTGAATCAGGAGCGGCGCTCGATTGAAGCGAAGATGCAGCAGGAGGCGCTGCTTGCCGTTCGCGGGCTCGCCGATCCGGTTGCCGGTGCGCGGCACCGCAACGGCGTGTGTCTGTTCGACGGCGGCTGGCACCAGGGCGTCGTCGGCCTGGTGGCGAGCCGTGTGAAGGATCGTCTGCGCCGGCCGGTGATCGCCTTCGCGAGCGCCGATGCGACCACCTTGCGCGGCTCAGCCCGCTCGGTCGCGGGGATCCACATCCGCGACGTGCTCGACGGCATAGCGACACGGCACCCGGGTCTCATCAGCCGCTTCGGGGGACACGCCATGGCGGCCGGGCTCACGCTCGAGCGCGACCAGCTTGATCGCTTCGCGCGCGCCTTCGACGAGGAGGTCACGCGCTGGATGGCGCAGGCGCCCCCGGCGGACGTGGTGGAGACCGACGGGGAGCTTGAGCCGGCAGAGATCGCGCTCGACACGGCGCAGGCGCTGCGCGCGGGCGGCCCCTGGGGCCAGGCCTTTCCCGAACCGAGCTTCGATGGGGTCTTCAGCATCCGCGACGCGCGCGTGATCGGCGAGCGGCACATGAAGATGTGGGTCGAGGTGCCACGCAGCGGCCGCTCCTTCGATGCCATCGCCTTCAACCACCTCGAGGCGGGCGCTGACTTCAAGCCGCCGACGGGACTGCAGCAACTCGTGTACCGCCTGGAAGTCAACGAATACCAGGGCGAGCGGCGCCTGCAGCTGCTCGTCGAGCACCTGTTGCCGCTGGCTCGCTAAGATTCACGAGGCGGTGTTAGCATCGTAAGCGCCACCGCGGCCGCGCCGGCTGCACCCTAGGAAGCTTATGGAAGTCAATCTGCTCAAACGCCAGCTCAAAGACCTCGCTGAGCGCGTCGCCGCGCTTCGGGGGTTTCTTTGAGTACGACCGCAAGCAGGAACGACTCGAGGAAGTGGCCCGCGAGCTGGAAGACCCGACCGTGTGGGCAAATCCCACGCGCGCGCAGGAACTGGGGCGTGAGCGCGCGCGGCTGACGGGCGACGTCGGCGAGATCGATCGCACGGCTAAGGCAATCGGCGACGCCGCGGAGCTGCTGGAACTCGCCGAGGCTGAGGGCGATGAGGGTATGGCGCGCGACATCGAGCGCGATGCGCAGCGCCTGGAAGTGGACGTGCGGCACCTGGAGCTCAAGCGCATGTTCCGTGGCGAGATGGACTCGCACAGCGCGTTTCTCGACATCCAGGCAGGCGCGGGCGGAACTGAAGCGCAGGACTGGGCGCAGATGCTGCTGCGTATGTACCTGCGGTGGGGCGCGGCACGCGGCTTCGCCTGCGAGGTCATTGATTCGAATCCGGGCGAAGTGGCCGGGATCAAGAGCGCCAGCGTGGAAGTGACGGGTGAGTACGCCTATGGGTGGCTGCGGACCGAGACCGGGGTGCATCGGCTGGTGCGCAAGTCACCGTTTGATTCGGGCAACCGCCGGCACACCTCGTTCGCGTCCGTGTTCGTTTCCCCGGAGGTCGATGACGACATCGAAATCGACATCAACCCGGCGGACTTGCGGGTGGACGTCTACCGTTCCTCGGGCGCCGGCGGCCAGCACGTCAACAAAACCGAGTCGGCCGTGCGTATCACGCACCTGCCCAGCGGCATCGTGGTCGCCTGTCAAAACGAGCGCAGTCAGCACAAGAACCGCTCCACGGCCATGAAAATGCTCAAGGCGAAGCTCTACGAGCTGGAAGTGAACAAGCGCAACGCGGCGGCCAGGGTGCTGGAGGACTCCAAGTCGGATGTGAGCTGGGGAAACCAGATCCGCTCCTACGTCCTCGACCAGTCGCGCATCAAGGATCTGCGCACCGGAGTGGAAGTGGGCAACACCGGCGCGGTGCTGGATGGGGCACTGGATCAGTTCATGGAGGCATCGCTCAAGGCGGGCGTATAAAGACATGACAACAGGCAAAGACAGCGTCCCCGCCGGCGGCGGCGATGATGGCGGCGACGAGAACAAGCTGATCGCGGAGCGGCGCGCCAAGCTCGGCGGGCTGCGCACTCAGGGAGTCGCGTTTCCCAACGACTTCCGGCGCGACGCGCTTGCAGGTCAACTGCACGATTCCTTCGGCGAGCGCGCGGCCGAGTGGCTCGAGGCCAACCCGACACGCGTGAAGGTCGGCGGGCGCTTGATGTTCAAGCGCGTGATGGGCAAGGCGAGCTTCGCGAAAATCGCCGACCGTACCGGGCAGATCCAGTTGTACCTGCAGCACGAAGCGCTCGGGGCCGCCTACCAAGCCTTCAAGGGCTGGGACGTCGGCGACATCGTGGGCGCGAGTGGCGTGTTGTTTCGCACCAAGACCGGGGAGCTGTCGGTGCGCGCGGACGCGCTGCGCCTGCTGGTGAAGTCGCTGCGGCCGCTGCCGG
>PLEC01000111.1 GCA_003136935.1 Gammaproteobacteria bacterium
ATGCGCTGCGACTCACCGCCCGAGAGCGTCTCGGCGCTGCGATCCAGCGTCAGGTAGTCCAGGCCCACATCGGACAGGAAGCG
This sequence comes from Gammaproteobacteria bacterium, assembly GCA_003136935.1. Taxonomy (GTDB): domain Bacteria; phylum Pseudomonadota; class Gammaproteobacteria; order Steroidobacterales; family Steroidobacteraceae; genus 13-2-20CM-66-19. The sequence goes on from PLEC01000111.1 coordinate 84, forward strand.
CAGACGCTCCACCACTCCCTTGACGATCTTGGTGGCGACTTCGCCGCGCCAGCCGGCAAGCTCGAGTGCGCCCAGAAACTCCAGCGCCCGGCCGACGGTCAGAGCGCTAAGCTGCGGCAAGGTGCGCTCGGCGACAAACACGAAACGCGCCGCGCGGTTAAGACGTGTCCCGTGGCACTCCGGACAGGGGCGCACGCCCAGGTAACGCGCCAGCTCCTCGCGCACCATCGGGGATTGGGTCTCGCGGTAGCGGCGAGTCAGGTTCGGGAGAATGCCTTCGAACGGCTGGCGTTTGCGCGTCCGGCGTCCCGGCTCCTCCGACCAGCTGAATTCGAGCGCTTGTTCGCCGCTGCCATGCAGTAACACCTGCCGCACCTGTTCGGGGAGCTCGGTCCACGGCGTCTCGATATCGAAGCCGTAGTGTCGCGCGAGCGACTGGATCAGCTGGAAGTAATGCTCGTTGCGCCGGTCCCAGCCGCGCACCGCACCCCCGGCGAGCGACAGGTGCGGATGCAGCACCACCCGCTGCGGATCGAAGAATTCCTGTACGCCCAGCCCGTCGCAGCTGGGGCAGGCGCCCGCCGGGTTGTTGAACGAGAACAGCTTCGGCTCAAGCGGCGGCACGCTGTAGCCACAGACGGGGCAGGCGTGACGGCTGGAGAAAGTGAGCTCCTCGCGGGCGGGCTCATCGAGGAAGGTGAGGCGTGCGAGTCCGCCGGACAGGCGCAGCGCCGTCTCGAAAGACTCCGCGAGTCGCTGCGCGCCATCGGGCCGCACGCGCATGCGGTCCACGACCACCTCGATGGTGTGTTTTTTCTTCGGCTCGAGTTGCGGCAACGCCTCCATCTCGTGAATGCGCCCGTCAATGCGCACGCGCACGAAGCCCTGGCCGGCGAGATCCTCCAGCATTTCCAGATGCTCGCCCTTGCGGTCGCTTACCACCGGTGCGAGCAGCGCCGTCGGCGTGCCATCCGGGAGCTTCAGTACCTGGTCGACCATCTGGCTCACCGTCTGCGCGGTGAGATCGATGCCGTGATCGGGACAGCGCGGCGTGCCGGCGCGTGCATACAGGAGGCGCAGGTAGTCGTAGATCTCCGTGACCGTGCCGACCGTGGAACGCGGGTTGTGCGAGCTCGCCTTCTGCTCGATGGCAATCGCCGGCGACAGGCCATCGATGCCGTCGACGTCCGGCTTGTCCATGGTCGAGAGGAATTGACGCGCGTAGGTGGACAGCGATTCGACGTAGCGTCGCTGACCTTCGGCGTAGAGGGTGTCGAAGGTGAGCGAGGACTTGCCCGAGCCAGACAATCCCGTTACCACGATCAGCCGCTCGCGCGGCAGCTCGAGAGTGAGGTTCTTAAGGTTGTGAGTGCGCGCGCCGCGCACGCGAATCGGGTGCATTGAACCGCCAATAGTACGTGTGCACGGCGCTTTGATGGGGTGAGGGATGGGCCGAAAACAAGGCCGGTCTGGCCGGCGGCACGGAGGGCTTGATTATCTTTGAATATATCTTAAGATATATCTGTCAATACATCAGGAGATGCTATGCACCGTCTTCATTTCTGTCATCGCGGCCACGGGCGTCTCCACGACGACGTGCGCGAGTACTTCATGGGCCGTCACGGGCGCCGCTTTGGCCACTTTGCCGGCGGATTCACCGGCGGTATGGGCATGGGTGGCCGGGCGTTTCGCGCCGGACGCCGGCTCGCGTCAGGGGACCTGCAGCTGGTGCTGCTGGCGCTCCTCGGCGATCGGCCGAGCCATGGCTACGAACTGATCAAGGCACTCGAGGAGCGCTCGGGCGGGTTCTACAGCCCGAGCCCCGGCATGATCTACCCGGCCCTTACCTGGCTGGAAGAGGTCGGCTATGCGAGCGTCGCTGCCGAGGGCACGAAGAAGCTATACAGCATCACCGATACCGGGCGTGAATACCTGAAGGAGAACCAGGACGCGGCCGATGCCATGCTCGCCCAGCTCGAGCACATCGGCGGCAAGATGGGCCGCGTGCGCGAGATCTTCGGCGGGCTTGACGAGGAGGGCGAGGAACTCGCCGACTCCAAGGAAGTGCACGCCGCGCGGCGCGAGCTGAAACAGGCGCTGCGGGATAAGCGCGGCGCTTCCGCAGAAGAGAAGGCCCGCATCGCAGCGATACTGAAGAACGCCGCGGCGCAGATTAAGGGCAAAGGCTGACCGTCATCGCATCACAAAACTCGGCCCCAATGAAGGGGCCGATAATCAGAAAAAAAGCTGTTGATCAGCTATGGATCAGAACGTGTAGGTCGCACCGACGTTGAAGAACCGGCCCACCGCGCAGCTGGATCGAATGCAGATTTGGCCACGTGAGTCTTAAGTCGGCAGGCAAAACCTACGCTCAGGGGCAGATTTGAGGTTCGCGCGGCCCGGGCCGCTCCTTTAGAATGAGTGTTTACGTCGGCGGGCGCGCTCAGCGACCCCGCCTGTTCAATCTGCGGTACTTGCGAGGCTTTTCCCATGGCGCGTGGCATCAACAAAGTCATCCTCATTGGCAACCTGGGCGCTGACCCTGAAACCCGCGCCATGCCTTCCGGCACCACGGTGGCGAACCTGCGTATCGCGACGAGCGAGAGCTGGCGCGACAAGCAGACCGGCGAGCAGCAGGAGCGCACCGAGTGGCACCGCGTAGCACTCTTCGGCCGGCTGGCCGAGATCGCCGGCGANNCGGGGCGGTTCAGGCGCTGGCGCTGGAGCCGGTCCGGGCGCCGAGGGCGGAGCGCGCCCCACGGGAGCTGCCGCCGCGGCGCACGCCTACGCGGAAGAATCCGGCGGCGGTGGTGGTGGAAGCGGCGGCAGCGGATCCAAGGGCGGATCGGGCGAGGAGTTCGACGATGACATCCCCTTCTGAGGATCGCAGCCTGCTGATCTGACTGGCTTTTTTTCGCATCGGGAGTGGTTACTCCGGCGTGGGGTAGAATTTGCCCCGACCCGCTATGCCCCGCCGTTATTTCATCAAGACCTTCGGCTGCCAGATGAACGAGTACGACTCCGCCCGCATGGCGGACGTACTCAGCGCTGGGGCTGACCTGTGTCCGACGCACGACCCGGCTGAAGCGGACCTGCTGATCATGAACACCTGTTCGGTGCGGGAAAAAGCGCAGGAAAAAGTGTTCTCGCTTCTCGGGGAGTGGCGGCTCCTCAAAGCCCAGCGCCCCGAGATCATCATCGGGGTCGGCGGTTGCGTCGCGAGTCAGGAAGGCGAGGGCATCACCGCGCGTGCGCCGTTCGTGGATCTGGTGTTCGGCCCCCAAACCCTGCACCGTCTGCCCGACATGATCGCGCAACTGCGCCGCACCGGCCGCGCGGTGGTCGACGTGAGTTTTCCGGAGATCGAGAAATTCGATCACCTGCCGGCGCCGCGCGCCGAGGGCGCGGCGGCTTACGTTTCCATCATGGAAGGTTGCAGCAAGTACTGCAGCTTCTG
>PLEC01000137.1 GCA_003136935.1 Gammaproteobacteria bacterium
ACGTTGCAGTTGTCACCGGATCTGATTTAACTTCGCGCCGTCACGATTCCTGCCGGACTGGAAGATCCCGCGTGAGCGAGAAGCCGGAAGAAGAGTTTGAGGACGAACAGGCCGACGAACCCGTCATCGGGGATGGGGACGTCGATCTTGATCAGGTCGCCAAGGACCTTGATCTCGCCAAACGCCGCGGCCAGAAGGCCGGTGATCCGGCGTGGCGCCGTCTTGAGCGGCTGCTCGAAGACAAGCACACCGCCGAACTCACCAGTGATTTCGAGGATTACGAGATCGGCGACGGTGGGCCGCGCAAAGCACCGCGCAATCCGCGCGGCGGCTGATTAGATCGGCCGAAATCGCAGGAAGCGNNGCGTGACTTTGGCCGGCTGCGGCAGTGGCACGCGCCCTAGCCGCCGGCGGCGCGCTTAGCGGCGGTCGGGTGCGGTTGCGCCCCGGCATCCGGCGCACGCAGCAGCGCCATGAAGGCATCCGCCGGGATGGCCTTGCTCATCAGATACCCCTGCACCAGATCGCAGCCTTCCTGGCGCAGGAACTGCAGCTGCTCCTGCGTCTCCACGCCCTCGGCGACCAGCTTGAGATTGAGGTTGTGACCTAAGCCGATGATGGCGCGCACGATGGTGGCGTCATCCGCGTCCACGGTGATGTCGTTGACGAAGGCGCGATCGATCTTCAGCGTGTCCAGCGGAAAGCGCTTGAGGTAATTGAGCGAGCAGTAACCGGTGCCAAAGTCATCCACCGCCAGCGCAAAACCGAACTCCTTGAGCGCCTGCAGCGAGCGCTGCCCGCCTTCGACGTCCTGCATGAGGACCCCCTCGGTGAGCTCAAGCTCGAACAGCGATGCCGGCAGGTGCGCCTCTTCCACCACCTTGGAGATGCGCAGCAACACATCCTGACGCATGAAGTCCCGCCCGGATACGTTGATGGCGATCGACGGCACGGCGAGACCCGCCTCGCGCCAGCGATGCAGATCACGGCACGCCCGCTGCAGCGTCCAGCGGCCGATGTCGCCGATCAGCCCGGTCTCCTCGGCCACGGCGACGAAGTCCCCGGTGGGTATCTGTCCGCGCTGCGGGTGGAACCAGCGCAACAGCGCCTCCGCGCCCGCGAGCTTCAGACTGTGGGAGTCGTACTGCGGCTGGTAGTACAGCTCCAGCTGTTGGTTCTCAAAGGCGCGGCGCAACTCCATCTCCAGCGACAGGCGCTTGAGCGCGCGCGCGTTGACGGCGCTGGTGTAAACGCGGAACTGGTTGCGGCCGCTCGCCTTAGATTCGTACATCGCGCCATCGGCGTTCTTGAGCAGTGTCTGCGCATCGGTGCCGTGCTCGGGGAACAGCGCGATGCCGATACTCGGCGTCACCACCAGCTCGTAACCGCCCTGCACGAATGGGGTCACCAGCGAGGCCTGGATGTGCTGCGCCACGTGCTCGGCATCCGCGACCGTTGGGTGGCCGGTGAGCACCACGATGAATTCATCTCCGCCGACCCGCGCCAGCTGTCCGCGGCCGCGCGCGAGTTGTCCGCCGGCCTCGCCACCGCCGGCGAGGGCCGCGGTCAGCCGCTCCCCCACCTGGCGCAGCAGCGCATCCCCGGTCTCGTGACCAAGCGTGTCGTTGATGCGCTTGAACTGGTCAAGGTCGATGAACAGCAGCGCGACGCTGCGCTTGCGCTCCGCCGCCTCCCTGAGCGAGTGGGCGAGGTAGTCCCCGATCCACTCGCGGTTCGGCAGTCCGGTGAGGGGGTCGAAGTACGCCAGGCGGTGAATGTGCGCCTCGGTCTCTTTGCGCTGCGTGATGTCGCGCACGATGGCGAGTACCTGGCCGGTGGCATTCGGCAGATAGCGGCATTCGAAGTGCCGCAGCACCGCGCCTTCGGCAAGGGAAAATTCGAACGCCGACGGCGTGCCGCGCAGGGTCGCGTCGAGGCACTGCATGGCCGCTGTCAGCGCCGTGTGCGGCAGGAGCTCACTCAGGTGCAGCGCGCCGGCGGCGTGCGCCTGGGTGGCCGCAAGACCCGGGATCGGGCTGAAACAGTGACTGATGGAGCCGGCGGCGTTCACCAGCAGAATGCCATCGGGTATGGCCTTCAGGAGTGCGGAATTCTTCTGCTCGGAAAGGCGCAGCGCCTCGATGGTGCGCGCGCCGCGCAATACATAGCGGATGCGGTGCACCAGCAGTGCCCAGTTGATGGGCTTGACGACGAAGTCCGTCGCGCCGGCGTCGTAGGCGAGATCGATGGACAGCGGGTCATCGAGTCCCGTGACCATGACGACGGGTACGTCGAAACCCCCAGGCAGCGCCCGGATGTTCGCGCAGGCCTGGTAACCATCGCCTTCCGGCATCTCGACATCGAGCAGCACAATGTCCGGCATCGCCCGCGCACACGCGGCCACCGCGGCATCCCCGCTCGCTACCGCCTCGACCTTGAAGCCTGCGCCCTCCAGCGTGGCCGCGGCGATGTCGCGCAACAGGCGGTCATCGTCCGCCACCAGCACGCGTACTGTCAGTTCCCTTGTCATGCGGATTTCCTTATCACTTCGTCCAGTTCCTCGCGTACCCGTGGGTACAGTGCCCGCAGCTGCGCGAGTAGTTCGGGCGCGCCGGCAAGCTCCCCTGCCCGGCCGCACTTTTCCAGTTCGCGACACAGGCGCACCAGTCCCAGCGCCCCGACGTGGCCACTACAGGATCGCCACGCATGCGCGGCGCACGCCAGCTCGGCGGCGTCGCAGTTGTGCACCGCGCGCTCGATCCGGGCCATCATGTCCTGCGAGTCGGCAAGATACCCTGTCGCAATGTGACTCAGCATGTCGAGTGAGCCGCGCGCCGGCAGGGCCCGCAGTGCGGCAAGCGTGGCGCGATCCAGCAGCAGTCCGGTGGCCGGATCCGCTGCCGGGTCAGGCGCAGGCGCCGNNGCCTCGCGCGTGAAGGGTTTCGCCAGGTAGTCGTCCATGCCGGCGGCGAGGCAGGAGGCGCGTCCCTCGGGGGTGGCATCGGCGGTGAGCGCGATGACCGGCAGGCGCGGTGCGGCGGCGCTGCGCTCGCGCAGCGCGCGCGTCGCCGAGAAGCCGTCCATCACCGGCATCTGGCAGTCCATGAGCACCGCATCGAAGCGATCGCGCGCGAGCTTCTCGAGCGCCTCGCGGCCGTTCGCGGCGGTGTCGCAGCTGAGACCGAGCGCCTCCAGCATGCCCTCGGCCACCTCGCGGTTGAGGGACTGATCCTCGACCACCAGGACCCGCCCGCTAAGCGGCGCCAGTTCAGACAGTCGCGCGGCGCGGACCGTGTCGTCCCCGACGGGCCGGGAGCCGGTGAGTGCCGCGTGCAGCCGCGCGAGGCGCAGCGGCTTGGTGACCTCGGCATCAAACCAGCGATCGGCCCCCGAGGACACCGGCGTCAGGCTGGTGAAGCTCACCAGGCGAATGACCCGGGGCCGGACCGTGCGCGCGGCGTGCAGCTGCTGCAGCAGGCCCTGGGCCGCGCCGTCGGGCAGCGGGTCATCGACGATCACCGCCTCGTAGGCCGCGCCACGCAGCTCCACCTGCGCGGCCTCCAGAGACGCCGCCTGCGTCGCGCGCGCCCCCCAGGCGCACAGGGCGTTGGCCATGAGCACGCGCGCCGCGGCGTTGTCGTCGACGATGAGCACGCGCACACCCTCGAGGCGGTGCGTGCGCTCGGGTACGGCGCTCGGCGCGCGCGCCCCAAGCGGCAGGATCAGTTCGAACGAGAAGGTGGAGCCGACGCCAGGGGCACTTGCGAGCGTCAGACGGCCGCCCATCAGCTGCACGATCTGCCGCGATATCGGCAGTCCGAGGCCGGTGCCGCCAAAGCGGCGGGTGATCGAGGCATCCTCCTGGGCGAACTCCTCGAAGATCCGCCCCTGGTTCTCGGGGGCAATGCCGATACCGGTGTCCGCCACTTCGAAGCGCACGCGCAGGCTCTCGCCCGCGTCCGCGAGCGCGACCAGGCGGAACGTGACCTCGCCGGCTTCGGTGAACTTGACCGCGTTGCCGCCGAGGTTGATGAGCACCTGACGCAGCCGCGCCGCATCCACCCGCACACGCGGCAGCGCCCGCAGCGGCGCGTCGAACAGCAGCTCGATGCCCTTGCCCGCGGCGCGCGCCGCCAGCACTTCGGCGGTCTGCTCGACGAGCTCGACGAGGTCGGCCTCGATGGGATCGAGCCGCAGCTTGTGCGCCTCGATCTTGGACAGGTCGAGCACGTCGTCCACGATCGCGAGCAGCGAGTCGGCCGAGCGATGGATGCCTTCGGCAAAGCGTCGCTGCGCGCCATCGAGGCGCGTGTCGAGCAGCAGATTGGTCATGCCGAGTACGCCATTCATGGGCGTGCGCAGCTCGTGACTCATGCGGGCGACGAAATCGCTCTTGGCGCGCGTCAGCACCTGCAGCTGCGTGTTGCGCTCCTGCAGCTCGTGGGTGCGCTGCTGAACGGTCTCCTCGAGGTGACGGCTGTAGCGCAGCGCGCGCGCGCGGCGCGCGTGCAGGTGGCGCCACACGTAAGCCAGCAGCAGTAGTGCTGCTGCAAGGTACGCAGCCCGCGCCGCTGCCGAGTTCCAGGGCGCGGGCGCCACGTGCAGCGGCACCGTCAGCTCCTGCGAGCTCCAGATTCCGTCGGCATTCGCGGCCCGCACGCGCAGCAGGTAGTCGCCCGCATCGAGGTTGGTATAGGTCGCGCGGTGCAGCGCGCCGGCGTCCACCCAGCCCGAATCAAACCCGTCCAGGCGGTAGGCGTAGCGGTTGTTGGCGGGCGAGGTGAAATCGAGAGCGGCGAACTCGAAGCTCACGAGCTTGTCGTCATAGGCGAGCCTGAGCGGCCGCCCGGGACCGGGCAGGTCGCGCTCCGACAGCGGCTTGTTGAGGCGCGCCGCGGAGGTCAGCACCACGCGCGGCGCCGGCGCGCTGAAGCTGACCGCGGCGGGGGCGAAAGCGTTGAAGCCGTCGTTGCCGCCGAAGAACAGGTCACCATTACGGTCCTGATAGTGGGCGCCGGAGTTGAACTCCTCGCCCTGCAGGCCGTGCCACTCGTGATACACCTCGACCGCGTGCGTGCGCGCATCGAGCCGCGCCAGTCCGTTGGCAGTGCTCAGCCACAGGCCGTCGGCGCCGTCGGACTCGATGCCGTAGACGACGCGGCTCGGCAGGCTCGCGGAGTAGTTCTCGAAGCGCACCGCCCCGGGGGCTGCCGAGCTGCCGACGACGTGGTCGAGGCCGCCGGTGGAAGTACCGACCCACACCTCCCCGCCCCGGTCCACGTGCAGCGCATAGATGCGGTCGTCGGAGAGGCTGGCGGGATCGCGGTCGTTGCGCCGATAGTGGTAAAAGCGTCCGCTCGCGCGGTCGAGCAGGTTGAGCCCGCCGCCGATCGTGCCGACCCAGAGGTTGCCGAGCGCATCCTCGGCGATGGCACTCGCCCGCCCGTCACTCAGCGCACTGGCATCGTCGGCGCCGAACGCATAGCGGGTAAGCCGGCCACTTGCGGGTGAGATGCTGGCGATGCCGCCGCCGAACGTACCCACCCAGATGTTGCCGAGGCGGTCCTGGTAGAGCGTCATTACACCGTCGGCCGGCAGCGCCTGCGGGTCGGCGGCGGAGGCCTTCCACACGCGCACGCTGCCGCTTGCGAGGTCGATCTGGTCGAGACCGCCGGTCATGGTGCCGACCCAAAGCATGCCGCGTTGGTCGTAGAGCAGCGCCATCACCCGGTCATCGCTCAGCCGCAGGCCGGGGGTGTCATGTGCATAGCGGCGCTCGGTCCCGGTGCGCGCGTCAATCTCGATGAGGCCGGCGCCGATCGTTCCCACCCACACCCGTGCGCCGCCGTCGTCGGCGAAGCTGCTCACCTGGGTATCGCGGAAGGCGGCGCTGCGGTAGTGACCGAGCCGCCAGCTGTCCGGGTTCCAGTGGCTCGCCCCGCCCGAGCGCGTACCGACCCACAGCACGNNCATGACGTCGCTGTCGCGCAGGCTCTGCGGATTGTCGGCATCGTTCCCGTAACGCACGAAGCTGCCCGAGGCGCGCTCCATGAGGTTCAGCCCGTCGGCCGTCGCCACCCAGAAGCGCTGCGCGGTGTCCTCGAGGATCGCGGTCACCCGGTCGCTGCTGAGCGAGCGCGGGTTCGCGGGATCATGGCGGAACGCGGTCACCCGGCCGCTGCCCGGCTCCAGGCGGTCGAGGCCGCCGCGCCGCGTGCCGATCCACAGCGCGCCCGTATGGTCCTCACTGATCGTGCGCACCTGCAGATCGGAGAGGCCGGCACCGTCGGCGGTCATGCCGTAGTTGATGAAGCCCTCGGTGGCGGGGTCGTAGCGGCTCAACCCGCCGTCGGTTCCGATCCAGATCCGCCCGGCGCGATCGCGATACAGCGCGAACACGGCATCCGCGGCGAGCGAGTGCGGCTCGCTGTCCGCGTGGCGGAAGTGGCGCGCGGTGCCGGTGGCGGGATCGAGC
>PLEC01000155.1 GCA_003136935.1 Gammaproteobacteria bacterium
AGGCCCGCTTTCTCGCCGGGGCTGCCGCTTTGCACCGAGCTCACAAGAGCGCCGCGCGGCCGGTCAAGACCGAAGGACTCGGCGAGCTGCGCATTGACGTCCTGAATCGTGACGCCGATGCGGCCGCGCGTGACATGGCCGTTCTTCACGAGCTGCTCGCGAACATCCATCGCAACGTCGATCGGAATCGCGAACGACAGGCCCATGTAGCCGCCGGTGCGGCTGAAGATCTGCGAGTTGATGCCGATCACCTCGCCCGCCATGTTAAAGAGCGGTCCGCCGGAGTTGCCCGGATTCACGGCAACATCCGTCTGGATGAAAGGCACGTAGTTCTCGCCCTGCAGCGAGCGCGACGTGGCGCTGATGATGCCGGCCGTGGCGCTGTTGTCGAAACCGAAGGGTGAGCCGATCGCGAGCACCCACTGGCCTGGTTTGATGCGCGCGGGATCCCCCAGGCGCACGGTGGGCAGATTGCTGGCGTCGATCTTGAGCACCGCCACGTCGGTGCGCTCATCGGCGCCGAGCACCCGTGCCGGGAACTCGCGCCGGTCGGTGAGCCGCACGGTGACTTGTTCCGCGTTCGCCACCACGTGAGTGTTGGTAAGGATGTAGCCGTCGGCGCTGATGATGAAGCCCGAGCCTGCGCCCTTGACGGGCGGCTGGTTGCCGCGCGATCCCTGCCCCGGGGCCGGAACGCCGAAGCGCTTGAAAAAATCATAGAACGGATCGTCGGGTGACAGCCCCTGGGACCCACCCTGTTGCGTCTTCTCGACCACCTCCACGTTCACCACCGCCGGACCGCACTTCTCCACCAGCTGCGAGAAGTCCGGCAGCGCCCGCACGACCGGGTCTATCGGCGTCTCGGCTGTCGCGGGCCCAGTTCCCGGCGCACCGGCGCGGGCGGTGGCACCCGCCGCAAGCCCCGCGTCCGCCGCCACGATCGAGGCGGCTCCGGCAGCGCCAGCACCGTGCTCGGACTGCGCGCTCAGGTCCCGGGAACAGGCGGCCAGCGCCACGGCCATCCCCAGCACGGCGAGCAGCCGCTTGAGCGCCGGATAGCAGGAGGAGTCAAACAGGGGGTTCATGAGCCCTACATTGCCGCAGCCATAAGCCGTACGCCAGCGCCATCGCGGCGAGGCTTACGATGAGCCAGTTTCCAACCACCGCGTAAGGCGTCAGGCCCTTGAGCGGCACAATCTGCGAGATCAGCGCCAGCGGCTGAAACTCCCGGGCACGCGCCACCACCTCGCCGTGGGGACCCACCACCGCCGAGATGCCGTCGTTGGCGGCCCGCACCAGGTAGCGGCCGGCTTCCAGGGCCCGCATGCGCGCGATCTGGAAATGCAGGTGCCGCGCCGTGGAGTGGCCGAACCAGGCGTCGTTGGTGACGTTGACCAGCGCATCGGCGTGGCGCAACACCGCGAGCATCGAACTGCCGTAGGCGTCCTCATAACAGATGGTGGTGCCCAGCTGCAGATGCGCCGCCGGCAGCGGCGGCTGCTCGGCCGCGCCGGGCGTGAAGGCCGAGTACGGCAGGCGCATGAAGCGCAGCCACGAGCGCACGAAGTGCGGCACCGGGAAGAACTCGACGAAAGGCACCAGGTGATGCTTGTCGTACCAGCTCACCGTGTCATCGAGCGCCAGCACCGAGTTGAAGTAGCGCGTCTCCTCTTCGCTGTCCGCACCGCCCTTGCCCGCGGGCACGCTTTCCGCGCGCAACACGCCCATCACCAGCGCCGAGTGATGCGCGCGTGCCTCGGTGTAGAGGTGGTTGAGGTACGGCACGACGTCGTTGGCGACGTCGGCGGGCGCGGACTCGGGCCAGACGATGAGGCGCACACCGAGCGCCTTCTCGGTGAGTGCCTGGTAGAGCTTGAGTGTCGTGTCCTTGTTAGTGTCGAGCCACTTCTGGTCCTGCGGAATCGCGCCCTGGATCACCGCCACCGAGACCGGCGCGCCACTGACGTGCGTCCAGGACACCTGCCGCAGGCCCGCGCCGGCGAGCCACGGGACGATGAGGACAATCACGGCGATGAGGCGCGCGCGCCGCGTGCCGAGCGCGAGCGTCGCAAGCGCTCCGGCGCTCACGAGCAGCAGCGCGCTGATGCCGTACACGCCCACGAGCGGCGCGAAGCCTGCGAGCCAGGTGTCGGTCTGCGAGTAGCCGAGCGACAGCCACGAGAAGCCCGACAGGAACCAGCCGCGCCACCACTCGATGAGCAGCCAGCTCGCCGGCAGCGCGATGAGCCAGCGCGCGATTCCCGTGCGCGGCAGCCAGCGTGCGGCCGCGTAGCCGAGGGCGGCGTGATACAGGCCCATGATGGCGACGAGTCCGAGCATCAGGACAAACGCGAGCCAGATGGGCGCAAGGCCGAAGCCGTGAATGCTGATGTACAGCCAATAAGTACCGGCGGCGAAGGTTGCGGCGTTGAAACAGAACCCGAGGCGTGCGGCCTCGCGCGCGGGAGCGTCCTGCCACAGCCACATGAGCACCGCGGGACACAGCACCGCGAGCGGCCAGAAATTCAGCGGTGCAAAGGACGCGGTCAGCGCTGCACCGGCCACCAGCGCCAGCAGCGCGCGCGTGCGCGCGGATGAGGGCCGCCGCAGGCCGTAGCGCGCCTGCCCCGCCAGCGGGGCCGCGGTGCCGCAAAGCGCATCCATGCGGCTCAGGTGCCGCCGCCGGCGGCGTGTTCTTCGGGCGGCAGCACGTCGCGCGGTGCCACCACCCGCAACGCATCGATCCGGCCGCGGTCGACCCGCATGACGTGAAATTCAAAGCCGTCGATGCTGGCGGTCTCGCCGCGGCGCGGCAGCCGCCCGAGCTGCTTCATGAGCAGGCCGGCGATGGTGTCAAAGCCCTGCTCCTCGGAGAGGCGCGCACCGAAATACTCATTGAACTCACCGATACGTGTCAGGCCGCGCACGGTGAACTTGCGCTCGCCGTCGCGGCGGATGTTGTGCTCGTCCTCGACGTCGAACTCATCGTCGATCTCACCGACGATCTGCTCGATGACGTCCTCGATGGTGACGAGGCCGGAGACGCCGCCGTACTCGTCCACCACGATCGCCATGTGATTGCGGTTGCGGCGGAACTCCTTCAACAGCACGTTCAGTCGCTTGGACTCCGGCACGAACTGCGCCGGCCGCATGTACTCGCGGATATCGAAGCGCCCCTTGGCGCCGTTGGCGGAAAGGCGCAGCAGGTCCTTCGCCATGAGGACCCCCACGATATCGTCGCGGTCCTCGTCCATCACCGGAAAGCGCGAGTGGCCGGATTCAACCACCACCGCCAGGATCTGCGCCACCGGCGTGGCACGCCGCACGAACACCATCTGGCCGCGGGGCACCATGATGTCGCGCACCTGCAGGTCCGCGACCCCGAGCACCCCTTCGAGCATGGTAAGCGCATCACCGTCGATAAGGCCGCGCTCACCCGCTTCGCGCAGCACGCTCAGCAGTTGCTGCCGGTCCTGCGGCTCGATCGCGAGTCCCTGAGTGAGACGTTTCAGCCAGCGCCCGGTGGTGTTCAGATCCTTTGCCATCTAGGCACTCCGGTACGGGTTGGCGAACCCCAGGCGCCTGAGCACCGCGACCTCACGGCGTTCCATGCGCTGCGCATCACGGCTGCGCTCGTGGTCGTAACCGACCAGGTGTAGCGTTCCGTGCACGATGAGGTGCGCCCAGTGGGCCTTGAGTGGCTTGCCCTGGGCGCGCGCCTCGGCGCGCAGTACGCGGGCGCAGATTACGAGGTCCCCGAGCGGCGGCGATGCGCGCGCGGCCGCGCGCGGCAGCCGCGATGGTGAAAACGACAGCACGTTGGTGGCCTGGTCACGGCCGCGGAAATGGCCGTTGAGCCGCCGGCTTTCGCTGGCCGCGACGACGCGCACGCCCAGTTCGCGCCCCGCCGCGCCCCTGCCCGCCGCCGCACTCACCCACAGCGCCAGCTCGCGCCGCGAGGGCGCCCAGCCGCTGACGCGACGCTGCACTTCAAGTCGCAGCGGCGCCGCGGCCCCAATGCCGCGGGGCCGCCCGGTGCGCCCGCGGCGCGCCGCCGCGCTCAGGATGAACTCCCTCGCGACTCGTACGCCTGCACGATGCGCTGCACCAGCGGGTGACGCACCACGTCATGCGCGTCGAAGAAAGTGAACGCCACGCCCTCCACCGCC
>PLEC01000049.1 GCA_003136935.1 Gammaproteobacteria bacterium
CGGCAGCGACACCGCCAGCACGCACAGCGCCGGCCCGCACTGCACCATCTCGCACCGCGCCGGCCACCACGCAGCCGGCACCGCAGGCCGCGGTCGCGGCGAGCCGTGCTGCGCCCCCGCCGCGCCGCAAGGGCGTGTTTGAGGATTCCAACGTGCGCGAAGTGCTGGCCGCGCTTGGCGACGCGAGCGTGACCGGCGAGACGCGCCTGATGCGCAGCCCACCGCCGCGCGTCGCAACGCCGCAACCCAGGGCCGAGGGCTCGCTTACTGACACCCAGGTGCTGAAGCTGCTGGAAGCCCGCGGTGCACAGGCCGGGCAACAGGCCGGCGATGTGTCTGGCGGAGGAATTCCGTTCCTGAAGCCGGACGACACCGCAACGCGACGCGCCCTGCATGACGCGGTCGCCAACAACGCGCCGGTGGCGTTTGCCGTGCAGCTGCAGTGGTCGGTGCAGCCCACCGAGCTCCACAAAGTGCCGCCGCTGGCGATCTTCAGCGCCTTCACCTTGTATACAGTCGAAGGCAGCCGCGACGGCCGCAAGTGGTACGGACTGCGGCTGGGCTTTTTCAGCGACGCCATTTCCGCCAAGCAGGTGGCGCACTACGTGCGTTCCGAGTTCGCATCCGTCGCAGTGGTTCCGGTCAGCCCGGCGGAGCGCGCCCGCGCCACCGAGCAGGACAAGAAGGCCGCCGCGGACGTCGCGGCGCCCGGTCAGGCCCGGGCCGATGCCTCAGGTGAGTTCAAGTTGATCGATGATGACGGCTCGCATGCCTTACCGCCGGCAGGGCCGCCACCGATGCTTGCTGCGGACCGAGCGGCGGCGAAGTTTGCCGCCAGGACCGCGGCGAAGCCGCAACCCAAAGTCGCGGTCGGGCGCGCGGCGCGCCAGAGTGCGGCCGCAGCAGCTCGCGCCAAGGGCAGTGGCAGGGTCGGCGCCCGCGAACGCCGCGGCGCACAGACGCTCGAAGAGACCCTCGAGATCCTGGGCGCGAGCGCACTGACCATCGACAGCGGCAACGGCGAAACCCTCAATGACACGGGCGTTCGCCACCTGCGTATCGAGCAACAGAAAAACTCACCGTTTGCGCGTCTGCTCGAGCGTTTGAGCGAGCGGGTAAAGAAGTCCTAGGGCTGGGAGTCGAACTCCGCCAGCATCCAGCGGCGATAGGCGTAGAGGTTCGGCTCGCGGCCGAGGAAGTCCTGCACCAGTTCGGCGGCGGGCCTGGTCGCACCGGGTGCCAGCACGGTGCGCCGGTAGCGCATGCCGGTGGGCCCGTTGAGCAGATCCCGCGCATCGAACTGCGCGAAGAAATCCAGCGCAATCACCTTGTCGAGGTCCGTTCGGTACAGCTGGCACCCGCGCCGCCTCTAGCGCTTGCCGAACAACTTATCCAGCTGCGCTTTCGCCTGATCGACCTCAGCGGTATTGGGAGGCGTGTAGGCCGCGGCGCGCGGCTTGAAATGATCGCAGAAGTTCGCGTGGATCTTGTCGCTGACTTCTTCCGCGGTCGGTTCGCGGCAGTGCTTGGCGACGCGGGTATCGTAGTCGACGCACATGCGACAGACGTGCAGCTCGGAGTGACAGGTCGGGCACTCATCGAGCCGCCGCAGCGGCAGGCTCAGTTGCGCCAGCGACGCGCCACATTTCCAGCAGACCAGGTCGTGGGCCATGCCGCTACTTTAGCCGCGCGTGCGCTCGCGCAGGAAGTCCTGCAGCACGCGGCCGGTGTGCGATTGCTTCGCGCGGCGTGCAATCTGCGCCGGCGGTCCCTGCGCGACAATGCGGCCTCCCGCATCGCCGGCTTCCGGCCCCATGTCGAGGATCCAGTCCGCTTCGGCCATGATGTCGAGGTTGTGCTCGACCACTACCGCGGTGTTGCCGGCGGCGACCAGACGGTGCAGCACGTGAATCAGCTTCTCGACGTCCGCCATGTGCAGGCCAACGGTCGGCTCATCCAGTACATAAAGAGTGTGCCTGGCCTGCTGGCGTGGCCCGCGCGCGACTTCATCGCGCACCTTGGACAGCTCGGTGACGAGTTTGATGCGCTGTGCCTCGCCGCCGGAGAGCGTCGGGCTGGGTTGCCCGAGGGTGAGGTAGCCGAGGCCGACGTCCTGCAGCAGCTTCAGGGCATGATGCACCCGCGGGTGGGCCGCAAAGAATCCGACCGCATCGTCGACGTCCATTGCCAGCACGTCGCCGATGCTCTTCTCCCGCCACAGCACGGCCAGCGTCTCGGAATTGAAGCGCCGCCCGCCGCACACATCGCATAGCACCTTCACGTCCGGCAGGAAGCTCATCTCGATGGTCTTCACACCCTGGCCTTCGCACGCTTCACAGCGCCCGCCAGCGGTGTTGAAGGAGAAGCGGCTGTTGGTATGGCCGCGGATACGCGCTTCGGTGGTGCCGGCATAAATGCGCCGGATCTCGTCCCAGAAGCCGATGTAGGTCGCCGGGCAGGAGCGCGGCGTTTTGCCGATCGGTGTCTGGTCCACCTCCAGCACCCGGTCGATGTGGGCGAGCCCACGCACCGCGTCGCAGCCGAGCAGCTGCACGCCGGCGGCGCGCTTACCGCCCGCGGCGCGCCTGCGGCTCCTGCCGACGGGGGTGTTCTCGCCCAACAGCCTGCGCAGGTTCGCGTACAGCACATCGCGCGCCACGGTTGACTTGCCCGAGCCGGAGACGCCGGTGATGACGACCAGCCGCCCGAGCGGAATGCGCACATCGCTACCCTTGATATTGTGCAGCACCACGTGTTCGAGTGTCAGGGACGCCGTTGCGCCGTTCACGGCGCGCAGCGGCTGCGCCGGGTGCAGCAGCGGCTCACGCAGGAAGCGGCCGGTGACGGAGCGCGGGTTGCGCATCAGATCCTGCACCGTGCCGGCCGCGACCAGCTCCCCGCCGCGCACGCCGGCCTGTGGCCCCAGGTCCAGCACGTGATCCGCACGGCGGATGGTTTCCTCATCGTGCTCGACAACCACCAGCGTGTTGCGGTTGCCGGCGAGCTCGCTGAGCGCGGCGAGCAGAATCTGATTGTCGCGCGGGTGCAGCCCGATGGTGGGCTCATCGAGCACGTAGCACACGCCCTGCAGGTTTGAGCCCAATTGCGCTGCGAGCCGGATGCGCTGCGCCTCGCCACCCGAGAGCGTCGGCGCAGCCCGATCCAGTTGCAGGTAAGAAAGGCCCACACGCTCGAGAAATTTCAGGCGCGCGCGGATTTCCGGCAGCAGGTCGCGCGCGATCTGCCGTTCACGCGCGCCGAGCCTGAGCGCGGAGAAAAATTGCGCGCAGGCCGCGACCGGCTCGCCCGCGAGCGCGGCGATGGAGCGCTCACGGAAGCGCACGTTGAGCGCGGTGGGATTGAGGCGCTGCCCGTGACAGGCGCCGCATGCCTGCGGCGTGTGCGCGTACCAGTCGTTCCACCACCGCTCCTCACCGCTTTGCTGCGCGTCGAACCCGGGCATCTCGAAGCCGGTGCCGTAGCAGCTCTCACACCAGCCGTGCCGGGAGTTGAACGAGAACAGGCGTGGATCGAGTTCGGCGAAGCTCCTGCCACAGGACGGGCAGGCCCGCTTGGTGGAGAACACCGTCACCCGGGCGGATTTCGGCGCCAGCACGTGCACCAGCCCCTTGCCGAAATCCAGCGCGCGGGCGAGTCCGGCGCGCAGCGCGCCTTCGGTCTTCACGCCGACATCGATCTCGGTCACCGGCAACTCGATGGTGTGTTCCTTGAAGCGCGACAGGCGTGGCCACGGTGAGGTCGGCACTGACTCGCCGTCGACGCGCAGCGCGCGGAAGCCCTTCTTGGCGGCCCACTTGGCGAGATCGGTGTAATAGCCCTTGCGGGCGATGACCAGCGGCGCGAGCAGAGTGATGCGCTTTCCCTTGTAGTTGCGTAACAGCCGCGCGGCGATCGAATCTGCGCTCTGCGGCTCGATGGCGAGGTTGCAGTCGGGGCAGTACTGCGTGCCGAGTTTCACGTACAGCAGGCGCATGAAATGATAGATCTCGGTGAGCGTCGCGACGGTGCTCTTGCGGCCGCCGCGGCTGGTGCGCTGCTCGATGGCCACCGTGGGCGGAATGCCGAAGATCGCATCCACGTCCGGCCGCGCCGCCGGCTGCACGAACTGCCGCGCATAGGCGTTGAGCGACTCCAGGTAGCGGCGCTGGCCCTCGTTGAAAAGAATATCGAAGGCGAGCGTCGACTTGCCGGAGCCGGACACGCCGGTGATGACCGTAAAGCGATCGCGCGGGATCTCGACGTCGATGTTCTTGAGGTTGTGTTCGCGGGCCTTGTGGATGATCACCGCGTTAGGGTCGCGGCCGTTGCCGCCGTCATAGCGCGTGCGCGGTTCGGCGACCGCGGCGCCCGTATCACCAGCCGCGCTGACTGCCGCGGGCGACAACGCCTGCTCGTAGGCCGCGAGCGCCTGGCCGGTAAAGGAATCCGCGTGGGCGCGCACCTGCGCCGGCGTGCCGCTGCAGACGATGTGACCGCCGCGCTCACCGCCCTCGGGACCCAGGTCGATGACCCACTCGGCAGCGCGGATCACGTCCAGGTTGTGTTCGATCACCAGCAGCGAGTGTCCGGCGATCAGCAGCTTGCGGAATGCCTGCAGAAGTTTCGCCACGTCCTCGAAATGCAGCCCGGTGGTCGGTTCGTCGAAAAGAAACAGCTTGCCGCGATGCGTGGTGCTGGAAAGCACCGAGCCGGCTTGCGCGAGGTGTCCGGCGAGCTTCAGTCGTTGTGCTTCCCCGCCGGAGAGTGTTGGCACCGGCTGGCCGAGTTTCAGGTACTCCAGCCCCACGTCCGCGAGCGGCGCGAGGCGCGCCGCCACCTCGGCAGTGTCGGCAAAGAACGCACGCGCTTCCGTCACGGTCAGGTTCAGCACGTCGGCGATGCTCAGGCGCCGGCCGTCGGCGCCTTCGCGGCGGATATCGAGCACTTCATCCCGGTAGCGGCGGCCATCGCAGTCCGGACAGCGCAGGTACACGTCCGAGAGGAACTGCATTTCAACATGCTCGAAGCCGTTACCACTGCAGCCGGGGCAGCGCCCGTTGCCGGAATTGAAACTGAAGGTGCCGGGGGTGTACTTGCGCTCCTGAGCCGCGGGCTCGGCCGCGAACAGCGCGCGGATGGCATCGAACGCGCCGACGTAACTGGCGGGATTGGAGCGCGTGGTACGGCCGATGGCATTCTGATCGACCATCACCACGTCATCGATCAGCTCCGCCCCCGTGAGACCTGTGAACTGCCCCGGGGCTTCGGTCGGCTTGCCGCGGTACTTGAGGAGCGCCGGGTACAGCACGTCCTCCACCAGCGTCGACTTGCCGGACCCGGACACGCCGGTGACGCACACCAGGCGCTTGAGCGGAATGCGCACGTCGAGATTCTTCAGGTTGTGCTCGGTCGCCCCTTTGAGTTCGAGCCAGCGGTTGGAGCGCGCCTCGGCAACGACACCGCCATCCGCCACCGCGTCGGCCGGCGGCCGCAGCGCACGCGCGCCGTAGGCTTTTGCAGCCGGTGCAACGCGCTTGTGTCCGCCAAGGTACTGCCCGGTGAGGGACCCGGGAGCGGCGCGAATCGCCGCCGGACTGCCGAAGAAGACGATTTCCCCACCGCGCTCGCCGGCGCCGGGACCCAGATCGAGGATGCGGTCGGCCTCGAGCATGATCTGCGGATCGTGTTCGACCACGACCAGAGAGTTGCCGGCATCGCGCAGACGTTTCATCACGCCGATGACGCGCTGCATGTCGCGCGGGTGCAGGCCGATGGAGGGCTCATCGAGCACGAACAGGGTGTTGACGAGCGAAGTGCCGAGCGCGGTCGTGAGGTTGATGCGCTGCACCTCCCCGCCCGAAAGCGTGCGCGACTGCCGGTCGAGGGTCAGATACCCGAGGCCCACGTCCGCGACGTAGCGGAAGCGTCCGCGGATCTCACCGAGCAGAAGATCGGTGGCCTCATCGAGCGGTTGTGGCAGGGAAAGGCCGCGGAAAAACTCGTGGCTACGCTCCACCGGCAGCAACATCAGGTCGTGAATTGACAGTCCGGGCAGTGCCGCCAGCGTAGCAGCGCTCCACTCAACACCGTGCGGGCGAAAGCGCGGTGCGGCGCCCAGCGCGCTATCTGCCAGCGCGCGGCTACCGATACGCCACAGCACCCCTTGCGTCTTCAGGCGCGCGCCGTCGCAGGCACTGCAGGGCGTGTAGGCGCGATAGCGCGACAGCAGCACCCGCACATGCATCTTGTAGGCGCGCGTCTCCAGCCACGCAAAAAAGCGCCGCGTGCCGTACCAGACCTTCTTCGTCCATGCGCCTTCACCCTCCATCACCCACTTGCGTGCCTCGGCGGGCAGGTCGCGCCATGGGGTATCGAGGGGAATGCCGCGCAGCTTGGCGAACTTCTCCAGATCCTGCTGGCACTCGGCATAGGACTTGGTCTGCCAGGGCTTGATCGCCCCGCCGCGCAGCGATTTGGTCTCATCGGGGATCACCAGCCCGTAGTCGATGCCGATGGTGCGACCAAAGCCGCGGCAGGTTTCACACGCGCCCAGTGGCGAATTGAAGGAGAACAGGCTTGGCGTCGGCGCCTGGTAGGCAAGATCGCACTGTGCGCAATGCAGCTCACTGGAAAAACGCCAGGTGTCGAGTCGCTGTGGTGTTTCAGCGTCATCCACCACCTGCAGATTTACGCGTCCCCGGCCCACCCGCAGCGCGGCCTCGAGTGACTCGAGGACCCGGCCACGCTCCGCGCTGTCCGCGCGCAGCCGGTCCTGGACCACTTCGAGCGTGATCGTCGCGGTGGGCTTCGGCTTGAGTTTCCTGCGGCGCACGGATGCCGGCGTGGACGCCGGCGCGGCGCTCACCGCGGGTGCCTCGGACGCAGCACCAGGGACCTCAAAGAACCGCGTGTAGCCCTGCCTGGCGAGAAGTTCACGCACTTCCGCAACGCTGAAATTCTCAGGCACTGGAACCGGAAAGGTCACGAGCAAGCGAGGATCACCGGCGCGCTGGGCGCGAGCGCGCAGTTCGGTGTAGATGCTCTCGGCGGAGTCGCGTCGCACGGGGTTGCCGCAGCGCTGGCAATGCAGCACGGCCGCCCGGGCGAACAACAGCTTCAGGTGATCATTGAGTTCGGTCATCGTTCCCACGGTGGAACGCGAGGTGCGCACCGGGTTGGTCTGATCGATGGCGATCGCCGGCGGGATGCCGCGGATCGAATCGACCTGCGGCTTGTCCATGCGGTCGAGAAACTGCCGCGCGTACGGGGAGAATGTCTCGACGTAGCGGCGCTGGCCCTCGGCGTAGAGCGTGTCGAACACCAGCGACGACTTNNCTTTCAGGTTGTTCTGGCGCGCACCACGCACAAGGATGGCGTCGCGGGAGGCGTCGGTCATTCCGTCACTGTCAGCCTGGTGTGTGGAAGGAGGGGCTCGCCTGCAGCACCCGGGCGCAGGCTTTGTAATTGTAGTGGATTCGCGCCGCGTGCAATCCAGCATCGGGCGGCCCGGTCTACTGTACGAAGCGGATTTGCGTTTGCCGCTAAGCACTTACGTCGCGCATCATTAGGAAACTATGCTCACTCGCCCCTCGCTTGGCTTTGGTCTCGGACTGCGCGTCGATCACTACGAGGCGATCCTTGCCGAGCGCCCGGCGGTCGACTGGTTCGAGGTACTCACCGAGAACTATCTGGTGCCGGGCGGTAAGCCGCTGGACTACCTCATGCGCTTTCGCGAGCGTTACCCGCTTGCCATGCACGGGGTGTCCATGTCGATCGGCAGCAGCGCGCCGCTCGATCGTGACTACCTGCGCCAGGTGAAGGCGCTGGCTGCACGCGTCGAGCCGGTATGGGTCTCGGACCACCTGTGCTGGACCGGAATCGCGGGCCGCAATACCCATGATCTCTTGCCGCTGCCCTACACCGAGGAGGCGCTCGCGCACGTGGTGGCGCGCGTGCGCACGGTGCAGGACATTCTTGGCCGCCGCATCCTGCTGGAAAACGTTTCCAGCTACGTGGCGTTCCGTGATTCACACCTCAGCGAGTGGGAGTTTTTAAGCGAGATCGCCGTGCGCGCCGACTGCCTGATCCTGCTCGACGTCAACAATATCTATGTGAGTGCCATTAACCACGAATTCAAGGCGCTCGAATACCTGCACGCCATTCCGGTCGACCGCGTGCAGCAGATCCATCTCGCCGGTCACGAGAATCGCGGCACTTACCTCGTCGACACGCACGATCATCCGGTGCCCGACCCGGTGTGGGAGCTGTACGCCGCCGCCGTGCGACGCTTCGGGGCCGTGTCGACCATGATCGAGCGCGACGACCACATTCCGCCACTCGCGGAATTGTGTGCCGAGCTGGACCACGCCCGCGCGCTGTGCGAGCGCACCCTGGCGGGCGAGGGTGCGCCGCGCGCGCCGCCTGCAACGCGGG
The DNA here is from genome assembly GCA_003136935.1 of Gammaproteobacteria bacterium. GTDB lineage: Bacteria > Pseudomonadota > Gammaproteobacteria > Steroidobacterales > Steroidobacteraceae > 13-2-20CM-66-19. The sequence goes on from PLEC01000049.1 coordinate 8,434, forward strand.
TTGCGGCGAGGGCTTCGTGAGCGAGCTGGCGGGCGTGCAGGGCGACTTTCAGGACTACCTGCTGCGCGGCAGTGCGGCGATCGAGGCCCATGTCCTTGGCACCGTGCGTGTGCCGGTCGCCACGCGCCTGGGCGTCTACGGTGACGCCTACCGCGCGCGCCTGGCCGAGGCGCTGCAGGCGAACTTCCCGGCGCTCGCGCAGCTTCTGGACAGCGAGGATTTCGGCACGCTCGCGTCGCATTACGTGAGCTCGCATGACTCGTCGTTCTTTTCCATCCGTTACTACGGCCATGAGCTGCCGCAGTTCCTGAGCACACACCCGGACTACACCGACGCTCCGCTGTTGGCGGAACTGGCACGCTGGGAATGGAGCATGACGGGCGCCTTCGATGCCGCCGACGCCACCCCGCTCACCCATGCGGCGCTCGCAGGGTTTTCGCCGCAACAGTGGCCGCAACTGCGTTTCTCATGGCATCCAAGCGTTGCACGCATCGGGCTTGGCTGGAATGTGCCGCAGCTGTGGCAGGCGCTCACGGCCGACACCGAGCGCCCGGCCGCGAGTGTGAATCGTGAGCCCGTGCCGTGGCTCTTGTGGCGCCAGCAGCTCACGACTTACTTTCGCTCGCTGTCCGCCACCGAAGCCAGGGCACTCGATGCCGCGCGTGACGGCTGGCCATTTGGCGAGCTGTGCGCGCTGCTGTGTGATGAGTTGGGCGAGGCGCAGGCGCCGGTACAGGCCGCGACACTGCTGCGCGGCTGGATTGATGCGGGGCTCATCATCGGCGCTGCCTGAAGCGCCCTGACGTCATGGCGTACAATCGCGGTGCTTCTTTGCGCAGGACCGTGCATGACGCTCTCTACCTACGGCAACGTGCTGGAGATGATCGGCAACACGCCGCTCATGGCGGTGCGGCGCCTCGATACCGGGCCGTGCGAGCTGTTTCTTAAGCTCGAGAACCAGAACCCGGGCGGCTCCATCAAGGATCGCGTTGGTCTGTACCTCATCCAGGCCGCTGAAACCTCCGGCGCCATCAAGCCCGGTGCCACGCTGATCGAGGCCACGGCCGGCAACACCGGCTTAGGGCTGGCGCTGGTGGCCGCGCAGAAGGGTTACCGCCTGCTGCTCGTCATCCCCGACAAGATGAGCCAGGAGAAGATTTTTCACCTCAGGGCCATGGGCGCCGAGGTCATGATGACGCGCTCGGACGTGAGCAAGGGGCACCCGGAGTACTACCGCGACGTCGCCGAACGCCTCGCGCGCGAGATACCCAACTCGTATTTCGTCAACCAGTTCGGCAACCCGGCGAACGCGCAGGCGCACGAGGAGACCACCGCGCCTGAGATCTGGGAGCAGATGGGTCATAAGCTGCACGCGGTCGTGTGCGGCGCCGGCACCGGCGGCACGCTCGCCGGACTCACGCATTTTTTCGCGCGCACCGCGCCACAGGTGGAGCTGGTGCTGGCTGATCCGGCAGGCTCGGGCCTGGCGGCCTACGCTACCAGCGGCAAGCTCCCCGAGAAGATGACTCCGTGGCTGGTCGAGGGGATCGGTGGTGATTCGGTGCCGCCGGTGGGGGACTTCTCGCGCGTCAAGCACACCTACAGCATTCCCGACGCGGAAGCCTTCCGCACCTGTCGCGAGCTGCTCGCGCGCGAGGGCATCATCGCCGGCACCTCCACCGGCACGCTGCTCGCCGCGGCGCTGCGCTACTGTCGCGCGCAGCAGCAACCCCGGCGCGTCGTGACCTTCGTCTGCGACAGCGGTAACAAGTATCTTTCCAAGGTCTACAACGATTACTGGATGCTGGACCAGGGGTTCATAGAGCGTGAGCATCTGGGCGATCTGCGAGACCTGATCGCGCGCCGCCACTCCGAGCGCGCCGCGGTGACCGTGAATTCCACCGAAACCGTGATGGCGGCGTACCGGCGTATGAAGCTCTACGACGTGTCGCAGGTGCCGGTGATGCAGGACGGCAGGATCGTCGGCATCGTGGACGAGGAGGATATTCTCCTGGAGGTGGTCGCGAACCCGGCGCATTTCAACGAGCCGGTGACGCGCGCCATGGCGAGCCACCTGGTGACCGTGCCGGTGGATGCGCCAGTGACTCAGCTCATGGAGATATTCAAGCGCGGTATGGTGGCGCTCGTGGTGCACGACAACGAGTTCCAGGGACTCATCACGCGCATTGACCTGCTCAACTGGCTGCGCCGCCGCCTGTAACCCGCGCGCCACCACCGGTACTTGGCAAAGGTAGTTTTTGCATGAATGACGATTCCCGGGAGCAACGCTTCGCGACGCGCGTGATTCACGGGGGCCAGCGCCCCGATCCGCTCACCGGCGCGGTGATTACACCGATCTACGCGACTTCCACCTACGTGCAGTCCAGTCCCGGCGTGCACCGGGGCTACGAGTACTCGCGCACCAGCAATCCAACACGCGATGCGCTGCAGGCGGCGGTGGCGAACCTGGAGGGCGGCGCCGCCGGATTCGCGTTCGCCTCGGGAATGGCCGCGACCGCGACCATCCTGGAACTGCTCGACTGCGGCTCGCACATCATCGCGATGAACGATCTCTACGGCGGTACCTACCGGCTGCTGGAGAACGTGCGCAAGCGCTCGGCCGGACACACGGTTTCATTCGTGGACTTGTCGGACCCCAAGACGTTGGAGGCTGCGATCCGTCCCGACACGCGCCTGGTGTGGGTGGAGACGCCAACCAACCCGCTGCTGAAGCTCGTGGACTTAAGCGCGGTGGCGGCGATCGCGAAGCGGCGCGGCCTCATCTCGGTGTGCGACAACACCTTCGCGACGCCCTACATCCAGCGCCCGCTTGAGCACGGCTTCGATATCGTCGTGCATTCGACCACCAAGTACCTGAACGGGCACTCGGATGCGATCGGTGGCGCTGCCATCGTGCGCGCCGATGCCGATCTTGAGGAGCGCATCGGTTATCTGCAGAACGCCGCGGGCGGGGTGTCGGGGCCGTTCGATTCGTTCCTGACGCTGCGCGGGATCAAGACCCTCGCGCTGCGCATGGAGCGCCACTGCGCCAACGCGCTTGAGATCGCCGCCTTCCTCGAGAAGCATCCCCAGGTCGAGCGGGTTTACTACCCGGGACTCGCGAGCCATCCGCAGCGCGCGCTCGCGCAGCGCCAGATGTCGGGCGGCTACGGCGGCATCGTCACGGCCGTGCTGCGCGGCGGGCTCGAGCCGGCACGCCGCACGCTCGAACGCTGCCACCTGTTCGCGCTCGCCGAGAGCCTCGGGGGCGTGGAAAGTCTCATCGAGCACCCGGCGATCATGACCCATGCCTCGCTGCCGGCCGCGATGCGTGAGTCGCTGGGGATCGGCGATGGGCTCATCCGGCTGTCGGTTGGCGTGGAGGATGTGAGCGACCTGATCACGGACCTCAAGCAGGCGCTCGCGTGAGTGAGCCTCTTCCGGTCGTGTTGATCCCGGGCCTCATGTGCTCGGCGCGACTGTACGCGGCGCAGATTCCCCACTTGTGGACCTGCGGCCCGGTGATGGTTGCCGATCACACGCGTGATGACACCATGACGGCGATTGCGCGCCGCATTCTCGCCGCCGCACCCTCGCGCTTCGCGCTCGTGGGTCTGTCGATGGGCGGCTACATCTCGTTTGAGATCCTGCGGCACGCGAGCGCGCGGGTCACAAAACTCGCGCTGCTGGACACCACGGCGCGCTCTGACACGCCGGAGGCGGTTGCCGTGCGCCGCGCGCAGATCGCACAGGTCGCCGCGGGCGGACTTGCGGAGGTTGCGGATGCGCAGTTCATGCGCCTGGTTCACCCGCTGCGGCGCGAGGATGCGAGCCTGCGGGACATCAACCGGCTGATGTCACAGGAGGTGGGAGCGGAGGGTTTCACCCGGCAACAGACAGCGATCGTAGGACGGGTGGACTCGCGGCCGATGCTCGGGGACATCCGCTGTCCCACGCTGGTGCTGGTGGGGGAGGCCGATACGCTCACGCCTCCCGAGCGGGCTGTGGAGATGGCCAGCGGCATTGCCGGGGCACGGCTGGTGACGGTGCCGGACTGCGGGCATCTGTCCACGCTCGAGCGGCCGGAGGCGGTGACGCAGGCGCTGCTCGAATGGCTGCAGACCTGACGGGCAGCGCCGTGAACTTAGCCGGCGTGCAGCGCGCGGCGCTCATTTTCCATCCTGACACCCCGGGCGAGGCGGTGTGGCGCATCGCTGTCGAGGTGAACCTCGTGGCTGGCCTGAGCCTCAGCTGCCAGTATTCGCTGCATGGCGACCTGGCGCGCCTGCGGGTGCCCGGTGCGCGCACCGGTCGCCGCGCCGACGGCTTGTGGCAGCACACCTGTTTTGAGGCGTTCGTTGCCGCTGACAGCGGTCCCGCTTACTTCGAATTCAACTTCTCTCCCGGCCTCGACTGGGCGGCCTACCGCTTCGCCGCTTATCGGCACGGCGTGACGCCTGCGAATCTCGCGCAGGCGCCGGGGCTGAACGTGCGGCGCACTGCCGATCGCCTCGATTTGTCGGCGACCGTGCACCTGGCGGGCCTGGCGGCACTTTCCCAGGCGCGGCGCCTGCGCGTCGCGCTCGCGGCGGTGGTCGAGGAGGACAGTGGTAGGCTTTCGTACTGGGCGCTGCAACACGCGCCCGGGAACCCAGACTTTCATCACGCGGACAGTTTCGCACTCGCGCTTGGCGCCCCATGAAGTTCGGCATTGATCGCTTGCTCGAGGATCCGCAGCTGCGTCGGCCGCTCGCAGGAAGGCGCGTGGCGCTGCTGGCGCATCCGGCCTCGGTGACGCGTGACCTCGCTCATTCGCTCGACGCGTTGTCGGCATTGAGCGATCTGCGCCTGAGCGCGGCGTTCGGACCCCAGCACGGTCTGCGCGGCGACAAGCAGGACAACATGATCGAGTCGCCGGACTACGCGGATCCGGTGCATCACATCCCGGTGTTCAGTCTCTACGGCGCCGTGCGCCGGCCGACCGCGGCGATGATGGACACCTTCGACGTGCTGCTCGTTGACCTGCAGGACCTGGGCTGCCGGATTTACACTTTCATCACCACACTGCGCTACGTGCTCGAGGCGGCGGCGAAGCACCACAAGGAAGTGTGGGTGTTGGATCGGCCAAATCCCGTGGGTCGTCCCACGGAAGGACTCTCGCTGCGCCCCGGCTGGGAGAGCTTCGTCGGCGCCGGTGCACTGCCCATGCGGCACGGGCTCACCATGGGCGAACTCGCGCGCTGGTTCGTGGCGAGCCTGCGCCTCGACGTGAAATGTCAGGTGGTGCCGATGCAGGGCTGGCAGCCCGAAGGCGCGCCCGGTTTCGGCTGGCCCCTGGGCGAGCGGACCTGGGTGAATCCGAGCCCCAACGCGCCGAACCCGTGGATGGCGCGCTGCTACGCCGGCTCCGTCATGCTCGAGGGCACGACCTTGTCAGAAGGCCGTGGCACGACGCGGCCGCTGGAACTTGTGGGTGCGCCGGACCTGGAGGTGCCGGCGCTGCTGGGCGAGATGCACGCGCTCGCGCCCGCGTGGCTGCGAGGCTGCCGCCTGCGCCCGTGTTGGTTCGAGCCCACGTTCCACAAGCACGCAGGCAAGCTGTGCGCAGGCTTCCAGGTGCACGTTGAAGATGCCGCGTACTACGACCACGCGGCGTTCCGTCCGTGGCGGCTGTTTGCACTGGCGTTCAAGGCGCTGCGGCGCCTGCGGCCGGACTACCCGCTGTGGCACGACCTCCCTTACGAATACGAGCAGGGGAAGCTCGCCATCGACGTGATCAACGGCAGTGAACTGCTGCGCCGCTGGGTGGATGATCCGGCAGCGACGCCGGCGGATCTGGACAAGCTGGCAGCGGCCGATGAGGCCGACTGGCTCATTCGGCGCCAGCCCGCGTTGCTCTACTGACGAGCCGGTTCCGGAAGCAGGAAGATCCGCCCGGCTGCCGCGGTGTTGAGCCGCTCCCGCGGATACCACGGCTCGAGCGCGCGCTTGCCGAAAACCTCGGGATTCGCGTGACGGAACGCGGCGAAATCCCCGCTGCATCGTTCCATGCGCTCCGCGATGATCGAAAGAAACGCGATCGTGACCGTCTGATTGAAGGCCTGCGGCTTGCCGGCCCCGGCCGCCATCGCACGCAGCGCCCGTGAGAAGAGCCACACGGTTTCCGCGAAGTCGAATCGCCGCAGCATCTCGAAGGCCATGCGGACATGCTCATGATGGGGGAAGTCTGCGGCATCAATCTCACCGCGCAGCAAGCGCGCAAGTTCCGGGCACTCAGGGTGCATCGGCGCCGCCCTCCCGCAGCTGATGGGAGTCGCGCGCGGTGAGGTCGAGCCCGTAGACCGCCTTCAGCGCTTTCACTTTCTTAAGGGTCGCGGCGGAGAAGGGCGCCTTGCCCTCGAAGGCGTGCAGGACGATGCCTTCGAGCAGATCCCCGAGTGACAGGTCGAGCTCGGTCGCCAGTGCCTTGAGGACCTTCAGCAGCCGGCTCTCGAGGCGCACGCCGGTCTGGGTGCGGGTGATCTCTCTCATGGATCCCATGTTACCGTGGTAACACGGTACCATCAAGGCGCCCGTGGCTTTGCCGTGCGATAATTCCCGGTTCCATGCAGACCGCACGCGACATTTCCGGCTACCGCAAGCACTGGGCAGAACGCTTCGGCACTGCCCCGTTCCTGCCCATGTCGCGCGCCGAGATGGACCTTTTGGGCTGGGACAGCTGCGACGTCATCATCGTGACCGGGGATGCCTACGTCGATCACCCGAGTTTCGGCATGGCGATCGTCGGCCGGGTGCTCGAGGCGCAGGGCTTTCGCGTCGGCATCATCGCGCAGCCGGACTGGCGCAGCGCGGAGGCCTTCGCGGCGCTTGGCGCGCCGAACCTGTTCTTCGGCATCACCGCCGGCAACATGGATTCCATGGTGAACCGCTACACCGCGGAGCGCCGCATTCGCAGCGACGATGCCTACACCCCTGGCGGTCAGGGCGGCAAGCGACCCGACCGCTCGGTGATCGTGTACGCGCAGCGCGCGCGCGAAGCCTGTGGCGACGTACCGATCGTCATCGGCGGTATCGAGGCGTCGCTGCGGCGCATCGCGCATTTTGACTACTGGTCGGAGAAAGTGCGCCGCTCGNNCGACGCCAAGGCCGACATGCTGGTTTACGGCAATGGCGAGCGGCAGATCTGCGAACTCGCGCACCGTATGGCGGCGGGCGAGGCGATCCACGACATCACGGATATGCGCGGCACGGTGTTCGTGCGCAAGGCCACGCCCGCGGACTGGATTGAAATCGACTCCACGCACCTGGACGCGCCGGGACCCTTAAATCCGCCGNNGCAGTGGCAGCTCCCCCCTGCGCCAGCGCGTCGGCGGCGCCGGGCGCCGAGAACGTTGTGCGCTTCGTGCGCCGCGTGAAGAACGCCGATCGCGAGCGCAGCGTGATCCGCATGCCCTCGCACGAAGCGGTCACCGCTGATGCGGTGCTGTACGCGCACGCGAGCAGGATCCTGCACCTGGAATCAAACCCCGGTAACGCGCGCGCGCTGGTGCAGCG
>PLEC01000044.1 GCA_003136935.1 Gammaproteobacteria bacterium
TGCACGGCATCCTTCTGCCACACGCGCAGCTGCTGCTCGTCGAAGCGCGCGGGGGCACGGCCGAGGTGCTTGGGATCGAAGGCCCGCGCCATCTCATCGAGAGTGATGAGCCCGTGCTCCGCGCAGGAATGACCCAGCCGGAACAGGTGGTTGGCGAGTGCCAGGGGCTGGTAGCCGCGCTCGCGGTACTCGCGCAGGCTCACGGCTCCGTGGCGCTTGGAGAGCGGCGCGCCGTCGGCGCCGACGATCAGGGCGACGTGTCCGTAGTTCGGCGCGGGCAGCTGCAGTGCGCTTAAGATGAGCAGCTGACGCGCAGTGTTGCTCAGATGATCTTCGCCGCGCAGCGCGTGCGTGACACCCATGCAGGCGTCATCCACCGCATTGGAAAAGAAAAACGCCCCGCTGCCATCGGCGCGCCGCACTACGAAGTCGCCGATGTCGTCGCTGAGGAAACTCTGCGGCCCGCGCACGAAGTCCACAAAATCAATGCGCGCACCGTGCGGCACCCGGAAACGCAGCGTGGATGATCCCTGCGCCGCGCGGCGGGCGCGCTCCGCGGCGCTTAGCTCCCGGCAGGTGCCGGCGTAGCGCGGCGGCTTGCCGGCGGCGAGCTGCGTGCGTCGTGACAGCTGCAGCTCCAGCGGCGTGCAGAAGCACGGGTAGACCGCCTGGCGCGCTTCAAGCGCCTGCAGGAAGCGCGCGTAGATCTCGCCACGCTGCGACTGACGGTAGGGGCCGCGGTCGTCTTCCCGGTCAGGACCCGCGTCCCACTCGATCCCAAGCCAGCGCAGGTCCTGCAGCAAGCCGCTGGTGTGCGCCTCACGGCTGCGCTCGGCGTCGGTGTCCTCGATACGCAGCAGGAAGCGGCCGCCGCCGTGGCGGGCGAGCAGCAGGTTGAACAGTGCGGTACGCGCGTTTCCCAGGTGCAGCTCCCCCGTGGGACTGGGCGCGAACCGGGTAACGCGCGGCGCCACTTCACAGTCAACCGGATTGGTACCGCCGCTCATGGCTGCCATGTTACGGGAGCCCTGCGCGCCCACAAAGGGTTCCCACCCGGGCGCAAAGCACTCGCTGCACGGTGGCAGTCGCTGAAATTCGCGCCGGGCTATAGAATCTCGCGCCCGGTGAGCGCCGGACCAAAGACAACGGAGTATCAATGCCTAGCCAATGCCGGACCCGGTTTGCAACCCTTACTGCCTTAGCTCTGGGCGTGCTGCTGGCGCAGGGTGCGGCGCGGGCCGACGAACCGACCACCCAGGTGAAAGTCACGACCAACATGGGCGAGTTCGTTATCGAAGTGCGCTCTGAGCGCGCCCCGCTGACGGCCGCGAATTTCCTGCGCTACGTGCGTGAGGGGTTTTATTCCGGGACCCTGATCCATCGCGTGGTGCCCAATTTCGTCATTCAGGCTGGCGGCCACGACGCCACCACCATGAAACTCAAACCCACGCGCGAGAATATCTTCAACGAGTCGGGCGACGGCCTGCAGAACAAGCGCGGCGCCGTGGGCCTCGCGCGCGGTGATGCGCCCCACTCCGGCAACGCGCAGTTCTACGTGAACCTCGTCGACAACCCCGACCTCGACCCGGTGGCGACGCGCTGGGGCTACGCGGTGTTTGGCAAGATCGTGCAGGGCATGGACGTCATCGATCGCATTGGCGAGGTCCCCACCGGCGCTGTTGGAGAATTCACCAAAGACGCGCCGCTGAAGCTGGTGATCATCCAGAAGATGGAGATCATCACCCCCGGGACCGCCACGGTGCAGACACCGATCGTGACCCCGGTGGCCACGCCGTCGCACGACACGATTCTTTCGCCGAAGTAGCCTTAAGCCGATGGCGCGCCTGTTCGTCTCCGACGTGCACCTGGACGCCGACGCGCCGCAAGCCACTGAGCAGTTCCTCGACTTTCTTGCCAGCCACGCCGCGTCTGCCGAAGCGCTCTACATTCTCGGCGACCTGTTCGAGGCCTGGGTGGGCGATGACGACCAGGACGAGCAGAAGCAACGGGTGTGCGCGGGCCTCAAATCGCTCGATCGGCGCGGCGTCGCCTGCTTTGCGCTGCACGGCAACCGCGACTTCCTGCTGGGCGCAGGTTTCAGCGCCCGCAGCGGCTGCCGCCTGCTGAGCGACCCGGTGGTGGCGCAGTTTGACGGCGAACGGGTGCTGCTGACGCACGGGGATGCCCTGTGCACCGATGATCATGCCTACCAGGAGCTGCGCAGCCTCGTGCGCACGAGCGCCTGGCAGCGACGCTTCCTGGCCCTGCCGCGCTCACATCGGGAGCTGCTTGCCGACGAGGCGCGCGCCGGCAGTCGGCGGCATACCGCACGCACGGTTCCCTACATCATGGATGTGAACGAGGCTGCGGTCGCGGCGGCGCTACGGGCCGCACGCGTGCGGCGCGTAATTCACGGCCATACCCATCGCCCGGGAGTGCATGACCTGGAACTCGACGGCGCACCGGCCCAGCGCATCGTGCTGGGCGCCTGGTACGAGCAGGGAAGCTACTTAAGCTACGAGCGGGGAAGATACGAGCTGCGCGAGCTGCCGCGCTAGTTCATCGGCCGAAATCGCAGGAAGCGATTTCGGCGGACAGCGGTTCCGTTTCCGCCGGCCAAAGGCATAGCTTTGGCCGGCTGCGGCCTTGGCTATACCTGCATGAGCTCAGCTGCGAATCAGTTCAGGCTGCGCGAACCAGTGCCACGGTACCGATGCCGGCGAAGGTCATGACGACCGACCCGATAAGATGCGCCGCGGCCGCGCCGAGTGCCCATCCCGTGCGGCCCTGCTGCATGAGCGCCACGATTTCGGCGGAAAAGGTCGAAAAGGTGGTGAGGCCGCCGCAGAACCCGGTGATTACGAACAGCCGCCACTCCGGGGTGAGCGCCGAGTAGGTTGCAAAGAACGCGACCGCGAGTCCCACCACATAGCCGCCGATGAGGTTGGCCGCCAGCGTGCCGGGCGGAACATCCGGGAAGTGCGCGTTCAGACTGGTGCCGAGCCACCAGCGCAACAGCGCTCCGAGGCTCGCGCCGCAGCTGATCGCGAGTATTGCTCTCATGAGGAGTCCTTGTACCGGGGGCGAGGGCGACGCGCAACGATTGCAGTATGCTCCCCGCGAGCAATGAACCGCTCTGCAGGCGTCAGAGTGCGAAAGGATCCCATGAAAATTTTAACGACAGCGCGGACGGTGACCGTCGCGCTGGCGCTCGCGTGTCTCGCTCTGGGCGCCTGCGCACGCCACACGCCCCAACCATCCGCCAATGCGCGTCTGCAGGGGATCTACACGCGCGAGTGGCAGTGGCGCATGGGACAGCTGCCCGACGACGAGGACAGCACCAAGCCGATCGCCGATCACCTGTCGAAGGTGGATCCTGCCACGCAGGCGATGCGACTGAAGTACTGGCAGGACGTGCTGCGGCAACTCGACGCTCTGTCGCGCGCGCGCCTCTCCGCGAAGGAACAGGTCAACTTCGACATCTACCGGGCGCAGATCGTCGTGCTGATCGCCAACCAGCGCTTCCGCGATTTCGAAATGCCGGCCAATTCTGACACCACTTTCTGGACCGACATCGGCTACACGGCCCGCCGGCCATTCCGCACCCTCGAGGACTATCGCAACTGGCTCGCGCAGATGCGCGACATTCCGCGCTACTTCCACGAAGAGATGGATGAGATGCGCGCCGGCATGAAGCGCGGCTTCACCCCGCCGCGCGTCACCATGGACGGGCGCGACAGCTCCATCACCGCCGTGACCGAGGCCGCCGCGGAAGCGAGTCTCTTCTATACGCCGTTTAGGGAGATGACGGGCGTGGCGCCCGACAGGCAGACCAAGCTGCGGGCCGACGCCCTCACCGTGATCCGGGATGTCGTGCAGCCCGCCTACCGGGAGCTGCTCCAGTTCATGCGCACCGAGTACGTACCCGGGATGCGGACCACGATCGCTGCGGCCGACCTGCCGGACGGCAAGGAGTACTACCGCGCCAAGGTCCGCGAGTTCACCACCCTCGATCTGGATCCGGCCGCGATCCATGCGCTGGGTGTCGCGGAGGTTGCGCGACTGCATGAGGAAATGCTCGCGGCGATGCGCGCCAGCGGGTTCAAGGGCGAGTTTCCGGCGTTTCTGGCGAAGCTGCGCACCGACCCGCGCTTCTACGCCAGGACGCCCGAGGAACTGCTGATGCGGGCGGCGTGGATTGCCAAGCGCTTTGACGGCAACGCGGCGCAGTTCTTCGGTTACCTGCCGCGTGCGCGCTTCGCCATCAAGCCCGTGCCGGAGGATCTCGCGCCCTTCTACACCGCCGGGCGTGGCGGTCCGGGTGTGTATCTGCTCAACACCTATGATCTGAAGAGCCGGCCGCTCTACAACCTCACCGCGCTCACGCTGCACGAGTCCGCACCGGGACATGCATTTCAGATCCCGATTGCCATGGAGCACAAGGATCAGCCCGCGTTCCGCCAGCTGAGCTATCTGTCCGCTTACGGGGAAGGGTGGGCGTTGTATTGCGAGCGGCTGGGGCTGGAGATGGGTCTGTACGACAGCCCCTACGACCGCTTCGGCATGCTGGGCTACCAGATCTGGCGTGCCGCGCGCCTGGTGGTGGACACGGGCATCCACTCGCAAGGCTGGAGCCGCGCGCAGGCGCTGGATTACTTCCGCCAGTACACCGCGCTCCCCGAGCGCGAGATCGGCACCGAGATCGATCGTTACATCACCTGGCCGGGGCAGGCCCTGTCGTACTACCTGGGCGAGCGGGCCATTCTCGAGGCGCGCAGCCGCGCCGAACACGCACTCGGCGAGCGCTTCAACATCCGCGCCTTTCACGATGCGGTGCTGGAGTTGGGCTCGGTACCCCTGCCGGTGCTGACGGCCAGGATCGATCGCTTTATCGCCGCAGGCGGCAAGGGCCCTTACCCTGACATGGAGTAGCCAGCCGCATTCTCGAGGGGCCCCCCGTCGTGGAGCATTTCCAGCCCGGCTNNCCCCCGGTGGTGGAACATTTCCAGCCCGGCTGAGTACCCGTATGACTGAAACATCCCCCTTCGCCGCCGATGGCGGCTGCACCTGCCGCGCGGTGCGCTACCGCATGCTGAGCGCGCCCCTCATCGTGCACTGCTGTCACTGTCGATGGTGCCAGCGCGAGACCGGGTCCGCGTTCGTGCTCAACGCGTTGATCGAAGCGGATCGCATGCAGACCTTGCAGGGGACCCCGGCGCTCATCGACACGCCGAGCAACAGCGGTAAGGGCCAGAAGATCGCCCGCTGCCCGGCATGCCAGGTGGCGCTGTGGAGCACCTACGCCGGTGCGGGGGACAAACTGCGCTTCGTGCGCGTGGGCACCTTCGATGCGCCGGATCGCTTTGCGCCCGACATCCACATCTACACCGAGTCGAAGCAACCGTGGGTGGTGCTGCCTCAAGGTGCCCGGGCCGTGCCGCAGTACTACAGCAGCAAGGAAGTCTGGAGCGCGGCCAGCCTGGCGCGGCGCCAGGCAATCTTTGGCTGATTTTTGCTATAGATAATCTGCATACCAACCGGGTAAAAAACGATTATTTTCGAGAGCGCGTCCCTGCCTAGAATCGCACGGTGCGCAGCCCCACCCCGTCGGACCCCTATCCTTTTGCCGGCCAGCAGCTGCCATGCCTGATCGGCGGGGAGTTCCTGCGCCAGGGTAAGGCCTTCGCGAACATCAACCCCGTCAACGGACGCGTCCTGTGCAGCGTCACCGAGGCGGATGCCGCCCTCGTTGATCGCGCCGTGCAGGCGGCGCGCGCCGCGCTGCGCGGTCCCTGGGGTCGCATGTCCACCGCTGAACGCGCAGCGCTGCTGCGCAAGGTGGCGGACCGGATCGAGGAGCGCTTCGCGGAGTTCGTGAGCGCTGAGATCGCCGATACCGGCAAGACGCTCAAACAGGCCAGCTCGCTCGACATCCCGCGCGGGGCAGCGAACTTTCGCGCCTACGCGGACCTGGCGCTCGCGCGACCCTCCGAGTGCTTCGAGATGGCGACGCCCGACGGGCGCGGCGCCCTCAACTATTCGGTTTACAAGCCCGTCGGCGTGGTGGCGGTCATCGCGCCGTGGAATCTGCCCTTTCTGCTGTTGACCTGGAAGCTCGCCCCGGCGCTTGCCTGTGGCAACACCGTGGTGGCCAAGCCCTCGGAAGAGACGCCTTCCTCGGCGGCGTTGCTCGCGGAGGTCATGCAGGAAGTCGGCGTGCCGGCGGGCGTGTTCAACCTCGTGCATGGCTTCGGACCGGACTCGGCGGGTGCGGCGCTGGTCGCGCACCCTGATGTGAATGCGATCGCATTCACGGGCGAGTCGGCGACCGGTTCGGCCATCATGAAGAGCGCCGCCGACTCGGTGAAGGCGCTGTCCTTTGAGCTCGGCGGCAAGAACGCCGCCATCATATTCGCGGACGCGGATTTCGACGCCGCGCTCGCCGGCACCATGCGCTCAGTGTTCGCCAACACCGGCCAGGTGTGCCTGTGTTCCGAGCGCGTGTATGTCGAGCGGCCGGTCTACGCGCGTTTTGTAGAGGCACTTGCCCGCGGCGCGCGCGCACTGAAGGTAGGCGGACCGTTCGAGGGCGCCGACATGGGGCCGCTGATATCGCGCGCCCATCGCGACAAGGTGTTGTCGTATTACCGGCTGGCCCGCGAGGAGGGCGCCGGGATCGTCTGCGGCGGCGGCGTGCCGGCCTTTGGCGATGAGCGCGACCAGGGCGCCTTCATCGAACCGACGATCCTCACCGGACTGCCCGAGAGCGCCCGCTGTGTGCGTGAGGAAATCTTCGGCCCGGTGTGCCACGTGGCGCCATTCGATTCCGAGGAGCAGGTGATCCACATGGCGAACGACACCCGTTACGGGCTCGCGGCCGCCGTGTGGACCTCGAACCTGCAGCGCGCGCATCGCGTGGCGCGCCAGATGGAGGTCGGCATCGCCTGGGTCAACGACTGGTTCCTGCGCGACCTGCGCACGCCGTTTGGCGGGGTGAAGCTCTCCGGGATCGGGCGCGAGGGCGGGGCGCATTCACTGGCGTTCTTCTCGGAAGCTATGAACATCTGCGTGAAGCTGTGAGCGGAGCACCCAAGGGCGTGGCTACGCAAGTGGCGGCCGCCAGCGCGGTGATCCCGGGCATGGCGAAGCCGCGCGGCGCGTTTCCGCATTTTCGTCGCGCCGGGGATTTCATTTTCGTATCCGGTACGAGTTCGCGGCGCGCGGACGATTCGATCGCCGGAGCGGACCCTGACGCGGCCGGTGGTTACCTCTTCGACATCCGCGTCCAGACCCGCGCGGTTCTCGAGAACATCCGCGCCATTCTCGCCCATGCCGGCGCGACGCTTGCCGACGTGGTTGAAGTCAGCACCTATCTTGTGAGCATGCAGGACTTCCCCGGCTACAACGAGGTGTACGCGGAAGTTTTCGGTTACCAGGGCCCGGCGCGCACCACGGTGGCGGTCGCAGAGCTGCCGCATCCGCACCTGCGCATTGAAATCAAGGTCGTGGCCTGGCGGCCCTTGCCCCGGGGCCACGAGGCCCGCTCCTGAAGGAGAGACACCCGATGAACATGGTCGACATTCATTCGCATTTCCTGCCGCGCACCTGGCCGGACCTGGCGGCGCGCTTCGGCGGCGGCGACTGGCCGTCGATGAAGCACCTGGGAGATGGCACGGCGATGCTGATGATCGGCGCTGAGGAATTTCGTCCCGTCACCTCCGCCTGCTGGGATGCGGCGGTGCGGCTGGAGGCCATGGACCGCGACGGCGTGGACGTGCAGATCATGTGCGTGACGCCGCTGCTGTTTGGCTATCACCGGCCGGCCGCCCAGGCACTCGAGTGCGTGCGGATTTTCAACGACGCTGCGCGCGAGCTGTGCGCGCACGCGCCGCGCCGGCTGAAATCGCTGTGCCAGGTGCCGCTGCAGGATACGGATCTTGCCTGCCGCGAAGTCAGCCGGGCGATGGCCGACGGACACATCGGCGTGCAGATCGGCAACCACGTCGGCCCCCGTGAGCTCAACGACGAGGGCATCATCACCTTCCTGCAGCACTGCGCGGCGGAGGGTGCCGCGGTGTTTGTGCACCCCTGGGACATGATGGCGCAGGAGCGCATGCCCAAGTACCAGCTGCCGTGGCTGGTCTCGATGCCGGCGGAGACGCAGCTGTCGATTCTGTGGCTGATCCTGTCCGGCGCCTTCGAGCGACTGCCGCGTTCGCTGAAGCTGTGCTTCGCGCACGGCGGCGGCAGCTTCCCGTACCTGCTCGGGCGGGTCGACAACGCCTGGCGGCACCGGGACATCGTGCGTGAGGACTGCCCGCAGCTGCCGTCCTCCTACGTCGAGCGCTTTTATGTCGACGCCGCCGTGTTCAGTTCCGACGCGCTCGCATTTCTCGTCAAGACCATGGGTGAGGACCGGGTGATGTTGGGATCGGATTACCCCTTCCCACTCGGGGAGCAGCAGGTCGGCAAGCTGATCGGCTCCGACGCGAGCCTGCCGCCGCGCGTGCGTGGCAAGCTGCTGCACGCCAACGCCACGGCGTTCTTCGGACTCGACGTGGGAGCGGCATCCATGGCACGCGGCGTGGGCGCACGATGCAGCGCCTAAAGCTTATGATGGCGCATGAGTTCATCACGCCTGGAGCGCTGGATCGCACGCAAATTCCGCCTGCGCCATCTGGAGTTGATTGCTGAGATCTACGACTGCCGCAGCATCCTCAAGGCCTCCAAACGTCTGAGTCTCACCCAGCCGACGCTCACCAAGGCGCTGCAGGACGTCGAGACGACCCTCGGGCTGAGGCTTTTCGAGCGCAGCAACCGCGGCATCGAGCCGACCGAATACGGGGAGATTTTCGCGCGCCACGCCAAGGTGCTGCTCGCGCAGCTGCGGCATGCGGCTGAGGAACTCGAGAACCTGCGCGTCGGCTATAGCGGCAAAGTGACGGTGGGGACACTGCTGGCCGCGTCCGCCAGCATCCTGCCTGATGCCATCGTGCTGCTGAAGAACGAGCGGCCGGGGGTCGCGATCAGCGTGATCGTTGGCACGTATGACATCCTCATGCCGGCGCTGCTGGCGGGGGACCTCGACATGGTGCTCGGGCGACTGCCCACCGAGGGGCATAGCCGCGCACTCGTCTATGAGGAGTTCTACGCCGAGCCGACCTGTATCGTGGTGCGTCGTGGTCACCCGCTGACACGCAAGCGGCGTCTCACGCTGCGCGAACTGGCAAACCAGCCGTGGCTCCTGCCGTTGCCGGAGACCGCGCTGCACCGGCAGATCGAACGCGCCTTCATCGACGCTGGTACGACCCTGCCGAAGAACGTCATCGAGTCGGTGTCGATCCTCACCAACCGCGTGCTGCTGCGCAAATCCGACTGCGTCGGCGTGATGCCCTATCACGTGGCACTCGATGACGTGGAACACGGCCTGCTGGCAATCCTGCCGGTAAAGCTCAAGTCACTCGAGAGTCCGGTCGGGGTGATCGTGCGTGCCCCCGGCGATCTGCCGCCGGCTGCCAGCGCCCTGCGCGAGTGCCTGCGCACTGCGGCGAAGGACGTGCCCTCGCCGCGGTTGTGAGCGCGCGGCGCTAGCTGCGCTCGGCGAGCGAGCGGGGAGGCGGGGCGGCCGAGGAGTCTTTGCGGAACAGGCGTCGTACCAGCCTGATTGCGAACCAACAGAACACCGCCACCAGCGCCACCGCGACCACCGGGAAGGCGAGCGCGAGCAACGAGACCAGCAGCGCGCCGCCCCACTCGCCGGTCGCAAGCACATGGTTGCCGAGGCCCCCGGTCATGACGGTGGACTTCGCACGCAGAAGCGACGTCAGACCCTGGGTGAGACCTGCGGCGCCGCCGCCGGCGATCACGGCCGTGGTCCACTTCACGATCGGTGGCAGATCCGTCATGACCGCAGCGGACACCACGATGCCGGCGATGAGTGCGGCGGGCGCCGCGATCGCATCCAACAGGTTATCGACCCCGGGAATGTAGTACGCGAAGATCTCAAGAATCGCTGCGACGCCCAGCATCACAATCGCCGAGGCACTGCCGAGCCAGGCGAAGCCGCCGCTGAGCGCCAGATGACCGGTGTAAGCGGCCACGCTCATTACCAGCATCGGCAGAAACACCCGCAAGCCAACGGCCGCTGCCAGTCCAACACCTAAGGCGATCGACAGCGCAAGGTCCATTGCCGGCATGTGGGGCAGGGGAATCACGCCGGTACGATAAATGCCGCGGCAGGGCGTGTCGAGCCTGTTAGCCCTTGCGGGCGATGCAGTATTCACACCGCTGTGCTACAAGCGCGGCAGCACGCGATGAGACGGAGCCTCATGAAACCGCATCCCGCACATTTACAGTGGTCTGCGTTGATCCGTTGTTGGGTCGCCTTGGGGGCGTTCGCCACGGCGGCAATGCCAACGGTCCATGCGCAGGACGCGTTTCCGGTCAACGAGAAGCTTTTCCAGGCTCTGCAGTGGCGGGGCATCGGGCCCTATCGCGGCGGGCGCGCGCTCGCGGTCGCTGGTATCCCGGGGGATCCCACGACGTTTTATTTTGGCGCGGTGGCCGGCGGGGTCTGGAAGACGACCGACGGGGGCGCCACCTGGCTGCCGCTGACTGATCAAACGGCTATCTCTTCCGTCGGCGCCATCGCGGTTGCACCCTCCAACCACAGCGTGATTTATGTCGGCAGCGGCGAAGCCGCGCCCCGCGGCGACATGACCTATGGCGACGGCGTTTACAAGTCGGTTGATGGCGGCAAGACCTGGAGCAATATCGGCCTCAGGGATTCTCGCCAGATCGGCGCTCTGATCGTCGACCCGGACAACGCAGATATCGTGCTGGTCGCCGCGTTTGGCCACGCCTTCGGTCCCAACAAGGAACGCGGCGTGTTCCGCACGACCGACGGCGGGAAATCCTGGACGAAAGTCCTTTACCGGGACGAGCAGACCGGCGCAATCGACGTGAGCTTCGATCCGCACGACTCGAAGATTGTCTACGCCGCGCTCTGGCAGGCACGACGGCAGCCCTGGAACTTCTCGAGCGGCGGTCCGGGTAGCGGGCTGTATCGTTCCACCGACGGTGGCGTGAGCTGGAGCCAGCTGTCCGGCAATGGATTGCCAGCGGGTATCCTCGGGCGCATCCACGTCTCGGTTTCCGGTGCGGACTCCACGCGCATCTACGCGATGATCGAGGCGGCGGAGGGTGGTCTGTTCCGTTCAGACGACAGCGGCGCGCATTGGCGGCGCGTCAACGACGACGGACGTCTCAGTCAGCGGGCCTGGTATTTTTCCACCATCCTTGCTGACCCCAGGCACGTGGACACACTGTACGCGGAGAACACCGGCCTGTTCCGCTCCACCGATGGCGGCAAGACGTTCGAGCTGCTGCCCGCGCGCCATGGCGATCATCACGGACTGTGGATCGATCCGACCAATCCGGAGCGGATCATCGAAGCGAGCGATGGCGGCGCCTCGATCTCGTTCGATGGCGGTAAAACCTGGAATACGCAGAACAATCAGCCGACGGCGCAGTTCTATC
>PLEC01000010.1 GCA_003136935.1 Gammaproteobacteria bacterium
GTCGCGCAGGAACAGCCACACCACCAGCACCGCGAGCGCCGCGCCTTCCAGCAGCGCGCTGATAGAGGAGTTGTAGGTGTCCTTGGTGTAGGTCACGGTGGTGAAGATCTGCGTCAGCTTCGCCTGCGGGTTCTCGGTGCTGACCTTGTCGAGCTCCGCATGGATCTCGTTGTAGACGCTCAGGTCCGAGTAGCCCTTGGCTTTCTTCACTCCGAAGGTGGTCGCGGGGCGGCCGTTCAGACGCGCCACCGTGCGGATCTCCCCGACGCTGTCGATCACGTTGGCAAGGTCGGAGAGGCGCGCGAAGCGACCGCCGGTCAGCGCAATCTGCGTGTCCGCGAGTGCCGCCGCGGTGTGCGCGCCACCGAGCACGCGGATCGCCTGTTCGCCGCCACCAACCTGCGCACGGCCGCCAGCGGGGTCGAGGTTAAGGGTGCGAAGCTGCTCGTTGACCGCGGCGGCGGTAATGCCGAGGGCCTGCATGCGCGCCGGGTCCAGTTCCACGCGGATCTCGCGGTTGACGCCGCCGCCACGATTTACCTGCGCCACGCCCGGGATGGACAAGAGACGCTTGGTGATGGTGTTGTCGACGAACCAGGACACTTCCTCCTGGGTGAGGGATGCGGAGCTGACGGCGTAGTAGACGATGGAATTCCCGTCGGCGTCGATGCGCTGTACGACGGGTTCCTGGATGCCCTGCGGCAGGTTTGAGCGTACCTTGGCCATGGCGTCGCGCACGTCGGCGACCGCACGATCGATGGGCGTACCGATGTTGAATTCGATGAAGACGTTCGCCTGTCCCTCGGTCGCCCAGGAGGTGATAGAGCTGATGTTGCCGATGCTGGCAACCGCGCCCTCAACCTTCTGCAGGATCTGGGTCTCCAGTTCCTGTGGCGCCGCGCCCGGCTGGGCCACACTGACGATGACGCCCGGGAAAGAGACGTCCGGGTTGAGCGTGATGGGCAGACGCACGAACGCGACGATGCCCATGAACAGCAGCACGACGAACAGCACCACCGGCGGCAGTGGATGCTTGATGGCCCACGCGGAAATGTTGCGCATCAGTGTGACTCCCCGAGGGCGCCCCCGCTCGCGATTTGCACGGGCTCACCGTCGCGCAGAAACCCGCCCGCGGTCGTGACCACCCGCTCGGTGCCGGTGAGGCCCGAGCCGATGACAATGCCGTTATCACCCGTGTCCGCAACGCGCACCGCGCGCCGCTCGGCGTTGCCCTGGCTGTTGACGATAAAGACGTAACTGCCGGCGGTGTCCGCCAGCACGGCGGTCTGCGGCACCACCGGCCGCTGCGCGTTGCCGATGGTCACCGAGCCGCGTGCAAACGCGCCGGGCCGCAGCGCCGGATCCGGAGTCAGGGCAATACGGATTTCCCCTAAGCGTGTCGCCGGATCGATGATCGCGCCCAGCAGGCGAACGCGGCCGGGGAAGGCGCGCGGCAGCCCGGTCAGATAGACCGTGGCCGCATCGCCTACCTTCACCTGAGCCAAGTCCTGCTCGGCGAGCTGGCCGCGCATTTCGACTTCGCCGCCGCTCGCCACGCGAAACAGCGCTTCACCGCCGGGGTTCGCGATCTGGCCCGCCTCGGCCTTGCGCGTCAGTACGACGCCGTCAATGGGTGCGGAGATGCGGGTACGTTTCAGACGTGCTTCGCTTTCGGCGAGCTGCGCGGCGGCCACCTTCACGTTGGCGGCGTCGGTCACCGCCGTAGCGCGGCGCTTCTCGATGTCCTCGGCGGAAAGCGCGCCGGCGGCCGCCACCCCGAGTGCACGCTTGTATTCGGCCTGGGAGAGTTCCGCCTGCGCGCGCGCCTGCTCGAGTGAGGCCGCGAGCCGATTGACCTGCGGGATCAGCACCGAATCATCCAGCTTCGCCAGAATCTGCCCGCGGCGCACGTGATCGCCGGCCTCGACGTACACCGCGATCACGCGTCCGGTGTCGCCGTCATTGCCGATGGGCATGTCGTAGCGGGCCGCGATGCCGCCGCTGAAAGTGACATTCGAGGTCACGGACTTCAGGGCAGGCGTCATAACGCTGATCAGCGGCGCTTGGGTCTTGTCCGCCAGCGCGGTGAGTGCGGGTTTGGAGTGATGGCTGATCCAAAGCGCGATGGCGACGGCGAGCACCACAGCCAGGGCGACGCCACGGATTAGCCACGTGCGCCGCGTGCTGCCTTCATCCGGACGGCCCAGGTCCGGTGAGTGTGCCGCCTGGGGCTCAACGCCGCGGTCGAAGGCCGGCCGATCGCGGCCGATCCAGGTGACGGCCTCCTTCTGGGGAGCGTCGGCGTCGGGGAGATGTTCCGGGTTCGTGCCCACGGGGATTCCTTATAAAAAGCCGCATCGGCGGCCCGTACGGCCGCTGCCGGGGTTAGAACCGGCTGTTCCGTAAGAAGTTTAATCTTCCCTTAAGGAAAAGCTCGCCGGAAACGCTCAAGGGAGGCGCGCGGGCGACGGGCCGTCGAACGGGTCCAGATCACGGCAAATCAGGTCAGGAGATGGTGCCGGGAAGAGGACTCGAACCTCCGACCCGCGCATTACGAATGCGCTGCTCTACCAACTGAGCTATCCCGGCAAGCGCGCTGCCGAAGGCCGCGCATTCTACATTTTTTTGCGCAGGCGGATCACCAGATCGATGCCCATCACCTGCATCCCGGGAGGCGGGTCTGGCAAGCGGCTGAACTCAACTGCGGGTACCGGCACGTCGATCAGGGCGCCGCTGGACTCATCGTGGAAGTGATAGTGCGGCTCCACGTTCGAGTCGAACCACGCCCGCGAGCCATCAACCGACAACTGGCGGATGAGCCCGCGTTCGGCGAAGAGGTTAAGGGTGTTGTACACCGTGGCCTTGGAGATCCGGGCGCCGGCTGAGCGCAGGCTGTCCAGGATCTGTTCCGCCGAACGGTGCTGAGGCTCGGCAAGCAGCAGTCCCGCAATGCGCACCCGCTGGGCGGTGGGACGGATCCCGCAGTCACAGAGCCGGCGCTCGCAGCCCCCCGAGCCTGCCTGTGGGGTACTTAGCTCCATATTCGATCATTATAAACGCAGAATGACGGGAGCTTGCGACTTTTGGCCTACGCCTGCACCAGCTTGCTTTGCAGGTGCAAGGCGAGCTCGGCGATGGTCGGGAAATCAAACAGCTCGGTGAGATCCACCTTCCCGGGGTATTCGCGATCGATCTGCTCGTGGATCTCAATGAGCTTGAGCGAGCTCGCGCCGATCTCGAACAGATTGTCATGGATTTCCACCCGCTTGCCCTCGAGCGCTGCATCGCAGATGCCCTTGAGCCGCTCCTCGATCTCGGTACGCGAACCGGCCTCCGGCCCGCGTTGCGCGGCGCGCAGGGTGGCGAGTTCCTGGCGCTCGGCATCGAACTCCCCGTCGGCGTAGCTTTCCTCCAGCAGATGCCGCTGGATCTTGCCGCTGGTGGTCTTGGGGATGCGCTTGACGGGCAGCACTTCCGCGACTTCGAGGCCGGTCTGTTCATTGATGAGCCGCGCGACCTGGGTGGCGACGGGGAGGAAGTCGCCCAGCGCCCCGCGGTGCAGAACAAACACCACCAGCTGCTCGAGCTGTGAGCCGCGCGGGCGCACGCCCGCGGCGACCACCTTACCCAGTTCCAGTCCCGGGGCGCGCTGCGCGATGGTCTCCAGATCGTGCGGGTAGTAGTTCTGGCCGTTGACGAAAATAATCTCTTTCGCGCGCCCCGAAACATACAACTCACCGCCGTGCATCAGGCCTAAGTCCCCGGTGCGCAGCCAGCCGTCGGCGCTGAAGGCCTCGGCATTCGCGGCCGGATCCTCGTAGTAGCCGTGCGTCACGTTGTCGCCCGTGATGTGCACGTGCCCGATACGCTGTTCCGGCAGCTCCGCGTCGTCATCGCCGGCGATGCGTACGCGGCAGTAGGGGATGGCGTTGCCTTCGCAGATGATCTGCACCGCGTTCGCATCATTCGCGGCCACGAGCTCGACCGGGTCGCTCACCTTCATGCGATGGCGGTTGAGCGTGATGGTGCGCATGGGTGCGCCCACGGGTGGGAAGCTCACCGCGAGCGCGGCTTCCGCAAGTCCGTACACCGGGTACATGGCGTTGCGTGAGAGTTTCGCGGGCGTCATGCGCCTGAGGAACTCATCGCACAGCTCGACTGAAATGGGCTCGGCGCCGTTGAAAATGAGACGCACCGCCGACAGGTCAAGGCCTTCCACGCTGCGCTCGCCGAGCACCTTGAGGTAGTGCTTGTAGCCGAAGTTCGGCGAGCACAGGATCGTGGCGCGCACCCGCGAAGCGAACGTCAGCCACAGCAGCGGGCGGCGGATGAACAGCTCCGTCGGCATCAAGTGCGTGTGTACCCGGTTGGCGAACATCATGAGGTGAAAGCCGATCAGGCCCATGTCGTGGGTAAGCGGCATCCACGACAGGCTCACGTCGTTCTCATTGAAGCCCGCCGCCTCGGTCGAGCCATAGCAGTTGGCGAGGATGTTTCCGTGGGTAAGCACCACTCCCTTGGGCTCGCTGGTGGAGCCGGAGGAAAACTGGATGAAGGCGGTGTCGTCCGACGACACCCGCTGCACCTCGCCGGCGCGCGAGACGTCATCGAGGTCATCGACCAGGAACGCGCGCTGGCGCAGACCCTCGAACACCTCGGTCTCGCCGGCGGTGGCGGCGAAGGTGCCGATACGCTCGAGCGAGCGCCGCTCGGTGTAGATAAAAGGTCGACCTAAGCGCCGCGCGATACGCAACAGCTTGTGACGATGCTCGTCGCTGATGCCGAGCGCCACGGGCACCGGCACGATGCCGCCGAGGATCGCCGCCCAGAAGACATCGATGAACTGCTCATTGTTGGCGAGGAACAGGATCAGCTTGTGGCCGCGGCGGGCGCCGATGCGCTGTAGGTGGAAGAGGATCCCGAGCGCGCGCTCGTAGAGCTCGTCAAAGGACACNNTGCGCAGGTTGATCTGCGCCTCAAGTTCCAGCGGCCGGTCCGGGACATGGATCAGCCGATAGCGGCGCGCCACCTTGTACAGGTGCACGAGCATCTCGTACAGCGCGAAGGTCTCGCCGATGCAATGCCTGGGACCGGCCGCGAAGGGCATGTAGGCAAAGCGCGGGCGCTGCGCCTCATGTTCGGGCGCGAAGCGCTCCGGCAGGAATTTTTCCGGCTCCGGCCAGAATTCGGGGTGCCGGTGCAGGAGGTACAGCGGCAGCAGCACGTTGGTGCCCGCCGCCACCGGGTAGCCGCCGAGCACGTCGGCCTCGATCGTGCGCCGCGACAGGAGCCAACCGGGCGGGTAGAGGCGCAGCGCCTCGTTGATCACCTGCTGGGTGTAGGTGAGCGCCTCCATCTGCTGCAGATCGGGCGCAGCCGCATCGGCGGCTGCGTCGATTTCGGCGTGCAGCCGCACTTGCGCCTGCGGGTGCTGCGAGAGCAGGTACCAGGTCCAGTTCAAGGCACTGGCGGTGGTTTCGTGCCCGGCGACGATGAGGGTCATGACCTCATCGATCAGCACGCGCTCGCCCATCGGCTCGCCGCTTTCCTTGTCGCGTGCGCTCATGAGCATGGCGAGGTAGTCAAAATGCTCGTGCGCCTCGGCCCGGCGCCGCGCGATCAGCTGCGCCACGAGCTTGGTGAGCGAACGGAACTTGTAAGCAAACTGCAGATCGCGCGATTGCTCCCTGGTGATGACCTCGAAGGGGTTAGCGCCCAGCTGCTGCGTAAGGCGGTCGAGGTCGCGGCCGAATATCGAGCGCAGCACGATCTCAAGGGTGAGCTCGCTCATCTCGTCGGTCAGGTTTACCAGCTCCCCGCGCCTGGCGCGCTCTTCCCAACGGGTGATGAAGCGGTCATTCGTCTGCGCGATGATTTCTGCGAAGCCGGTGATGACGCGACGGTGGAAGAACGGCTGCATCATGTAGCGCTGGCGCTTCCACAGCTCGCCTTCGCTGGTCATGATGCCTTTGCCCAGGAGGATCCTGACGCGGTCGAGCCCGATACCCTTGGTGTAGTTCTTGTGATTGGACACCAGCACCCGCTTGACGTCGTCCGGGTGATGGATGACATAGGTATAAGATCCGCGTGCGGGGACGAACACGCGATACGTGTCCCCATGGCGGGCAAACAACTCGATCATCCGTTCCAGGGAATCATCCGTGGAGCCAACGTCGAACTGTTGCTCGGCCTCAGGCGGCGAGCTCTTCGCGGGTGCGGCGGCGGTCATGCAACTTGTTGAAAGCCAAACTTTAATCTTACCTCACGCAGAGCCTCGCAAGGAGCCGGCAGCTGCCTCACCCTGACTGCATGGCAGAGGACATCACCCAGGCCGCCAGCCGCGCACCGCTCGTCATGCGTTGCGGTGCGTTTGGCGACATGGTGCTGCTCACCGTGCTCCTCACGCAGCTGCGTGCGCGCTTCGGCAAGGGCGTCGATGTTATCGCCTCGGGTCCCTGGTGCGAGCCGCTGCTCGCCGGACATCCGGCTGTGGGGCGTCTCATACTGGTGCGCAGCCGCCGCACACCGTACTGGTTGAGCCGCGATCAGCAGGCGCTGGTGTCATGGCTGCGCGAGCGGGGTGCGGGCCCGACGTGGTTCTGCGATCGGGGCGAGGGACGCTCGCTGCTCGCGCGCGGGGGTATTCCGGGCAGCTACGTATGCGACTCGACGCAGTACCCGTTTCTCAGCGGTGAGAATTTCGCGGATCGCTATCTACGCCTTGGCGCGTTGACGCCCGCCGCATTCGAGGGACTTATCCCGCCGGCCGCGCCTGGCGGCGTGCGGGCCGCGCATCTGGTGCTGGCGCAAAGCGCGCGTGAGGAACTCGACGTCTGGCTTGCCCGCCGGAGAATCGCCGCTCCCTGGATGGTGTTTCATCCGGGAAGCCGGCACGTGGCCAGGCGCCGGTTGCGGGCGCGCGCGGGCGCGGCCAAGTACTGGCCCGAGGAGCGCTGGGCGCAAGTGCTGCGGGCGGTGCGCACGCATTCTCCACATCACGCGATCGTGTTTTCCGGGACGCGCGCCGAGGAGTCGCTGAACGAGGAGATCATCCGGCGCTCCGGGGTAACCAACGTGTACAACGCGGCGGGTGATCTGCCGATCACACGCCTGCTCGCATTGCTCGAGCGTGCGGCAAGCCTGATAGCCGTGGATACCGGCCCCGCGCACGCCGCCGCGGCACTCGGGTGCCCGACGGTGGCGCTCTTCGGTCACATTGATCCGTGGCTGTATCGGCCGGGCGGCGCGAGCACGCCCGCGGCGACCGTGACCGGCACGCTGGACGGGAAGCCGAGCATTCTCGGCATCCAACCGCAGCAGGTGATTGAGGCGTGGCTCGCTTTGATCGGGCGCCGCGGTGATTCTGTTAAATCAGGTAATGCGTGATCCAACAGAGTCTTATCTTGTAATCCTGAATTAGTGTGCGAGAATCCCGTGTAACCGCTTGGAAATCCGGTGTAACCGCTTGGAAAATAGCGCCGGTTATTATTCTGGTTCGTGACGGGGGATCACGTCGCATTACTGGACAAGTGTTTAGGCTAGGCCGGTTTATGGGAGGTCACGGGTAAATGGCGACTCCGATACCGGATAAGCCAGAAGACTACAGCGCTTCCGACATCCTCTCGGCCGAAGCCTGGACGGGTCGCGCGGCGCGGCCCGTGGTCGGCATCGACGTGGTGTGCACCAAGATCGCCGTCGACTTCCAGAACCTGCGCCGTGAAAACGTGGATGATTGCCTGCGGCGCAATCTCGAATTGCTGCGCGACGCCACCGCTTCGGACTGCGCGTTTCTCGCCTCTCTGAATCCCGAAGATCTCGCTTTCGCCGACGTGCAATTTTCGCGCAGCGCCTTTGCGCAGTGCCGTCCGGAAGGCCTCTCGGGAACAAGCCTTGAGAGCTTCCCCTGGTTGAAGGGGCGCACCGAGCATCTGCGCCTGTCAGAGCTGCGTGACACCAATCTGCCGCGCAAGGAGCAGACGGTCGACGCCGCGCGCCTGGCGGAGCTGCACATGGGTTCGGCCCTGCTGGTGGTGCTGCGGGTGTCCGGCAAGCCGGCTGGATTCCTGGGGCTTGCGCACACCATGCCGCGCGGCCCGTGGGACGTGAACACGCAGCTGCTCATGAAGCTCGTCGGCACGAGTCTTGCGACCGGGCTCGAGCGGCTGCGCACCGAGGCGCGCCTCGCCAAACTCGAAGAGCGCACCGCGCTCTACCAGGCCGCCGCCAACGACGGGCTGTGGGACTACGACGTCGAGAGCAACGAGATGTATGTCTCGCCGCGCTGGAAGGCCATGCTCGGCTACGCCGATGAGGACATGCCCGGTTCCCCCGACTGGCGTGCGCTGGTACATCCGGATGACCTGTCGCGCGTGCAGGCGGCGCTGCGCGAGCACGTTGCCGGCAAGACGCAGATTTTCGAAAGCACCCACCGCATGCGCCATCGCAACGGTGAGTGGCGCTGGGTCAACAGCCGCGCCACAGCGCGGGTCGACAAGCAGGGGCGCCTGCTGCGACTGGTGGGCGTGGAACTGGACATCACCGAGCGCAAGCTCTACGAGGAAGCGCTGTTTCGCGAGAAGCAGAGCGCGCAGATTACGCTGCAATCGATCGGCGACGGTGTCATCACCACCGATGGCAACTCCACCATCGAATACATCAACCCGGTGGCCGAAGAGCTCACCGGCTGGCGCCTCGAGGATGCCATGGGACGGCCGGTGGAAGAGGTCTTCCGCGCCTTCCATGAGGAGACCTGCGAGCCGCTGGAAAATCCGCTGTCGGTTTCCATCCGCCGTATCCGCCCCATCCCGTCAGTGCGACCGGTGCTGCTGATCAAGCGCGATGGCAACGAGTTGTACGTCGAAAGCACTGCGGCTCCGATTCGCGACGCCGCCGGCCACGTGGCGGGCGGCGTGCTGGTGTTCCGCGACGTCAGTGAGTCGCGCGAGCTGAACCGGCGCCTCTCCTACCATGAGCGGCATGATCTGCTCACCGGGCTGGTGAATCGCCGCGAGTTCGAGACGCGCCTGGAACGGGCGCTGCTGAGTGCCAAGGCGCGCGAGGCCTCCTACGCGCTGTGCTACCTCGACATCGACCAGTTCAAGATTGTCAACGAGGCCTGCGGCCATAGCGGCGGCGATGCGGTGCTGGGACAGGTGGGCGCGCTGCTGAAATCCAAGGTGGGCTGGCGCGATACGCTGTCGCGCCTGGGCGCCGATGAGTTCGGCGTGCTGCTCGCGAACTGCTCCCTCGAGGAGGCGATGCGTACCGCGGAAACCCTGCGCGAAGCGGTGCTCAACTTCCGCTTCAACTGGGAGGACCGCCGGCTGCCGCTGCACGCCAGCATCGGCGTAGTGCCGATTGCCGCCGACAACAATGACGTCGCGGGCGTTTTGTCCGCGGCCGACAGCGCCTGCGCGGCCGCCAAGGAAAGCGGCGGTAACCGCGTCCACAGTTTTGCCGAAAACGATATCCAGCGCATGGCGCGCCGGCGCGAGATGGAGTGGGCGGCGCGCATCCACGCAGCCCTTGGCGAGGGGCGCTTTGAATTGTTCCGCATGACCATCCAGCCGCTGCAGCGCGCCGAGATCGGTGAGCACTACGAGCTCTTGCTGCGCATGAAGGACGAGAGCGGCGGCATCGTGGCCGCACAGGAATTCATCGACGCCGCTGAGCGCTACGGCATGGCGCCCTCGATCGATCGCTGGGTGATCGAGAACGCCTTCCGCTGGCTGGTGTCGGAAGCTGACGAGCGCGAGAAGCTCTTCCAGTGCTCCATCAACCTCTCCGCCAAGAGCTTAGGCGACGAGAAGTTCCTGCCGTTCGTGCACGAGCAGTTCGAGCGCAGCGGGCTGGACGCGACCAAGATCTGTTTCGAGATCACCGAGTCGGATGCGATCCGGAATTTCGCGCACGCCACCCGCTTCGTGCAGTCCCTCAAGAAGCGCGGCTGCAAGTTCGCGCTCGATGATTTCGGCAAGGGTCACTCCGGATTCGGGTACCTGAAGCATTTCCCGGTCGATTACCTCAAGATCGACGGCAGCTTCGTGCGCGAGATCCTGCGCGACCCGGTGGACCGCGAGATGGTGAAGTCCATCAACGAGATCGCGCATCACACCCAGAAGCAGACCATCGCGGAGTTTGCCGAGAACGCCGAGATCATCCAGGAACTCACCCGGCTCGGCGTGGACTATGCGCAGGGCTATGGCGTTGCGCAGCCGCAACGCGTGGTGAGATCAGCGGTGGCGTGAGGCGCCGGCGGCCTCAGTAAGGGCTGCCCTGGGGCGGCGGCGGTTCATCAGCCTCTGGCGCGTAGAAGTAATAGTCTGCGCTGTAAGCACTCCTGAACTCGGTATTGGGCTTGGTCGCGTCGCACTGCGCGGCAGGCGGCGCTTCACCACCTTGCGTATGAATGCGCTGGATGTGGGTGACAGCGGCAAGCGCACCGCTGCCCGCATGACTGACGACGCTCAGCAGCAGCCAGGGGATCGCATGCGGATCAGGGGAATTAACGTGCGCTACCGCCTTGCCCGTGACCTCGCTGCCATCGTTGAGCTTCCACGCAGGTCCTGCGTAGTGGTGGCCAATGACCGCGCCCTTGCCATCGTGAAGCTCGGCATCCGGTGCTTTCAGCGTCCACTGTGACTGGCCATCTGCGGCACTCGCGCACAGGTAGATCTGCGCACCGGTCGCGTGCGTCGCCAGGACGACCCGCTCACCCGCCGGCGCCCTGATCGCCTCCGGCACCTGGGGAGGAGGGGGGATTGGGCTCGTAGCCAGCGCGGCGCCAGTCCACAGCAGCACCAGTTGCGAAACCCGCAAGACCCATCGTTGCGTGCTCATGAGAACTCCAGGCGCATGGACAGATCCACCGCGCGCACGTGCTTGGTGAGAGAGCCGACCGACACATAGTCCACACCCGTCTCGGCAATGGCGCGCACGTTCTGCAGCGAGACACTTCCCGAGGCTTCGAGTAATAGCGGGCGGCCGCGCGCGTGGTTACGCGCCACGGCGGTGCGCATGTCGGCGTGGCTGAACTCGTCCAGCATGACGATATCCGGCTGCGCGTCGAGCGCTTCAGCGAAGTCCGCCAGCGTCTCGACCTCGACCTCCACGGCGATCCCGGGGGCGGTGCGCCGCGCGGCTGCGATGGCCTGCGTGATGGAGCCGGCGGCCGCGATATGGTTCTCCTTGATGAGTACGCGGTCGTAAAGGCCCATGCGGTGATTATCGCCCCCGCCGCAGCGCACCGCGTACTTCTGCGCGGTGCGCAGTCCGGGAAGGGTCTTGCGGGTGTCGAGCACCGTACAACGGGTACCGGCGAGTGCATCGGCAAAGGCCCGCGCCGCGGTCGCGGTCGCCGACAGCAGCTGCAGGAAGTTCAATGCGGTGCGCTCGCCGGTGAGCACCGGACGCGCGGGACCGGAGATATCGAACACCACCTGGCCGGCAGTAATCGCTTCACCGTCGCGGGCGCGCCAGCAGAGGCGCACACGCTAGTCAAGCCGCCGGAAGACTGCGTCCGCCCACGGCGCGCCGCACAGCCCGGCGTTCTCGCGCGTGATGAGCGCGCCGCGGACCTGCTGCGTGGCGGGCACCAGCGCGGCCGTCACGTCGCCGCTGCCGATATCCTCGCGCAGCGCGGCGTCGATCTGGGCGGGAAGATCGGCCGGAACCTCGGGCACCCGCGGCCCGGCCATCCTAACGGCCGACGAAGGGCAGTCCGTGGCTCGCCGCCGCCATGCACATGAGCATCGGTATGGACAACACGAAGTTCACGCGTGAGGCCATGCCGGCGACCTTGCGGGCCGTCGCCTTTTCAGCATCCGTGGCTGGTTTGATCCCTAAGATCTTTTTCTGGTTCGGCCAGATCAGCGCCCAGACGTTGAACAGCATGATGGTGCCGAGCCACGCGCCGGTGCCGATGATGAGGAAGTAATGCGTCGGGTCATCGAGGCCGGCACCGAAGGTAAAAGCGCTCACGAACTTCGGTCCCAGCAGCCACGCGCCACCCAGCCAGGTCGCGAGCGCGCTCCAGCGGAACCAGAAGAGCGCGCGCGGCGCGACGTACTTGGTGATGCCGGCACCACCCGGGCCACCCTTGTCCGCAGCCGCCGCCGCCAGGGCCGGGGTCTGGGCGGCGTTGAAGTAGTACAGCAAGCCGATCCAGAACACGCCCGAGACGATGTGGAACCAACGCGCGAAGCCGAGCGGGTTGAACTGAAATCCGCCAACCAGCACCGCCAGGATCAGGGCGATGACTACCCCCAGGACGAGGGATTGACGATGATCATTCAGAGGGTTCATGGCAGGCGCACTCCCAAGTTATTGTTTCGGCGGGCAGGATTCACTCAGCTGTCGTTTGAAGAATAGGCGACGCACCCCCATAATTCAAACCTCGCGCCCTTAAAGGGCGATGAGCCGCTGTCAGGCGCCTGGCGCGCTCGAAGCGGTTTTGACCAAGTGAGGCGATGCAGCCCGATTCAAGTTCCGCGGAGCCCACAGAGCGTCCGCCTTCACCTTGCATCAACGTCTGTGCCCTTGACCCCGATGGCTACTGCGTCGGGTGCCTGCGGACCGGGGCGGAAATCGGGCGCTGGATGTCGATGAGTCCGCAGGAACAAAGACAGCTGCTGATGCAGCTCGATGAGCGCCGCAAGCTCAAGAGGTAGGCAAGTGATGGATGTCGTGGAACGAATCAAGACCGAACTGAATTCAGGCCCGGTGGTGCTGTTCATGAAGGGCACGCCGGACTTCCCGCAGTGCGGCTTTTCCGCACAGACGGTCGCGGCGCTGCGGGCCGTGGGCGCTGACTTCAGGCACGTGAATATTTTCGAAGAGCCGGAAATACGCGAAGCGCTCAAGCGTTACTCCAACTGGCCGACCTACCCGCAGTTGTATGTGAAGGGCGAGCTGATCGGCGGCTGTGACATCGCGCTCGAGATGTACCAGAGCGGTGAACTGAAGAAACTCATGACGGAAGTGGGCGCCGCAAAGTAAGCGCGGTCGCGCAGCGCCTGCCGCGCTAAATTTCGACCGGTGGCTCGTCGCTCACCGCTTCCCCGGTCGCGGGCGCCGCGGCAGCGCTGGACCAGCCGAGTTCCCGGGCACGCACCTCGGCCGCCTCGTGGCTGCCGCGCAGCCGGTTGCACACCAAACAGAAGATCTCGGCGCTGCGTTCGGCGTCGTAGCGGGCGCTGTGCGCGCTTTCGGCATCCCAGGTAAGACCGGCGATGGTTACCGCCTTGGCGAGCACCGTCTGCCCGAGCGCGGCGCCTGCAAGCGTCGCGGTGTCGAAGCACGAGAACGGATGAAACGGATTGCGTTTGACATTGGCGCGCGCGACGGCCGCGTTGAGGAACCCAAGATCGAAGGCGGCGTTGTGGCCCACGAGGATCGCGCGGCGGCATTCATAGCCGCGCACCGCGTGGCGGATCTCGCGGAAGATGCGCTGCAGCGCGTCGCGTTCCGGCAGCGCCGGGCGCAGCGGATGGTGCGGATCGATGCCGGTGACCGCCAGCGCCGCAGGATCCAGGCGCGCACCCGCGAAGGGTTGCACGTGGTAGCTGTAGGTTTCGCCGCGGCGCAGCGTGCCGTCCTCGTCCATGTCGATGAGCGTCGCGGCGATCTCCAGCAGCGCATCGGTCGCGGCATGAAAGCCACCGCACTCGACATCGATCACAACCGGCAGATAGCCCCGAAAACGCCGTGACATGAGCGCGGCGCTGGCGGCGCTCGGGGGCGTCGACTCGGGCGGTGACGCGCTCATGCAGTGCCCGCGGCAGTGACGCGCCAGGCGATCGACTCGCCAGCGCGCAGCGGCACCAGTTCAGCGGCGCCGAAGGGATAGTTTTCCGGCACGGTCCACGGCTCCTTCTTAAGCGTGAGCGTGCCGGCGTTGCGCGGCAGGCCATAGAAGTCCGCGCCGTGGAAGGAGGCGAACGCCTCGAGCTTATCGAGCGCGCCGGCGGCTTCGAAGGCTTCCGCGTACAACTCAATACCGGCATGCGCGCAAAAGATTCCGGCGCAGCCGTACGCCGCTTCCTTGGCGCTGCGCGCGTGCGGGGCGCTGTCAGTGCCGAGGAAAAAGCGCGTGCTGCCGCCGGCCACTGCGCTGAGCAACGCCGCGCGATCAGCTTCCGCCTTGAGTACCGGCAGACAGTAGTGATGGGGGCGCAGCCCGCCCGCAAACAGCGCGTTGCGATTCATCAGCAGGTGCTGCGGGGTCACCGTGGCGGCGATACCCGCGGGCGCGGTTGACACGAACTGCACCGCCGCGCGGGTCGTGATGTGTTCGAACACCACCCGCAGGCTGCGGTGACGCTCGGTGAGCGGCGCCAGCACCTCATCAATGAAACGCGCCTCGCGATCGAACACATCCACTTGCGGGTCGGTGACCTCGCCGTGCACCTGCAGCACCATCGACAGTTCCGCCATGCGCTCGAGCGCCGCATCGATGTGCCGCACGTCCGTCACGCCGGCATCCGAGTGAGTGGTCGCGCCGGCCGGATAGAGTTTGCAGCCGTGGACCGCGCCGCTGGCCTTCGCGCGCTCGATCTCGGCCGGCGCCGTCTCATCGGTGAGATACAAAGTCATCAGCGGCTCGAAGCTCACCCCGGGTGGTAACGCCGCGAGGATCCGGCGCCGGTAGGCGAGCGCCAGATCCGTGGTGGTGACGGGAGGCTTGAGATTGGGCATAACGATGGCGCGCGCGAAGCGCGAGGCGGTGAACGGCAGCACCGCGCGCAGCGCCGTCTCATCACGCAGGTGCAGGTGCCAGTCGTCCGGGCGGCGGATGACGAGCGAGGTCACGCGCGCGCCTTGAGCGCGGCAAATACCTTCTGGCGCAGCAGCAGCTGCAGCGCGAAACGCACGCCGAAGCCGGTGACGTCGGTGGCCACGTGCGCAAGGCCGCCGCTGCGGGTGGCGGAGGACAGGTCCACGTGTGCCCACGGTGTGTCCGGCGGCACGAAGCGCGCCAGGAAGCGTGTCGCGTGGATGTGATCGCCCTTGCCCTCCACCGCGCACTGCACGATGTCGGCTACCTTGCTTTCAAGATCGGCGTCGTAGTCGGATTCGAACGGGAAATTCCATACCCGTTCGCCGCTCACGCGGCCGGCTTCCATGAGCTCGCCAGCCAGTTGCGGGCGGTTGGTGAACACCCCACTCATGCGCTCGGTGAGGGCGTACACGCACGCGCCCGTGAGCGTGGCGAAGTCCAGCATCAGGCGCGGCCGGGTGCGGCCCGCCAGCGCCAGCGTGTCGGCGAGCACCATGCGTCCCTCGGCATCCGTATGAATGACCTGGATGGTCACGCCGTTCGCCGCGCGCACCACGTCCTGCGGCCGGTAGGCGTGCGGGCCAATGCGGTTTTCGGTGATCGCGAGCCAGGCATCCGCGGCGAGTGGCGCGCGCAGCTCGGCGAGCGCGATCAGGGTGGCGAGCGCCACGGCGCTGCCGCCCATGTCGGTGTGCATGTCGAGCATCGAGCGGTGGGTCTTGAGGTTGATCCCGCCGGTGTCAAAGAGAATGCCCTTGCCGACCAGGGTTACGTCCGGGCGCGTGCCCCCGCTGCGCCGCGGCGGCCGGTACTTAAGGTGGGCGATACCGGCGCCGCTTTCATCATTGCCGGCTGCCACCGCGAGAAAGGCATTGGCGCCGAGGCGCCGCAGTGCCCGGGTATCCAGCCAGCGCATGGACAGCTGGTGCTCGCGGGCAAGCGCCGTGATAGCGCGCCGGTAGCCGGCGGCGTCGAGCATGTTGGGGGGCATCGCGGTGAGCCAGCGCGCGAGGTTGGTGCCGCGCGCGGCGGCCGTGGCGTAGCGGGTATCCAGTCCCGCGCCGTGAAGCAGCACCACACGCCTGAGGGGCCGCTGGCCGCGGACCGGCGCGCGGAAAGAAGGCAGCGGGAAGGCGTGCGCGCAGGCTGCGGCGAGCAACGCTTCGAGCGCGGCACGCGCCGTGCTGGCGGGACCCGTCGAGGCGATGCCGATGCTTGTGGGGCAGCGCGTCGCGGTCTCTTTCAACATGCGCCCGGCAAGCGACAGGCGTTCAAAGGCGCTGGCGTCAGGGGCAAGGTAGCCGAGCACCGCAAGGGTCTGGCGGCGGTTGCTCAAGGATGTGGTGCGCACGGTCCCGGCGCGTGCGGGAGCGCGCTCATCGAGCGCGCGCCAGCGCGCGCTTTCCGGCAACGCCCGCAAAGACTGCGCCGATGCCGGGTACGGCACGATGCACAGCAGCGCGTCGAGCTCTGCAACATTCCCGCCGCTGCCGACGACCACGGTCGGAGCGAGCGAGCCCGGCAGCAGCGCGCCGCGACGCGTGTAGGAAGCTCCTGACCTCACTTGCTTTACCTGTCGCTGCTCGCCATCATTCTCATTCTATCGCGAGCCGGGACAACACGCCCGCGACGTACCACCGCGCACGCGTACACACGCCATGACCGAATCGCCGAAGCTTGAGGATCTGGACCCCGTCGAAACGCGGGAATGGCTCGAATCCATTGATTCGGTGCTGAAGACGCACGGTCCGGAGCGGGCGCACTTCCTGCTCGAGCGGCTTATCGATTACACCCGCCGCAGCGGCGCGTACCTGCCGTTCAAGCCCAACACCGCATACGTCAACAGCATCCCGACCGGCCGGGAGCCNNGCGCTCGCCATGGTGCTGCAGGCGAATCGCATCTCCGCCGAGTACGGCGGACACCTTTCAAGCTACGCCTCTTCCGTGACGCTCTACGAGGTCGGCTTCAACCACGTGTGGCGCGCACCCTCCGATCAGCACCCGGGCGACATGGTGTTCTTCCAGGGACACTCATCGCCCGGCATCTACGCGCGCGCCTTCCTCGAGGGGCGCCTCACCGAGGAGCAGCTGCGCCACTTCCGCCAGGAGGCCGGCGCCCCCGGAGTAGGGTTGTCGTCCTATCCGCACCCGTGGCTGATGCCGGACTTCTGGCAGTTCCCGACGGTGTCCATGGGTCTGGGACCCATGACGGCGATCTTCCAGGCGCGCTTTACACGTTATCTGGAACACCGCGGACTCGTGAAACCCTCGGACCAGAAGATCTGGGCGTTTCTCGGTGACGGCGAGATGGACGAGCCGGAGTCGATGGGCGCGCTCACCATGCCGGTCCGCGAGGGCCTCGACAACCTCATTTTCGTCATCAACTGCAACCTGCAGCGACTCGACGGCCCGGTGCGCGGTAACGGCAAGATCATCCAGGAACTCGAGGCGGCCTTCCTCGGGGCCGGCTGGAACGTGATCAAGGTGCTGTGGGGCTCGCGCTGGGATCCGCTGCTGGCGCGCGACACCAAGGGCCTCCTGCGCCGGGTGATGGAAGAGTGTGTCGACGGCGAGTACCAGAACTTCAAGGCCAAGGGCGGCGCTTACACGCGCGAGCATTTCTTCGGCAAGTTCCCCGAGTTGAAGGCCATGGTCGCCAACATGTCGGACGAGGAGATCTGGCGGCTCAACCGCGGCGGCCATGATCCGCTCAAGGTGTATGCGGCCTACGCCGCGGCCATGGAGCACAAGGGGCAGCCGACGGTCATCCTCGCCAAGACCGTGAAGGGCTTCGGTCTTGGCAAGGGCGGCGAAGGGCAGATGGTCGCCCACCAGCAGAAAAAACTTTCCGACGAGGACCTGCGCGCCTTCCGCGACCGCTTCAACATCCCGGTGTCGGATGAGGACCTCGCGAAACTGCCTTTCCGCAGGCCCGACGATACTTCAGACGAGGCGCGCTACCTGAACGAGAAGCGCACGGCCCTGGGTGGGTTTCTGCCGAGACGGCGCCGCACGGCGCCCGCGCTCACCATACCGCCGCTGGAAGCGTTTGCGTCGCTCCTGGAGGGTACGGCAGAGCGTGAAATCTCCACGACCATGGCGTTCGTGCGCGTGCTCACGACTCTTCTCAAGGACAAGAACATCGGCCGCAACGTGGTGCCGATCGTCCCGGACGAGGCGCGCACTTTCGGCATGGAGGGGTTGTTCCGGCAGATCGGTATCTACTCCTCCGTGGGTCAGCTCTACACCCCGCAGGACTCGGAGACCCTCATGTCCTACCGCGAGGACAAGAAGGGCCAGATGCTCGAAGAGGGCATCAACGAGGCGGGCGCCCTGTGCTCGTGGACCGCTGCCGGCACCGCTTACAGCAATCACGGCATCAACATGGTGCCGTTCTATATTTTCTATTCGATGTTCGGCTTCCAGC
>PLEC01000070.1 GCA_003136935.1 Gammaproteobacteria bacterium
TGCCGTGGAACCTATTGAGCGCGCCAGCGAGGACGAGCTACGCGCACTGCAGCTCCTGCGTCTGCAATGGTCGGTGCGCCACACCTATTAAGATCACGGGACTCGCGCCCCACTACCAGCTCGAACTCACGCGCGAGGCGCACCTCGATCAGCTCGCCGTGTGGGTCGAGTGTCTGCCGGAGCTCGCCGCGGATCCTTCGGCACGCACGCGCCTGCAACATAACCTGCAGGACCGCATCAAGGCGGCCATCGGTATTTCCACGACGTGTCGGTGGGCGACCCGGGCTGCATTGAGCGCTCCGCGGGCAAGGCGCAGCGGGTCGTGGACCTTCGCGCGGGTCGCTAGCAGCGCCACCCGCAGCGGCACGCGAGCGAAGCTGCTAGGCTTGACTGCGAGGAGACACGATGTACACGCAGGCGCTTGATACTCATGGCAAAGAGCCGGTGGTCGCGGCCGCGGGCGAATCCGCCGCCCATGCGGCGCGCTTCCAGAGCCGCGTGGACGCGGACGAAAAAATCGAGCCCAAGGACTGGATGCCGGATGCGTACCGCCAGACGCTCATCCGACAGATCTCCCAGCATGCGCATTCGGAGATCGTTGGCATGCTGCCTGAGGGCAACTGGATCACGCGCGCGCCGAGCCTGCGCAGGAAAGCAGTGCTGATCGCCAAGGTGCAGGATGAGGGCGGTCACGGCATGTATCTTTACAGCGCGGCCGAAACCCTCGGTGTTACGCGCGACCACTTGTTCGAGCAGCTGCTGTCGGGGGCCGCCAAGTACTCGAGCATTTTCAACTACCCGACGCTCACCTGGGCCGACGTCGGCGCCATCGGCTGGCTGGTCGATGGTGCTGCGATCATGAACCAGATTCCCATCTGCCGGTGCTCGTACGGGCCGTACGCGCGCGCGATGGTGCGCATCTGCAAGGAAGAGAGCTTTCACCAGCGCCAGGGCTTCGAGATCATGCTCACCCTCGCGCAGGGCACAGCGGCGCAACGCCTGATGGCGCAGGAGGCGCTCAATCACTGGTGGTGGCCGTCCGTCATGATGTTCGGGCCGAGCGATGCGGATTCCAAGCACACAGCGCAGTCCATGCGCTGGAAGATCAAGCGCTTCAGCAACGATGAGCTGCGCCAGAAGTTCATCGATGTGACGGTGCCGCAGGCGCATTTTCTCGGACTCACCATTCCCGATGCGCAGTTGCGCTGGGATGAGGCCACGCAGCACTACATCGGCGGCCCGATCGACTGGAGCGAATTCAATGCCGTGCTCAAGGGCAACGGCCCCTGCAACCGCGAGCGACTGCAGGCACGGCGCACGGCCTGGGAGGCGGGCCGCTGGGTCCGCGAGGCGGCCAGTGCCCACGCGGAAAAGTTGGCCGCGCGCACGACCCAGGCGGCATAGCGAGGCGAGCATGACTGACGCAGGCAAACCACCGGCCAGTCCTGAATGGCCGCTCTTTGAAGTCTTCATCCGCTCGCGCGCGGGGCTTGAGCACAAACACGTTGGCAGTCTGCACGCGGCGGACGCACGCATGGCAATCGAGCACGCCCGCGATGTGTACACGCGCCGCCAGGAAGGCGTGAGTATCTGGGTGGTGCGCTCGGTGCAGATCATCGCTTCGGATCCCGAGGAAGCCGATGCACTGTTCGAACCGGCACGCGACAAGGTCTACCGGCATCCGAGCTTCTACGTCATACCGGATGAGGTAAAGAACCTGTGAGCCGGGCGGTGGCAGCGGCGGCGAGGCCCGATCGCGCGCTGCATGAGGCGCTGCTGCGCTACGTCCTGCGCCTCGGAGACACGAGTCTGGTGCTCGGACAACGCCTGGGTGAGTGGGTCGGGCACGCGCCGACGCTGGAAGAGGATCTGGGGCTGGCGAATCTCGCGCTTGACCTCATCGGGCAGGCGCGGCTGCTCCTGACTTACGCGGGGGAGATCGAAGGGCGGGAGCGCGACGAAGACGCGCTCGCTTACCTGCGCGATGCACCGGAGTTTTTTAACCTCGCGCTTGCCGAGCAGCCCAACGGCGACTTTGGTTGCACCATCGTACGTCAATGGCTCATGGATTCCTGGCAGCTGGAAATCTACACCTCGCTGCAGGAGTCCACCGACAGCCGCCTGGCGGCGATTGCGGCCAAGGCGCTGAAGGAAACGCGCTACCACTATCGCTTCAGCAGCGGCTGGCTCGTGCGCCTGGGCGATGGCACCGCGGAAAGTCACGAGCGCGTGCAACGAGCGGTCGATGAGCTGTGGCGCTTCACTGGTGAATTGTTCGCGGCCGACGAAGTGGATGAACGCATGGTCGCCGTCGGCATCGCGCCGCCCCTGAGCACCGCGGAAGCGCACTGGAGCGCGCGCGTGGACGAGGATCTGCGCGCGGCGAGCCTCAAGCGCCCGGCCGCGCAGCCCTACCCCTGGCACGGGAAACGCGGCGTTCACACCGAACACTTAGGGTACGTGCTCGCCGAGATGCAACACCTGCAGCGCACCTATCCGGGCGCGCGCTGGTAGGCACGGGCAGGCGAATGTCCGCCGTAATCACAGACGCAGACATCGCGGCGCGCGAGCGCGAGGTGTGGGAGCTCCTGGGTGAGGTGCCGGATCCGGAGATTCCGGTCCTTTCCATCGTGGACCTGGGGATCGTGCGTCACGTACGGCAGGGGTCCGATGGGCGCCTGAGCGTCGGACTTACGCCGACCTATTCGGGGTGCCCCGCGACGGAAGTGATCCGCGGCAGCGTGCGAGCCGCGCTGGACGCGCACGGCCACGCCGCAGCGGCGATCGAGGAAGTGCTGTCGCCGCCGTGGACCAGCGACTGGCTGACACCCGCGGGGCGCCGCAAGCTTGCAGCCTTCGGCATCGCGCCTCCGGAAGCGTCGGTGTCGAATCCGAAACACTTGTGGGGTGCGACCGTGGTGACGTGTCCGCGCTGCGCGAGCCGCGCGACCGAGCGGGTCAGCGAGTTTGGTTCCACGCCCTGCAAGGCGCACTACCGCTGCAGCGCGTGCCGGGAGCCGTTCGACTACTTCAAGTGCCTTTAAGATGCTGAAGTTTCACGAACTCACCGTGGCGCAGGTGTCCCCGGACGCCGAGGATGCGGTGAGCATCGCGCTGGCGGTGCCGCTGGAGCTGCAGGCGGAGTATCGCGGCAGNNCATGCGGACGGAAAAATGTCCCGCTACCTCGCCGAAGTACTGCGGACCGGGGAGCGCGTCGAGGTGCTGCCGCCGAATGGCAGCTTTACGCCGCGCCGCGCCAAGGCCGGCGGGACTTTCGTGGCGTTCGCCGCCGGCTGCGGTATCACGCCGGTGTTGTCCATCGTGCGTTCGCTCCTGGCGCGCGAACACACGCGCGTCATCCTCTTCTATGGCAACACCGGTACGGCGCGCACCATGTGTCTTGAGGAGCTGCTGTCGCTCAAGGACCGCTACGTCGCGCGGCTGTCGCTGCATTTCGTCATGAGTCGCGAGCCACAGGAGGCCGAGCTCTACAACGGCAGGATCGATGCGCAGCGCGTGCGCCAGCTCGCGGCGACGCTGTTTGCGGCGCCGCAGGTGGCGGAATTTTTCGTCTGTGGTCCGGGCGACATGATCGAGCAGGTCTCCAGGGCGCTGCGCGAGCTCGGAGTCGACAGTGCGCGGGTGCACGCCGAGCATTTCACCGTGAGCACCGCCGGGGAGTCCGCCGGCGCGGGTGTTGCGGCAGCTGCCAATGCAAGGCTGACCGTCGCACCGCCCGTTGCGGCGCCCGGGGCGGCACTGATTCCCCCCACGCACAGCGCTGCGGACGCAGCGGAAGTGACCATACTCATGGACGGTCGCCGACGTACCTTTGCCATGAAAATGGACGATGAGACCGTGCTCGACGCGGCGGCGCGCGCCGGCATTGAGCTGCCGTTCTCGTGCCGGGCGGGTGTGTGTTCCACCTGCCGCACCAAGGTGGTGAGCGGTGAGGTGGAGATGGCACAGAACTATGCGCTTGAGGACTGGGAGATCGGGCAGGGGTATGTGCTTGCCTGCCAGTCGCGCGTCAAGACGCCGACCCTCGAGCTCGACTACGACGAAAAATAGCCGCGCGCGGGAGCATTCAACGTGAGCTACCAATGCATCCTCTTTGAGAATAGGGACGGCGTCGCGCGCCTGACGTTCAACCGGCCGGAGCGGCTGAACAGTTTCAACACCCAGATGCACGGCGAGGTGCGCGAGGCGCTCGCGAGCATCCCGGGGAGCGGCGCGCGCGTGCTGCTTATCAGTGGCGCTGGCCGCGGCTTCTGCGCCGGTCAGGACCTCAACGATCGCGCGGTCGCCCCCGGCGCCGCACCCCCTGATCTCTCCGACTCGATCGAGAAATACTACAAACCGCTGGTGCTCGCGCTGCGCGCGCTGCCCATGCCCGTCATTGCCGCGGTCAACGGCGTGGCGGCGGGCGCGGGCGCGAATATCGCGCTCGCGTGTGATCTGGTGATCGCGGCGCGCTCGGCCAACTTTGTGCAGGCGTTCTCGAAACTGGGCCTGGTGCCCGATTCGGGTGGTACCTGGTTCCTGCCGCGTCTGGTGGGGACCGCGCGTGCGCTGGGGCTCACGCTTCTCGGGGACAAGCTGTCAGCCGAACAGGCGGCGTCCTGGGGGCTGATCTGGCGCTGCGTGGAAGATGCCGAGCTCACAGGCGTGGTGGAGGGGCTCGCGCGGCAGCTCGCTGTAGCGCCCACGCGGGGATTCGCCCGCACCAAGCAGGCCATCTACGAGAGCTGGGGCCGGACACTCGAACAGCAGCTCGACATCGAGCGCGACTACCAGGGCGAACTTGGCCGCACGGCAGACTATGCGGAAGGCGTCGCCGCGTTTGGCGCCAAGCGCGCCCCGAACTTCACCGGGCGCTGAGTGAAATGCACGCATGAACGAGGCGCCTGATGTGACTGCTGAGGCCCAGCGTACGGCGGAACGCGCGACTTGCGCCTTGTTCGCGGCT
Source organism: Gammaproteobacteria bacterium (assembly GCA_003136935.1). Classification (GTDB taxonomy): domain Bacteria; phylum Pseudomonadota; class Gammaproteobacteria; order Steroidobacterales; family Steroidobacteraceae; genus 13-2-20CM-66-19. The sequence goes on from PLEC01000070.1 coordinate 4,971, forward strand.
GACCGCGCCTCGCAGGCGCTCGGCATGCGCATCAGCGGCGTGCGGCCCGGGTGGGCACGGGTCACCATGCAGGTGCGCCCTGAGATGGTTAACGGCCATGGCGTCTGCCATGGGGGCCTCGTATTCGCGCTCGGTGACAGCGCCTTCGCGTTTGCGTGCAACTCGTACAACGACAGCACGGTGGCCGCCGCGGCCACGATCGATTTTCTGGCCGCTGCCCGCGAAGGCGACGAGCTGACCGCCGAGGCCTCTGAGCTATGGCGTACGCGGCGCAATGGTCTTTATGAGATTGTCGTGACCAACCAGCGCGGCGAGCGCATCGCACTGTTTCGCGGACGCTCGTACCGCATCGATGGGCAGGTCGTGGACCCGCTTACTTCTCATCCAGATCGGCCGTGAAGCCGATCCCGTGTGATCTTTCGAGTTTAGGGGCAGTGCGCATGCAATTGCAGAGTTTCGTGGCGGGGAAATGGGTCAGCGGCGAGGGCGACGGCGTGGCGCTGCGCGATGCCACTACCGGAATGGTTGTCGCCAATGCGACAGCGGACGGCCTCGACACAGGCGCCATGCTCACCCACGCCCGCGAAGTGGGCGGGCCCAACCTGCGCCGCCTGACGTTCCACGAACGCGCAGCACTGATCAAGGCGCTGGCGAAGCATCTCGGTGAACACAAGGACGAGCTCTACCAGCTGTCCTACGCCACCGGCGCAACCAAGGGTGACTCCTGGATTGATATCGACGGTGGCATCAGCACCCTCTTCGTGTACGCCAGCAAGGGCACGCGCGAACTTCCCAACAGTCGCGTGTATGTGGATGGTGGGCTCGAAGCTCTGTCCAAAACCGGCACCTTCGTCGGCCAGCACATCTGCGTGTCCCTCGAGGGCGCCGCGGTTCACATCAACGCCTTCAACTTCCCGGTGTGGGGGATGCTGGAGAAGCTGGCGCCGACTTTGCTTGCCGGTGTGCCGGCGATCGTCAAGCCTGCGACTCAGACCTCCTATCTCACCGAGCGCACGTTCCGCATCATGGTGGAGTCGGGGATTCTCCCCGCAGGCGCCATACAGCTGATCTGCGGCAGTGTGGGTGATCTCTTCGAGCATCTGACCTGCCAGGACGTGGTGTCATTCACGGGATCCGCGGCCACGGCATCGAAGCTGCGGCAGCACCCGGTGGTCATGGCCAACTCGGTGCGCTTTACCTCCGAGACCGACTCGCTGAACTCCTCGATCTTAGGTCCTGATGCCGGCGCGGGAACCCCGGAGCTGGACCTTTTCGTGCGCGAGGTGGCGCGCGAGATGTCGGTCAAGGCGGGACAGAAGTGCACCGCCATCAGGAAAGCAATCGTGCCCGCGGCGCGCATTGACGACGTCACCGCTGCCCTGCGCGCAGCGCTTGGCAAGATCGTAGTCGGCGATCCGCGCCTGGAGAACGTGCGCATGGGCCCGGTGGCATCCCTCAGCCAGCGCCGCGAGGTGCTCGAGCAGATTGGACGCCTCAAGCGCGAAGCGGAAGTTCTGATGGGGGAGGGTGGCAAGCCGGCGCTGGTGGGCGCGGATGCCGATCGCGGCGCCTTCGTGAGCCCGACGCTGTTGTATTGCCGTGATCCCTCGCGCGCCACGGCAATCCATTCCGTGGAGGCCTTCGGTCCGGTATGCACGCTCATGCCCTACGCCACGCTCGAGGATGCCATCGCCCTCGCACGCCGCGGCGGCGGCAGTCTCGTGGGCTCCGTTTTCAGCGCGGATGACGCGGTTGCCGCACGGCTGGTGCTGGGACTTGCGCCATTCCACGGACGTATCGTGGTGGTCAACCGCTACTGTGCGAAGGAATCCACCGGCCACGGGTCACCGCTTCCGCACCTGGTGCACGGCGGCCCGGGGCGTGCCGGCGGAGGCGAGGAAATGGGCGGTATCCGCGGCGTCATGCACTACATGCAGCGCACGGCGGTGCAGGGCACACCGGATGTCATCACCGCGGTCACCGGGCGCTGGGTTCGTGGCGCGCGCGAGCTCGACCCCGGATCGCATCCGTTCCGCAAGCCCTTTGGCGCACTCGCCATCGGCGATACGTTCAACTCCGCGGAGCGCGAGGTCACGGTGGCGGATATCGAACGCTTCGCGGTCCTGTCCGGCGACACCTTCTACGCGCATATGGATGAGACCCAGGCCGCGCGCAACCCGCTCTTTGGTGGCCGCGTCGCGCATGGTTACTTCCTGGTATCGGCCGCGGCCGGACTCTTCGTGGATCCACCCTACGGCCCGGTGCTGGCCAACTACGGACTCGACAGCCTGCGGTTCTTAAAGCCCGTGAAACCCGGGGACCGGATCAAGGTGCGCCTGACGTGCAAAGAGAAGTCGTTACGGCCGTCGCAAGGCTATGGCGAGGTGCGCTGGGATACGGCCATCACCAACCAGCACGGCGAGGCGGTTGCCAACTATGACGTGCTCACGATGGTGAGCGAGAAGGCGGTTCCGGACGCGTAGACTCTGGACGCACGGGCGCACGGAAGGCGTGTCCGCGCAGGGATACCGCCTTCATGAGCGCCCATACCGGCTGCCCGGTGTGAAGACGCAGCGCCGCGAGCGCGGCGCGGGTGATGCGCGAGAGCACGATCGCTCCACCGATGTCCACGCTGACGAGCACCGTGTTCTCCACGTCGGCTGAGATTTCGGCGATCGCGCCGCATACCGCGTTGCGCACGCTCAGGCCGTCGATTGCGCGCGTGGCGAGAATGACATCGCGCGCCAGGAGCTGCAGTCGCAGGTGGGTACCGGGAACGGCATCGCGCAGCGAAACTCGCAGCGTGCCGGATCCGACCGTGACGTCCGCAATCCCCGCAGTTGCATTCACGGCCGTGACCACGCCTTCCACCACCGAGCCTGCGAGCTCCGGACCGACGATCGAGCGCAGCTCCGGTCGCAGGCTCATCTCGGTGACGGTGCCCTCGGCGACCACACGTCCCGCATCGAGCAGCACCAGATGCGTCGCCAGGCGCAGCACTTCCTCGAACTCGTGACTGACATACACCATCGGAATCGACAACCGGTCGCGCAGCGCTTCCAGGTACGGCAGCACCTCCTGACGCCGGGCGACGTCGAGTGATCCAAGGGGTTCGTCCAGGAGCAGGAGCTGCGGTTGGGACAGGAGCGCCCGGCCGAGCGACACCCGCTGCTTTTCGCCGCCCGAGAGACCCTGCGGCCGCCGCTGCAGGAGCGCGCCCAGACCCAACAGGCTCACGACCTCATCGAACACGATGACCGGTGTCGCGGCAGCAGCACGCCTCGCGCCGTAGCGCAGGTTTCCTTCGACGCTCAGGTGCGGAAACAAACGCGGATCCTGGAACACGTAGCCGATGCGACGGCGTTCGACAGGGACACTTACTGCCTGCTTGGTGTCAGTGAGGAGCGTTTCACCCAGCCGGACTTCACCTTCATCCGGGGGGAGGAGCCCGGAGATGATGTCAACGAGTGTGGTCTTGCCGCTACCGGAGCGCCCGAACAGGGCGGTAACTCCGGGTGTGGGTGCTGCAAAGGCCGCCTGCAGGGTGAAATCGGCGCGCCGCTTGAGAACCGAGATGCGCAGCATCAGCGGCCCACCAGGCGTCGTACCCGGCGCACCAGCAGTTCCGCCGCGAGCAGGCCCAGGAGCCCGAGGAGGAAAGACAATCCGGCGAGATGCAGCGCCATAGCGTCGCCGTGCGGTGACTGCATGGCCGTGTAGAGCGCCAGCGGCAGGGTGCGCGTCACCCCGGGTATATTGGCGGCGAAGGTGATTACCGCACCGAATTCGCCCAACCCGGCCGCGAATGCGGTGACCGCGCCTGCCAGTACCCCCGGGAGCATCAGCGGCAGGGTGACGGAAAAAAACCGATCCACGGGTCCTGCGCCCAGCGTGCGTGCGGCTGCTTCCAGTCCCGGGTCGACGTTATCGAGCGACAGGCGGATGGCGCGCACCAGTAAAGGAAAGGTCATGACCGCGGTGGCGAGCGCCGCCCCGGCGGTGGTGAAGGCGAGCTCGATGCCGAAGTGCGCACGCAGCCAGCCCCCGATGGGGCCGCGCGCTCCAAACAGCAACAACAGCGTATAGCCCACCGCGACCGGCGGCAGGACCAGCGGCAGATGCACGAACGCATCGAGCAGCATGCGTCCGAAGAAGCGGGTACGGGTCAGCACCCAGGCGATCAGGACAGCGAGCGGCAGGCTGAACGCGACGCTGCGCGCGGCCACTGCAAGGCTGAGGCGCAAGGCGTCGAGCTCGGCGGGGTTCAGGAGACCGTTCATGGCGGCGCGCACTGTCTCACGAGAGGCGCGACGCCGGCCAGAGCGGGCCCGCCCAGTGTCAGGCGACCAGGGCCCGTGCGAGGGAGAGGGGGTTGTGGCCGCGAGGCATGCCGGTGTGGCCTGCGAGGCCCTTGCTTTGCAACCACTCGTGGTTGAAGAGGCGCGACTGGTACTTCGCTCCGCCGTCACACAACACGGTCACCACGGTGTGCCCGGGTCCGAGTTGACGCGCAACATGCACCGCGGCTGCGACATTGATGCCGCTGGTACTGCCGAGGAACAGGCCTTCCTCCCGCAGCAACCGGTACACGCAGGCGACGGTCTCGGCATCCTCGATATGCACCGCGTCGTCGATGGGCGCGCCCGCGAGGTTCGCCGTTACGCGCCCGATGCCAATACCCTCGGTGATGGAGCTGCCGCCGGTCGCCTTGAGCGTGCCGCGGCGGATGTACTCGTACAGGCTGCTGCCGGGCGGGTCCGCCAGCACACAGCGGATCTCTCGCCGCCGTGTTTTCAGATACGTAGCGACTCCGGCGAGCGTGCCGCCGGTGCCGGTCGCCGCCACGAAGGCATCCACGCGGCCCTGGGTCTGCGCCCAGATCTCAGGACCGGTGGTGCGCGAGTGGGTGTCACGGTTGGTGGTGTTGTCGAACTGGTTGGACCAGATGGCATTCGGGAGCGATGCCGCCAGGCGCTGTGCCACCTTCTGGTACTGGTTTGGGTTGCTGTAGGGCACCGCGGGCACGGGGTGCACTTCGGCGCCGAGCGCTTCCAACAGCTGGTACTTCTCCGCGGACTGGTTGTCCGGCATGACGATCACGCAGTGATAGCCGCGCGCGTTGCACACGTGGGCAAGTCCAACACCGGTGTTGCCGGCGGTGCCCTCAACCACCGTGCCGCCGGCGCTGAGGGCGCCGCGTCGCTCGGCGTCAAGAACGATGGCGAGCGCCGCGCGGTCCTTGACCGAGCCGCCGGGATTCATGAACTCGGCCTTGCCGAGGATTTCGCAGCCGGTTTCCTCGCTCACTCCACGTAAGCGCACGAGCGGAGTATTGCCGACCGAGCCAGCAAAGCCGTCGACAACACTCATGCCAGGGCGTCCGCAGGCGGGCTGTTCGCCGCGGCCGGCGAGAGCGGCGCGGCGAGCGTGGCCAGTGAGTCCGCGGCGGCGAAGGCCGCGACCGCGCCGACGATAAGGAGTGCCGGTGCCGCCACCTGTTCACCGGCAGCAACTGCGGCGATGTGCTGCAGATCGGCACGCAGTACGCGCTGACCCGGCAGCGCCGCGCGTTCGATAATGGCCGCAGGATGATCGGCGCGCGCCCCGGCCGCGCGCAGCTTCGCGACGATCGCCGGCAATTGCGTGAGACCCATGTAAAACACCACGGTGTGGCGCGGTACCGCGAGCGAGCGCCAGTCGAGGTAGGTGTCCTCGACGGCATGACCGGTGACGAAGGTCACGCTGTGTGCAAGGCGGCGATGGGTGAGGGGGATTTCCGCGGCCGCCGCGGCGGCGAGCGCCGCGGTGATGCCGGGCACCACGATGTATGGGATGTTATGCGTGGCCAGTAGCTCGATCTCTTCACCGCCACGTCCGAAGACAAACGGATCCCCGCCCTTCAGCCGTGCGATGCGCTTGCCCGCGGCGGCGAACTGCAGCAGCAGTTCATGGATGCGTTGCTGCTGCGTGTGATCGCCGACCTCCTTGCCGACGGCAATGCGCTCGGCGTCGCGCCGGGCGCGCTCCAGGATCGCCTCCGGAACCAGCCGGTCATAAAGGATGACATCCGCCTGCTGCAGGAGCTGCAGGGCGCGCAGTGTCAGCAGATCCGGGTCCCCCGGACCTGCGCCAATGAGATAGACCTCGCCCGTGCCGCTTGCGCCGGTGGCGCAGCTGGTGAGCTGCGAGGTGCGCAGCTCGTTTGCGAAGGCGCTGTCGGCACCCGCATCGTCGCCGGCCAGAAGGCGAGTTGCGGTAACGCCAGTGACAATGCGCTCCCAGAAGGCACGCCGCGCCAGCAACCCCAGGGCCTTCTGCACGTCGCGGCGCCGCTCTCCCGTGAAACGCGCGAGCCTCCCCAGACGCGCCGGCAGCAGCGCCTCGATCTGCTCGCGCACGCGGCGCGCGAGCACCGGGGAGGCACCGGCGGAGCTCACGGCGACCAGAATCGGTGAGCGATCGATGATGGCGGGGAAGATAAATGTCGACAGGTCCGGCGAGTCGACGACGTTGACCGGGATATTGCGCTTGCGCGCCGCGTCCGATACCGCCGCGTTGACGGCGCGATCGTCCGTCGCAGCGACCACGAGTGACATGCCCGCGAGCTGCCTAGGCTCGAAGCTGCGCTGCAGATACACGCACTCAGTGCGGTTGATGCACGCCGTAAGCTCTGCGTGCAGCTCTGGCGCGACCACGGTGACGCGCGCGCCGGCCCGCAGCAGCCATGCAACCTTGCGGGCTGCCACGCGGCCGCCGCCCACGATGAGGGCGGGCTGCGCGTCAAGCCGTAGAAATACCGGCAGGTAATCCATGCGCCCGGTTCCGCCGCTCAGGCCGGCAGAGCCTCCGGGCGGACTCTGGGGTGCAGGCCGCATTCACGGGACTCCGGTTGTTCCCACCACCAGCGTCCCGCCCTGCGGCTCTCGCCGGGCTGGATGGCCCGGGTGCACGGTGAGCATCCGATGCTGGGGAACTGACGATCGTGCAACGGATTGTACGGCAGGCCATAGGCGCGGATGTACTGCCAGACGTCCGCCTCGCTCCAGTCCAGCAGCGGACTGAGCTTGTACAGGCTGTGTTCGGCGTCCCATTCGGTGCTCTGGCCGCGCGCGCGCCCCGCGGACTGCTCGCGACGCACGCCGGTCACCCACGCGGGGAAGCCCGCGATGGCGCGCTTGAAGGGCTCGACCTTGCGGATGCGGCAGCAATCCAGGCGTGCCTCGAGGCTGTGGTAGAACCCGTTCACACCCTGTGCCGCGACCAGCGCCTCGAGCGCCTGCGAATCCGGATACACCAGCCGCAGCTGCCTCTGGTAACGCTGCTGCAGCTTCTCCAGCAGGGCGTAGGTTTCCTCGTGCAGGCGACCGGTATCGATGCTGAAGACTTCAATCCGCGGCAAGTGCGACCAGATGATATCCGTCAGCACCATCGCCTCGGCGCCGAGGCTGTTTGAATAGATGAGCCGGCCGTACTGGTGCAGCGCCGCGGCAAGCCCGGCGCGTACCGCGCCGGCTTTTTGCTCGAGTTCCCGGGAAAGGACTGCCGCCATAGTGCGAGCGACTATAGTCACGAGGGCGGCGCGGACTGAACGAAGGATTGCTTCTTTAGGGGTGCGCGGTGGTTATAGAGCGGTGACAGGCGGGTCACTTAGGCGTTAGCCTGCAGGTGGTTCCCTGCGAAGGCTCGTGAATGAAGTTGCATCAGTTGCGTTATCTGGCCGCGGTCGCCCAGAACGGTCTCAACATCACGGCTGCGGCGCAGAAGCTGCACACCTCGCAGCCGGGCGTGAGCAAGCAGATCAAGCTGCTCGAGGACGAGCTCGGCTTCCAGATCTTCGTACGCGAGGGGCGCAATCTCGCGCGCATCACCCCCGCGGGGCAGCAGGTCATTGAACGGGGACTTAAGATCCTGCAGGAGGCGCAGAGCATCCGTGACCTGTCGGCGGAGCTGCGCGATGAGGGCAGGGGGAGCCTGTCGATTGGCACCACCCACACCCAGGCGCGCTACGTGCTGCCGGAGGTCATCCGCGTGTTCCGCGGACGCTATCCGCAGGTGCGGCTCAATCTGCACCAGGGGACCTCCGAGCACATCGCGGAGATGGTGGCGGACGATCGCATCGACTGCGCTATCGCCACCGGCTCGGAGGCGCTGTTTGCCGAGCTGACGCTGCTGCCATGCTATCGCTGGCATCGCACGGTCATCGTGCCGCAGGGTCACGCGCTGACCCGCGGCGGACGGCTGACACTCAAAGCGCTCGCGGCGCACCCGCTCATCACCTACACGTTCAGCTTCAGCGGCCCCTCATCGCTGCACGAGGCGTTTTCGAGGGCGGGACTGGTGCCGAATATCGCCATCACCGCGCGCGATGCCGATGTGATCAAGACCTACGTGCGCTTAGGGCTCGGCGTCGGCATCGTGGCGCATATGGCGCTCGACAGTGACGATGCGGATCTTGCCGCGATCGATGCGACGCACCTGTTCCCCGCGCACACCACCTGGATCGGATTTCGGCGCGGAACGCTGTTGCGCAAGTACATGTANNCCGGCGCCGCGTCTGGTGGAGGCGATAGCCGGCGCACCGATAAAGGGCAGCTGGTGGGCTCACCCGCAGGGCCGCGAGATATTCGCCGTCCTGCAGCAGCTCGAGGACTCCCCGGACATCCTCGTTTGTCGCCTCGTGAACGGCAACGTCACGTTGGTGCATCGGCGACTGTGGCCGGCGCTCGTCACGATGGCGGCGTATTTCAACGCCAAGCGTCTCGCTCAGGTGCGCCAGGAGCACACTGCGTCCGGCCGTCATGTGAACCATGAGACAGCCTTCCCGAAGTGGGTGCCGCAGGAGATTCTCGAGGCCTCACGGGCATTGAGCGAAGCGCAAGCGCGCAAGATGCTGGGGCCGCTGGTCGATTATGCGGTCGCGCCCGGCCGCTCGAAGAGCCCGAGGAAGGGTTGACCTACTCGAAGCGCTGTGCCCGAATCGCCGCGACCGAGCCCGTGGCCGTTGAGCCGGGCTGGTAGGCGACGTCGTAGCGTTGCAACGCCCGGCGGACCGCCTCGAGATCTTCGCCCGGCGCGACCTGCATCGAGTCAAAGCCGCAGCGGCTCATGAGAAACACCTGGTCCTGGCGCACGCCCGCGCCGACTGCGCGCAGCTCGCCGCGGAACCCCAGGCGCTCGCGCAGCAGTCGGCCCAGGGAGTAGCCGCGGCCGTCGCCCGAGTTGGGAAATTCGACTGCCACCAGGTCGAGCCCCGGCAGCTCGTCGGTCAGGTCCTCAGGCGCGTCGTCAGGCGCAATGCGCACGCCGAGTGCTCCGGGCCACTGGCGCCAGCGCACCGGGTCCCGGCGCAGCTCCACAAGCGGGACGATGAGTGGGCAACCCGGCGGTGCGGGCTCACCGAAGTCACGCCAGTCGTCGACGACGATTTCACGCCGCCGCAGGACGTATCGCATAGACGCGCTCCCTGAAGGGCTCAAGTCCCAGGCGACGCAGCGTGTCGATAAAACGCTCGCCGTCGGCGCGCAGCGCCCGATAGGCCTCGACAATGCGTTCAATGGCACCCGCCACCTCATCCTTCGGCAGTGATGGGCCGATGACCTCGCCGAGGGCGGTGAAGCCATTGGCCGAGCCGCCGAGGGTGAGCTGATACCACTCCTCGCCGCGCTTCTCGACTCCCAGGATGCCGATGTGGCCGACGTGATGATGGCCGCAGCCATTCATGCAACCGGACATCTTGATCTCGATATCGCCAACATCGTACAGGTAGTCCAGATCGTCAAAGCGCTCCTGGATCTGCTTCGCCAGCCCTAAGGTGCCGGCGTTCGCGAGGGAGCAGAAATCCAGTCCCGGGCAGGCGATGATGTCGGTGAGTGTGCCGATGTTGGGCATGGCCAGTCCCAGCTCGCGCAGCTCGAGCCACACATCGTGAAGATCGCGCTGCGGCACGTCCGCGAGCAGCAGGTTCTGGTTATGCGTGGCGCGGATCAGGCCGAAGCTCACGCGCTCGGCGAGCGCGGCCACGGCCTCCATCTGCCGCGCAGTCATGTCGCCGGGCACTTTGCCGTGGGCCTTCAGGCATACAAACACCGCGCGATACCCCGGCACGCGGTGCGCGCGGGTGTTGTAGCGATACCAGGCGAGGAAGGCCGGCTCCCGTCCCACCGACACGTCCACGTCGGTGAGTGATTCGTAGGGCTGCGGCTGGAAGAAAGCACGTACCCGCTCAATCTGCTCAGGGAGGAGGCGGGTCGCGTGAGCATGTCCGGCGCGCCACTCGGCTTCAACCTGCTCACGGAAGCGGGCGGGACCTAAGGCCTTGACCAGCACCTTGATGCGCGCCTTGTGGATGTTGTCGCGCCGACCGTGGCGGTTGTACACGCGCAGGATCGCCTCGAGATACGCAAGCAGCTGCGCGAGGGGAAGAAACTCGCGGATCAAGTGCCCGATCATGGGTGCGCGCCCGAGGCCCCCACCGACCAGGACGGCGAAACCGATAGCGCCGCTGGCGTCGCGCTGCAGGTGCAAACCGATGTCATGCACTTCGGAGGCGGCGCGATCCTCCTTCGAGCCGGTGACCGCGATCTTGAACTTGCGCGGCAGGTAGGTGAACTCCGGATGCAGCGTTGCCCACTGGCGGATGATTTCGCAGTAGGGGCGGGGGTCATCGACCTCCTCGGGGTTGATGCCGGCCAGGTGGTCGGCGGTGACGTTGCGTACGCAGTTGCCGCTGGTCTGGATGGCGTGCATCTGCACGCTGGCGAGTTCCGCCAGGATTTCCGGCACCTCGGCCAGGCGCGGCCAGTTGAGCTGCAGGTTCTGGCGGGTGGTGAAGTGTCCGTAGCCGCGGTCGTAACGACGCGTGATGGCGGCGAGCCTGGTCAATTGCCGTGCGGCGAGCAGGCCATAGGGAATCGCGATACGCAGCATGGGCGCGTGTCGCTGCAGGTACAGACCGTTGCGCAGGCGCAGCGGCCGGAACTCATCCTCGGAGAGCTCCCCCGCAAGGTGGCGCCGCGTCTGGTCGCGGAACTCCGCCACGCGCTGCTCGACAAACGCCTGGTCGAGCTCGTCGTACTGATACATGCGAGCTGACTATAGGAGCGATACCCGTGCCGCCTGAAATACCGAGTGGTTGGGTGGACCTCTTTCTGAGGTTATGAGCGTGTGCAACACTAGCGAAGCGATTTGCAGGAGGGCTGGCGTGGCGGGACTTTATTTCGAGCAGTTCGATGTGGGGCAGCGCTTCGAGCACCTGGTGCGGCGCACGGTCACCGAGACCGACAATCTGCTTTTCAGCGCGCTCACCATGAATCCGGCCGCCATTCACCTCGACGCCGAGTACTGCAAGGGCACCCCATTCAAAGAGCGCCTCGTTAACAGTATCTTCACCCTCGGGCTTCTCGTGGGCCTGTCGGTGTACGACACGACCTTCGGCACCACCATCGGTAATCTCGGCTTCGAGGACGTGCGCTTTCCCAAGCCGGTGCTGATCGGCGACACCGTGCACGCCGCCACCACCGTGGTGTCCAAGCGCGAGAGCCAGTCGCGCAAGGATTCCGGGATAGTGGTGTTCGAGCATCGCGCCTTTAACCAGCGCGACGAGGAAGTCGCCTCCTGCCGGCGCACGGCGCTGATGATGAAAAGGCCCGCCGCGTGAGCATAGTTGCGCCTGACCACGACGGCGTGCCACCTCCCGTCACGCCTCGTTCGTGGCTGTTCGTGCCGGGGGACAGTGAGCGCAAGCAGGCGAAAGCGCTTGCTACCGCCGCCGATGCACTCATCCTCGACCTCGAGGATTCCGTGGATCCGCAGCAACTGCCCAGCGCGCGCGGCCGGGTTCACGAACTCCTGAGCACGCGCGCACCGGGGGAAATGCAGGTGTGGGTGCGGATCAATCCGCCATCCGGTCCCTTATGGCGCGATGATCTGGAGGCGCTGTTCACTGCTGATGCAGCCGGCCGCACGCCCGACGGTATCGTGGTCCCCAAGGTGTCCTCGCCGGTGGAGATTGCGGCGCTGGCGGATCGCCTCACGCAGCTCGAGGCGCGCTGCGCCATACGCGCCGGGGACACGCGGCTGCTGGTGATTGCGACCGAGACGCCCCGGGGCCTCCTGGCGCTGCCGCAGTATCCGCTGGTGCTCGGCGCTGCGCCGCTTGCCGCTGCGCGCCTGGCAGCACTCACTTGGGGTGTCGAAGATCTGGGCGCCGCCCTCGGGGTGCTGGGCAAGCGCGATTCGCGCGGTGCCCTGACGTTCACATTTCAACTGGCGCGTTCTTTGTGCCTGCTGACGGCCGCGGCCCTCGGTGTGGCAGCGATCGACGGGGTGCACGTTGATTTTCGGGACGCGCAGGGACTGAAGCGCGAGCTCGACGACGCGCGCCGTGATGGGTTCTGCGGCAAGCTCGCCATCCACCCGGACCAGGTGGCGGCCATTAATGCCGCTTTCATGCCCACCGAGGCCGAGTGCGCGCATGCTCGTCGGATCGTGGCGGCGTTCGCGTCCGCGGGGGGTGCCGGAGTGGCGAGTCTCGACGGCCAGATGATTGATCACCCGCACCTCGTGCAGGCGCAGCGCCTGCTGGCGGCCGCGGCACGCAGCGCGCCCGCCGCCCAGGCTCCCGTGTCCGGGAGCCCGGCATGAAACTGCGCATCAAGGGTGCGACGCTGCGGCTGCGCCTGACGCAGGGGGAGATCCGCGCGCTGCACGAGGGAGGCCAGGTCGAGGAGCAGGTGCCTTTTGGCCCGAACGTGAGCCTCGTCTATCGGTTGCGCAAGGACGGCGCAGCGCGTGAGATCAGCGCCTCCTACCGTGGCAACGTGGTGGAGATTCAGGTGCCGGCAGCGATGGCGGATGAGTGGTGCGTGAACCAGCAGGTGACGCTCGCGCAGGTGCAGAGTGCTGGTGGCGCCGATCTCGACATCACGCTCGAAAAAGACTTCGCGTGCCTCGCCCCGCGCGCCGGCGAAGACGAGTCCGACAACTTCGCACACCCGGACGCGCAGCGCGGCAAGAGCTGCTGAAACGCACCACCGGCGCGCCCGCGATATTTATCGCAGCGCCTGCAGCGTCAGCAGATCCTCTGGCGTATCCAGGTCAATGGCCGCGCTCTCCATCGGTACGCGCACCAGGCGGTCGGAATTGCGCCGCAACAGCGCGCGGGCGCCGGCATCGCCACGCAGTTCACCCAGCTCGCGGAAACTGGTGCGCGGGAATATCGCCGGTACTCCTATGGTGCCCGCATACATCGCCGCGGCAATGAGCTGCGGCTGTCTGCGCCAGGTGCCCGCGAGGCGCTTCAAGTCATCGGCGGTAACCGCGGCCTGATCCGCCAGCAACAGCATCGCTCCGCTGCACGCCGCGGGTAAGTGCGCGACGCCTGTGCGGATGGAGCTGGCGAGCCCCTCGCGCCACTCGTGGTTGACGACGATCGTGCCGGCCGAGTGCCTCAGGAGCGACGCGAGCTCCGCCGCCTGCGCACCGAGCACCACGATGAGCGCGTTGCCGGTGACTTCCGCGGCGCGCGTCACCACGGTGTGCAGCAGCGGACGCCCGGCAAGCCGCACGAGTTGTTTTGGGCTGCCAAAGCGCGTGGAAGCCCCGGCAGCCAGCACGATGGCATGCAGCGCGCCACCGGGTCTGCGGCTGCCTTCGGCGGTCAGCATGCCTCACCCGGCGGGCACGCCGCGCGCACGCGCTCGAAGCGCCGCCGCTCATCGAGGATTGAGTCCGCATCGATTCCGGCGATGGTGCGCCAGTCGGCCGGGCGCGTGATTGCGGTCATGAGCGCATCGATGGCCTCGCGACGCGGGTTCCAGACCGTTTGGATAAATTGCGCCCATGCCGGCCAGGTGACCGGCAACGCGCCCGCGTTGTTGTGCGGCGCGAGAGCCTCGTGGCTGCTGCCCGGTTGGGCCAGCGCTCTTTGCAGGGCGTGACGCGCGGGCTCATCGCCGCCAGTGCGGGTGCGGAGGAGCTCGATCAGGTGCTGATCGCGCGCATCGAACCAGCCTAAGACGCACAACAGGTAGTCCGTGGCCGCCGCGCGCAGTTCCAGCGCCGCGCTGGCCGGTAAAGCGCGACCCTGCGCTGCGCCGGGGGCCGCCGCGCAGGCCTGCGCTACAGCGTTCACGTGCAGCCGCTCGGTGTTGAGCTGCGCACGGATAAGCTGGATCTCGTTCACGGGGGCGGTGCGCGTGGCGCAGCCGGCGCGTGCACGAACGCGTGCAGCTCGGCGATGATGGCGAGCGCAATGGATTGTGGCGTGCGCCCCCCCAGGGGCAGCCCGACCGGTGCATGCAGACGCGCACGCAGTGCCTGCGCATCGGGACCCAACTCTGCGAGCAGCTTCTCGCGTCTGACCGCCGGACCCAGCAGGCCGACATAGGGAATGTTCGAGGCGGCCAGGATCCGCAGGTACCCCAGGTCCGCGGTCAGGTGGTGACTCATGACCACGGCCGCGCGGTACGCCGAGAGCTCGAGTGCCGAGCCGAGCTCCTCGGGACGCGTCAGCAGCACCCGTTCGGCGCTGGGAAAATGCGCCGCAACTGCGAAAGCCGAGCGATGGTCCACCACGGTCACTTTCCAGTTGAGCATGCCGGCGAACTCCACCAGCGGCGCGGCGTCGGGACCTGCGCCCAGGATGAGAATCCGCGGCGGCAGCGCGAGCGGCAGGACGAACAGTTTCCAGGGCGGGGACTGTCCTGTTATCCACTCGGGCTGAACGTTCGAGGCGACACGGATCAGTGCCCCGGCCACGGCGGGCGTGCGCAGAGCCGGCACCGTCGCACCCGCCGTCCCGCCCGGCAGTACCAGACTTCCGAGGGGAACATCCGCGCTCCGCGATTCGACTACCACGCCGATTGCCGTGGCGGTGTGGGTTGACAGCGAGCGGGCAAGCTCCGCGACCGGCTGCCAGTCGTTGTCGGGTCCCACCCGCAGCAGCAGAATCTGCATGGCGCCTTCGCAGCCCATTCCCAGGCCCCACAGCTGATCCTCCGGTCCACGCATGTCATAGCGCACCGGACAGCAGGTGCCCGTGGCGATGACGGTGAGCGCGTGCTCGCGCAGATCACCCTCCAGACACCCGCCGGAAAGCAAGCCCGCGTAATCGCCGTTGGCGGCAATCAGCATCAGCGCGCCGGGCTTGCTGTAGGTGGAACCAGCGGTGTATGCGAGCACGGCGAGCGCGATAGCCCGGCCGGCGGCGCGCTCGCGCTCATAGAGCGGCAACAGGGGACCTAGGAATGCTTCCACGTGCGGGTGATTATGCCAGCCTCTGCCCGCAGCCACGGGGCGCGCCTGTGGGCCGCGGCCCGGGCAATGACCGCCGCCATTGCGCGGGCCTGCAGGCGTCGTTAGAGTCCCACCGCCCACGGGCTTCATCCCATACCAAGAAATTCCCGCCGCGATGGACAAACCCGATCCTTGGGTCGTGCACAAGTTCGGGGGGTCGAGCGTCGCTGACGCCGACTGCTTCCGTAGAGTGGCGGCCATTCTGGAAGCCGCCCCGCCCGGGCGGCTGGGCGTCGTGCTGTCCGCCTGCAAGGGCGTGACCGATGCGCTGCTGCGCCTGGTCGCGCTCGCCGAGCGCCAGGATGAGGCGTACCACGGGGAAATCAGGCAGCTGCGGGCGCGGCACGCCGCGATTGCGGCCGCGGTGCTCACACCGGCCGCAGCGCAACAGTACCTGACGGGCTTTGACCAGGATTGCCTTGATCTGGAGGGAATCCTGCACGCGGTTAAGCTGACGCGGGCCGCCGCGCGCAACGTGAGTGATCTCATCGCCGGCTACGGGGAGCTGTGGTCGAGCCGCCTGTTTCAGCGCTTCTTTGCCGAGCGCGCGCAGCGCTCAGGTGCGGTGCAGTGGCTCGATGCGCGGCGCGTGCTGGTGGTGGAATGGGACCCGCTGGGTCCGGCGATTCAGTGGGAAGAGGCGCGCACGCGGCTCGCGGCCCAGGTCCCGGCCGACTTCCGGGGCACGCTGGTTATCGCCGGCTTCATCGCCGCGGACAAGCGCGGCGTACCGACGACCCTCGGCCGCAACGGCAGCGATTTCTCGGCGTCCATTTTCGGGGCGCTGTTAGGTGCCGCGCAGATCCACATCTGGACCGACGTGGACGGGGTGCTGTCGGCCGACCCGCGCCGCGTGCCGGACGCGACCGTGATCGATTCGCTTTCCTACAACGAAGCGATGGAGTTGGCGTACTTCGGCGCCAAGGTCATCCACCCGCAGACCATGGGGCCGGCGGTCAAGGGCGGCATCCCGATCTGGATCCGCAACAGCTTCGCGCCCGAGAAAGTGGGGACGCTGATCTGCGCCCAGCCGACCTCACTCCTGCCGGTAAAGGGCATCACCAGCATTGAACGGGTGGCGCTGGTCAACATCGAGGGCACCGGCATGATCGGTGTGCCCGGTACCGCCCACCGCCTGTTCGGCGCGCTGCGCGAAGAGGCGATTTCGGTCATCCTGATTTCGCAGGGCAGCTCCGAGCACTCGATCTGCTGCGCGATCCCACAGGAACAGGCGGAGCGCGCCGCGAGCGTAGTGCGGCGCGCTTTCGAGCGCGAATTGCAGGAAGGCCAGATCCAAAGCGTTGACGTCGATCCGGATCTGGCGATCCTCGCGGTGGTGGGCGATGGCATGGCCGGCACGCCCGGGATTGCCGCCAAGGTATTCGCGGCCCTTGGGGCCACCGGTGTCAACGTGCGCGCCATCGCGCAGGGGGCCTCGGAGCGCAACATTTCCGTAGTGATCGAGGGGCGCAGCGCCACCCGCGCGCTGCGCGCCGTGCATGCGGGCCTGTATCTGTCGCCGCACACGATTTCGGTCGGGGTGATCGGACCGGGTACGGTCGGGCGCGTATTGCTCGATCAGCTCGCCTCGCAAAGCGCGCGCCTGCGCGAGCAGTTCAAGCTCGACCTGCGCGTGCGTGGTGTGCTCGGCCGGCAACGCATGCTGCTGGCGGATTCGGGCGCGGCGCTGGGTGACTGGCGTGAGCAGTACAAGAAGAGTGGCGTGGCGGCGGACGTGACGCGCTTCGTCGAGCACCTGCGGGTTGATTACCTGCCGCATACGGTGCTGGTTGATTGCACGGCGAGCGATGCGATCGCCGCCCGCTACGCCGACTGGCTTGCCGCCGGGATCCACGTCGTGACGCCGAACAAGAAAGCCAGCAGCGGCGATCTCAACTACTACACGCGTGTCCAGGACGCGCGCCGCGCGGGCGCCGCGCACTATCTTTACCAGGCGACCGTCGGCGCAGGACTGCCGGTGGTCACGACCCTGCGGGACCTGCTCGCGACCGGCGATGAGATCGACAGCATCGAGGGAATCTTCTCCGGCACCCTCGCGTATCTGTTCAACGCCTACGACGGCCGCGTGAGCTTTTCGCAGATCGTGCAGCAGGCGCGCCAGCGCGGCTTTACCGAACCGGACCCGCGCGATGATCTGTCGGGCACGGACGTGGCGCGCAAGCTGATTATTCTCGGGCGCGAGATGGGGCTGCCGCTGGAGCTCAAAGGCGTCAAGGTCGAGAGCCTGGTGCCGGCGGATCTGGCGGCTGGCTCGATTGATGAGTTCATGGCGCAACTGCCGCGGCACGATACGCTGCTTGCCGACCGTCTGGCCGCGGCGCGCGCGCGCGGCAAGGTGCTGCGCTACACCGGCAGGCTGAATGCAGCCGGGGAGGCGGCGGTCGGGTTGCAGGAGTTCGATGCCAGACATGTGTTTGCCAATATCGCGCTCACCGATAATGTGGTGCGCTTCGCCACCCGCCGCTATTGCAACAATCCGCTCATCATCCAGGGGCCCGGCGCCGGACCGGAAGTGACNNGGCTCCGTCGGCAATGTCGCCATTGGCTTCGACATCCTCGGCTTCGCCATAGAAGGTCTCGGCGATCGCGTGACGGTTACGCGGCGCGCCGCCCCGGGAGTTGAAATCAGCGCCGTCCGCGGCGTTGCGGGGGATCTGCCGCGTGCACCGCGCGAGAACACCGCCGGCCGGGCACTGCTGGCCATGCAGGAGGCGTTAAATCCCGGCTTTGGCTTCAGCGTCGAGATCGACAAGGGCATACCCCTCGGCTCGGGCCTCGGCGGCTCGGCGGCCTCGGCGGTGGCGGCGGTGGTGGCAGCGAATGCACTGCTGGTGAAACCCTGTGCGCCGCTGGAGCTGCTGAAATTCGCGCTGGCGGGCGAGGCGACGGCGGGCGGCGACCGGCACGTGGACAACGTTGCGCCGTCGCTCTTCGGTGGCCTCGTACTGACGGTGGGCATCGACCAGCCGCGCGTCAAACAGATTCCGGTACCGCGGGGCATCCGCGCCGTGATCGTCCATCCGCACCTGTTCGTCGCCACCAGCACGGCGCGCGCCATGCTCAAAGGAACCGTTGAGCTTGCCGATTTCGTATGGCAGACCGCAAACCTCGCAGGATTCATCTCCGGTTGCTATACCGATGACCTGGACATGATTCGTGCCTCGTTCGAGGATGTGGTGATCGAGCCGCAGCGCCAGGCGCTGATCCCGGGCTTTCAGCAGATACGCAGCGCCGCGATGCACGCCGGCGCACTGGGCTGCTCGATTTCGGGTGCGGGACCGGCGATGTTCGCGTGGGCGCCGCAGGGCGCGGACACCAGCGTGCTCGCCGCCATGCGCGGGGAGTTTGCGGCCTTAGGTCTTGCCGTGGACGAGTGGATTGTCGACCTGCATTGCGCTGGCGCGCATCTGACCTAGGTGAGTGCGATGACGCTGTTCGCGAGCACACGCAATACCTCGCTTGCTGTCGGGTTCAGCGTGGCGCTGATGCAGGGACTGGCCCCCGACGGCGGACTGTTCGTGCCGGCCGTCCCGCCCCGGCTGACGCCACAGGATTTCGACGGCGCGCAGACGCTTGCCGCCATTGCAGGCCGCCTGCTTGCGCCCTTCGTCGGCACCGATCCGCTCACCGCGACCCTCCCGGGTCTTACCGCAGAAGCGTTCAACTCGCCCGCGCCGCTGCAACCGCTCGATGAGCACGGACGGCTCTTCGTGCTGGAGCTGTTCCACGGCCCGACGGCTGCCTTCAAGGACTTCGGCGCGCGGTTTCTCGCGGCCTGCTTCGAGGGGCTGCACACCCCGCGGGCGCGTGTCATCACCATTCTGGTCGCTACCTCCGGGGATACCGGAGCCGCGGTAGCGTCGGCGTTTCACGGGCGGCCGGGCATCGAGGTGGCGGTACTGTTCCCCAAGGGCCTGGTATCACCGACCCAGGAGCAGCAGCTGACCTGCTGGGGCGGCAACGTGCACTCGCTGTCGGTACGGGGCACCTTCGATGACTGCCAGCGCATGGTCAAGGACGCCTTCGCCGACACGGAGCTTAAACGCCGCATGGTCATGTCCTCCGCCAACAGCATCAATCTCGCGCGCCTGCTGCCGCAGATGGCGTACTTTGCCGCCGCGAGCCTTGAGGTGTGGCGCCAGCACGGCGAGCCGGCGTCTTTCATCGTGCCGAGCGGCAACCTCGGCAATGCGCTCGCCTGCCTGTGGGCGCGCGCCGCGGGGCTGCCCATCGCGCAGATTGTGTTGGCGCACAACGCCAACCGCACGGTGCCGGATTACCTGCAGAGCGGCGAGTGGCGTCCGCGGCCGAGCATCGCCACGCTCGCCTCGGCAATGGACGTCGGCGACCCAAGCAACGCCGAGCGGCTGCGGGCGCTGTATCCGCACCTGGATGAGCTGCGTTCGGCCGTGAGCGCCTACAGTGTGAGCGACGAGGAGATCAGTGCGCGCATCCGCGCGGACTACCAGAGCCGCGGCCAGATCTGGTGCCCGCACACAGCAACCGCTGCTGAAGTCTACGCGCGCTTGCCGGCCACGCTGCAGGCCGCCCAGCGCTGGGTGATCGTGTCTACCGCTCACCCGGCGAAATTCCCGGAGATTGTCGAGCCGCTCATCGGGCGCGCCGTATCGGTGCCACAATCCCTCGCGGGACTCTTCGCACGAGCCGCATCGTGTGTTGAAATCGAGGCAGACTTAGGCGCGCTGCGCGCCGCTTTGTAGAGGGAGGGAAGACTTGGACGAGCTCGCCAAATTATCGCCGACCGCATGGATGCTGATCGCGGGCGCGGCCGTGCTGGGCTTCGGCGTCTCGTTTGGATGGCGCTGGTACCGCCGTTACCGCGCGCGCAAAGCGCTGCGCACGGCGATCACCGCCGGTTCGGCCGACCACATTGCCAACTGCCTGGTGCCGGATGGCATGGGCGGGGGCTTCCACATCGACTTCCTGCTGCTCACCGCGCAGGGCGTCGTGGTCATCGATCTGCGGGACATCCGGGGCAACATCTTCGGCGGCGACCAGATGGCCGAGTGGACCGTGATGGACGGTGCGCACCGCTTCACCTTCACCAACCCGCAAAGCACGCTCTACGACCGCATCGCCGCCGTCAAGGCGGTGGCGGGAGATGCGCCGGTGGAGGGCCGCATTGTATTTACACGTCGCGGCCAATTTCCCAAGGGCCTGCCCAAGTGGACGCTGATGCTCGATGCATTGCGCAGTGAATTTCCCGCGACCGAGCAGGAGTCCGCGGTCGGGGCGGCGCAGCGTTTTGGGGAGCACTGGGGGCGGCTCAAGTCAGCCGTGAAGCCCAGCTACATGGTCGACATGCGCTAGCGCGCCCTCTGGCGGAGGCTGCGCGATCACCCCTGGGGCACTGTCCGCGCGTGATCGGCCAGCACCAGCGACACGCAGGCCGTGAGCTTCTTCGCGTAGTCGATGTGCAGGAACTCGTTCGGGCCGTGCGCGTTGGCGTGCGGTCCCAGCACCCCGGTGATAAAAAACTGGGTCCTGGGGAAGCGTGTACCGAGCATGCCCATGAACGGAATCGTGCCGCCGCAGCCGATGTGCACCGCATCCTTGCCATAGACCGCGCGTGAGGCGCGCGCGATCGACTCTTCCAGCCACGGCGCAAATGCCGGCGCATTCCAGCCGCCAGTGGCGGATCCCGGATCAAAGCTCACCTGTGCGCCGTAGGGCGGATCGCGCAGCAGCGCCTCGCGCACCGCCTGGGTGGCGCGCGCCGCGTCGCAGGTCGGCGGCAGCCGCAGTGACAGCTTCACCGCCAGTTCCGGCAGGAGCACATTACCCGCCGAACCGAGCGCGGGCAGGCCCTCCGCGCCGGTCACGGCGAGTGTGCCCCGCCAGCTGTTGTTGATGATGAGCTCGGTCGGATCATTGGAAATGGGCTGCACTCCCTTGGCCCAGGGGAGCTTGCCGGCAACCGATGCCCCTAACACCTGCGCCGCGGCGCCCGCCTGCGCACGCCGGTCCGCCGGCAGTGTCACGTGCAACTCATCGAGCAGCAGATCGCCGGTGACCGGATTTTCCAGGCGCGTGAGCAGTTGTTCGAGAATACGAAAGGGGCTGGGCGCAATGCCGGTCGCCATCCCCGAGTGCACGCCCTCGGTGAGCACCCGCACGCGCAGCGTGCCGACGAGGTTGCCGCGCAGCGACGTCGTGCACCACACCTGCTCGTAGTTGCCGCATTCGGCATCCAGGCATACCACGAGGGAGGGCTCGCCCATGGCATCGCCGAGCGCTGCCAGATGCGCCGGCAGATCGAAACTGCCGCTTTCCTCGCACGCCTCGATCAGGACCACGCAGCGCGGCAGGGGCACCTTCTGTGCCTTCAGGGCCGCGATCGCCGTGAGGGAGCTGAATACCGCGTAGCCATCGTCGGCCGCGCCCCGGCCGTAGAGCTTGCCCTCGCGGATAACCGGCTCCCAGGGTCCCAGACCGGGCAGCCAGCCGGTGAACTCCGGCTGCTTGTCCAGGTGGCCATACAGCAGCACGCAGCCAGGTAGCTCCCCTGGCACCTCTACGAGGAGGAGCGGCGTCCTGCCGGGCAAGCGGCGGATGTCTGTGCGCGCGCCGGGCAAGGGCTGCGCGCGGCACCAGTCGGCCATGAGCTGCACGGCCTTCTCCATGTGCCCGTTGGCTTCCCATTGCGGGTCGAACATCGGGGACTTGTTCGGAATGCGCACGTAGGCGGTGAGGCGCTCGACAATCGAGTCGTCCCAGGTGCTAACGATCGAGGCGGTGAGCTGCTGAAGGTCCATATTCAGGCCTTATATTTCGAAATAACAATGAATTGAAGAGCTTTTAAGAGGTACATTCGATAAGCGGCCTGATGAGCATGTTCCGGCGGCTTTCGCTCAGGCCTCCGGCAGTTGAAACAACGCACGCGTGGCTGCGGTACTGGCCGCCGCGAGCACCGGCATCGACTCACCCCGGGCGCGTGCTACGGCCGCGGCGATGTGCGGAAGATACGCCGGCTCGTTGCGGCGGGCTGCAGGTTTTGGCTTCAGGTCGCGCGGCAGAAGGTAAGGGCCATCGGTTTCCAGCAGCAGCCGCTGCGCGGGAATCCGTGGCATGAGCGCCGCGAGGTGCGCGCCGCGCCGCTCATCGCAGATCCAGCCGGTGATGCCGATCGCGAGCCCCAGTTCCAGGTAGGCGCTCAGCTCTTCTGCGGAGCCGGTAAAGCAATGCGCCACCCCGCGCCACTGTGAAGCGTGCTCGCGCAGGATGGCGAGGAAGTCCGCGTGCGCGTCGCGCTGATGCAGGAACACGGGCTTCCCGATCTGTGCCGCGAGTTGCAGCTGCGCGTGGAAGGCACGCTGCTGCTGTGCCGGCGGTGAAAAATTTCTGAAATAGTCGAGACCGCATTCGCCCACGGCGACCACCTCGGGCTGCCGCGCAAGCTCCAGCAACTCGCTGTGGCGTTCCGGGGTGAGTTCCGTCGCGTGGTGCGGGTGGACCCCCGCGGTCGCGAACAACAGCCGCGGCCGCGTGCGCGCCAGCGCAATGGCACCTCGCGTGCTCGCGAGTGCGGAACCGGTGACCAGCATCTGGGTCACGCCAACCGCGCCGGCGCGCGCGATCACCGCATCGCGATCCTCGTCGTAGCTCTCATGAGCGAGGTTGATGCCGATGTCGATGAGCGGCGCGCGTGCCGGCTGCGCGGCGGCGTGGCCTGCCGTGGCGGTGGTGGTCGCTGGGCCTGTACTATGGTCGGACATGCTCGCGAGATATTCTACTGAAGGTCGCGCGCTGAATACGCGATCCACGCGCGCCGGCGCGCCGGCCGTTACTGGCGCGCTTATAGCCTGCGCATTCGCTGCGCACGCGGACGACAGCGGCTGGCGCGATATCGAGAGCCGCATCCAGTACGACTACTACACCGAGGATGCGCGCGCGTTGACGGCGCTCGAAGCGACCGTCGCCGGCGCGGATGAGCATGCGCCTCTGCACGACTACTACCTTGGGTTCCTCTACTTTCGGCAGGCGCTGCTCGCAGCCCAGGGTGTCACGGCACCCGGGGCCGGCAAGGCGGGGCAGTTCGCCGCTCAGTGTATGACGCATCTGGATGCTGCCCTTGCCGCAGGAGAGGACTTCGCCGAAGGGTTCGCGCTGCGAGCGGCCTGCCGGCTGGCGCCGCTCGTGAGCGGCGAGGTCGCGACCCTCGCTGCCCACCGTGCCCACAAGGACATCAGCCGGGCGCTGCAGCTTGCACCGGGTAACCCGCGCGTGCTTCTCATCGACGCGGTGAGCGACTACCAGCTGCCGCCGCCCTCGGGCGGCAACAAGGAGCGCGCCCTCGTGAAGTTGCGGCAGGCCGTGGCGGCGTTCGAGGCGGAGCGGCGCGAAACCCAGCGCGTGCCCGGCTGGGGTGCGGCGGAGGCGAGTGTGTTTCTGGCGCGCGACCTGCTGGATCATAGCGATCCGGTCGCCGCCCGTGACGTCCTCGAGCAGGCGCTCCTGGGCGCCCCGGAGTTCGCCCAGGCGCGGCGGCTGATGGGGAAGATCACCTCCGGCTGAACTACGCGAATAGCCGTCCGGTTCCGTTCCTGACATCTGTCATATACCGGTCATGGCGTCTGATATAGGCGCGGGGGGCGTTCCGGCCTGTAGATCTGCAGGGGCGTGAAGCAATTTGCGGCGGGTGATATTGTTGCGCGCCTTTTCCTGGGGATGTGAACCGGATGTCGTCGGAGAGCAATAAAAACGCGCTGTTGGGGCAGCTGCGCATCGACCGCACCGAGGGTGAAGCAGCGCGCGCTGTGGGGCCTCGGCGGTGGATTCTCGGCGGCGTCGTGGTCCTTGCCGCACTCATTGTTGCCGGTATCTGGTTTGGCATGTCGGACCATGCGGCGCTGCCGGTGCACACGGTGATGGCTCAGCCCATCGCGGCGGGCGGCGCGAACGCCTCCGTGCTCGATGCCACCGGCTACGTTACCGCGCGACGCGAAGCCACGGTATCGGCGCAGATTACCGGTACGGTCACGGAGCTCCTGATCGAGGAAGGTGATCGCGTCAAGCAGGGACAGGTGCTGGCGCGCCTGGATGACACTGCGCAGAAGGCGGCGCTCGAGCAGGCGCAGGCGCAGTGGCATTCCGCACAGGCAGTCCTGGTACAGGATCAGGCCCAGCTGGCGCAGAGCACGCGCGATGTAAAGCGCGACGAGGATCTCGTCACGCGCCATCTGGTCTCACAGCAGGCGGTGGAGCAGGCGCGCACCCAGGTGGAAACCGGGGCCGCCGGCGTGCAGTCGCAGCGCAAGCTGATCGAGCTGGCCGAAGCCAACGTGCGCTCGGCGCAGGTGCAGCTTGGTTACTGCACCGTGCGGGCGCCGTTCGCGGGAGTCGTGATCGCCAAAGCCGCCCAGGTCGGCGAGATCATCTCGCCGCTGTCGGCGGGCGGAGGCTTCACGCGCACCGGTGTCGGCACCCTGGTCGACATGGATTCGCTGGAAATCGAGGTCGACGTCAACGAGGCGTACATCAACCGCGTGCAACCCGGGCAGCCGGTGGAATCAGTACTGAACGCCTATCCGGACTGGCAGATTCCTTCGCATGTCATCGCGATCATTCCGACCGCCGATCGTGCCAAGGCAACCGTGAAAGTGCGCATTGGACTGGACCTCAAGGACACCCGCATCGTGCCGGACATGGGCGTGCGCGTATCGTTCCTCGAGGAAAACAAACCGGCCGCTCAGGACCAGCAGCAGCCCCACGGGGTGCTGGTGCCGGTCGCGGCGCTGCGTAAGGACGGCGGCGATAACGTCGTGTTCGTGCTCAAGGACCACAAGGCGCAGCGTCGCGTCGTGACGCTCGGCGGCACGAGCGGCGACTCCCGCCAGGTGCTCAGCGGCGTGAGTCCCGGAGAGGCGGTGATCATCGATGCGCCCGCCGGCCTTAAGGACGATGCGGCCGCGAAAGAGGCCAAATCGTGAGCGCCGGCCGACGAGGCAGGTTCTGTTAACCCATCTGATTTGAGATCGAGGCAACTATGTCCGAGTCCATGGTACAGGTCCGCAACGTCACCAAGGTCTACGAGCGCGGTAAGCAGAAGGTCGAAGTCCTGCACGGACTCACACTGGACATACCCAAGGGCGACTTCGTCGCACTCATGGGGCCATCCGGCTCCGGCAAGACCACGCTGTTGAATCTTATCGGCGGGCTCGATCAGCCAACCTCCGGGGAGGTTGTGGTTGGCGGCAGCCGCATTGATCAGCTTGGCAGCGGCGCGCTCGCCAACTGGCGCGCCCACAACGTCGGGTTCGTGTTCCAGTTCTACAACCTCATGCCGGTGCTGAGCGCCGAGAGCAACGTCGAGCTGCCGCTGCTCCTGACGAAGCTCTCCGCCGCGCAGCGCAAGAAGAATGTCGCCGTCGCCCTCGAGGTCGTCGGCCTTTCCGATCGCGCCAAGCACAAGCCGAAAGAATTATCCGGTGGCCAGGAACAACGCGTCGCCATCGCGCGCGCGCTGGTTTCCGACCCGCAGCTGCTGGTGTGCGACGAACCCACGGGGGATCTTGATCGCAAGACGGCTGACGAGATCCTCGGCCTCCTGCAGGTGCTGAACCGCGAGCACGGCAAGACGATCGTGGTGGTGACCCATGATCCGAAGGCTGCCGGATTCGCCCAGCGTACGCTGCACTTGGAAAAGGGCCAGCTGCTCGAGCAGGCGGCCTAGTATGACTGGGCGAAAGTCGCCTGCGGCGCTTTCGCCGGAAATCACTGCGATTTCCGGCGGCAAAAGGCGCGGCTTTTGCCGCCTGCACCTTAGTGCGCCTGACCGGCGACCGGCATGACCAAGACTGGTTTTGTCATCGCCAACCTGTTCCGCAAGCGCACACGGACGATCCTGACCCTGCTGTCGGTGATCATGGCGTTTTTGCTGTTCGGCCTCTTGCAGTCGGTGAATCACATCTTCAATGCCGGTGCCGACTTCGTCGGTGCAACACGCCTCATGGTGCAGGCGCGGGTGTCATTCACCCAGCCGCTGCCGATCAGCATGGTGCCCAAGCTTGAGGCCGTTCCGGGGGTGGCGCGGGTCGCGTTCTCGCAATGGTTCGGCGGCGTATGGCAGGAAAACACGCCATTGTTCGTGTTTGCGATCGACCCGCTGCGCTATCGGGATGTCTATCCGGAATACGTGATGCCGGATGCGCAGTGGCAGGCATTCGCCAGCACCCGCACTGCCATGATCGCGGGCAAGATGGTCGCCGACCAGTACGGCTGGAAGATCGGACAGAAGATTCCGATCTCTTCCAACATCTATCCGCAGAAGAACGGCACCAAGGCCTGGGCCTTTGAGCTGGTCGGGATTTTCGATGGCAAGGACGAGTCGTGGAAGAAGCAGACCAATGTGGTCTTCATCAACCGCGACTATTTCGACGAGGCCAACCAGTTCGGCATCAAGGGGCGTACGAATTTCTTCATACTCAAGCTGACCGATGGCAAGCAGGCTGAAGCAGTCAGCAAGACCGTCGATGCGATGTTCGAGAATTCTCCGGACGAGACCAAGACCCAGACCGAAAAGGACTTCAATCTGGGGTTCATCAAACAAATCGGCGATATCGGTCTGATCGTGCGCTGGATCCTGTTCGCGGTGTTCTTCACCTTGCTGTTAGTGGTCGGTAACACCATGGCACAAAGCGTGCGCGAGCGGATACCGGAGCTTGCGGTGCTGAAGACCCTGGGGTTCAGTGACGGCAGCGTGCTCGGATTCGTGCTCGCGGAGGCCCTGGCGCTGTGCCTGTTCGGGGGCCTGGTCGGGCTGTGCCTCGCCACCATGGGAGGCGCGATGGTGGAGAAGGGCACGGGCGGACAATTTCAGCTCGAGCTCGACGCCTCGGTCTGGATGATCGGCGTCGCGGCCATCGTGCTAATGAGTCTCGCCGTTGGCCTGCTGCCGGCACTGCGCGCGCGACGACTGAAAATTGTCGACGCCCTGGCCGGGCGCTAACAGGCGGCTTAGGTTAAGGAGAACGCATCTTGTTGAGCCAGGCTCTCGGCATCACCCGCGTCAGCCTCAAGAGCATCCCGGAACGCTGGGCGCCATCACTCGTCATCGTCATCGGCCTTGCGGGCGTAGTGGCAGTGTTTACCGCGTTGCTGGCGATGGCCACGGGCTTTGAAAGTACTCTGAAAGCCACCGGGCGCAGCGACGTGGTGATCGTCATGCGGGGCGGCTCGGATGCCGAACTCAACTCCGCGCTGCTACGCGACCAAACTGACCTCATCGAGCAGGGGCCTGGCATTCGTAGCGGCGCGGATGGCAAGCCGCTGGCCTCTGCGGAGTTGATGATCATCGCTGAGCTGATCCGCAAGGACGACGTCAAGAACGGCGCGAACATTACCGTGCGCGGCGTTGAGCCCAGCGCTTTTCCCCTGCGCCCGCAGTTGAAGATTGTCGCGGGTCGCAACTTTACGCCGGGCTTACGGGAGCTGATTGTCGGCCGCGGCGTCCTGCGCCAGTTCCAGGGCACCGAGATCGGCAAGACCGTGCGGATGCGCGGCTCGAACTGGACGGTGGTTGGTGAGTTCGAATCCGGCGACTCGCACGACAGCGAACTGTGGACCGATATCAATGTGGCGCGCACCACGTTCGGTCGCCTGGGTTCCAGCTCGGTGCTCGCCGCACTGGATGGTCCGGATGGATTCGGAAAGCTCAAGAGTGCTCTTGCCGCAGACCCGCGGCTGACCGTGGACGTGATCCGCGAGACGGATTACTTCAACGGCCAGACGAAACAGTTCCGGCAGACGATCGGGTTCCTGGCGGGCGTGGTCACGATTATCATGGCGCTGGGAGCCGTGTTCGCGGCGCTCAACAGCATGTACGCGGCAGTCGCGGCGCGGGGCAAGGAGATTGCCACCCTGCGTGCCATTGGCTTTGGCGGCGGGTCGGTGGTGATCTCGGTGATGATCGAGGCGCTATTGCTGGCGCTGACCGGGGGAATACTCGGGGCGCTGATTGCTTACGTGTTGTTCAACAATCTCTCGGTGGCGACCCTGGGGCAGAACTTCACCCAGGTGGTTTTCAACTTTAAGGTGACTCCCGAGCTCGTGGTGCGCGGGTTAGTCATAGCGGTCGTGATTGGCATGGTCGGCGGCCTGCTGCCCGCGATACGTGCCGCGCGGCTCCCGATAACCACCAGCCTGCGCGAGCAGTGAAAGGGGGCGGCGCCGCCGCAAAGCGGATAATTATGGCGTGTCGCGATCTCGTCGGGAGGTGTCCATGATTGACCGAAATTTAAATTCCGCAGGCTGGTTTTGCATCCTCACCATGCTGGCTTCGACTTCATGGAGCGCTGATTCTGGCGTCTCATCGGACAGTGCTATGCAAGCGGAGGTCAAGGCCGCCTATGCACGGTTTATCTCGGGACAAAATGCTCGCGATCCGTCGATCGTTTCTGACGTCCTGGTAAATTCCCCGGATTTTGTCTGGGCTCAAGGTGGCGGTAAATCGATTTGGGGTTTCGCACAGGCAATGGCTGAGTGGAAGATGGTGTGGAAAGGCAGCTGGCATCTGGATCCGCAATTACAAGAACTGCGAATAAGCAGCGTTGCTCCTGGCGTTGCTGTGCTGATAACGCCGCTATTGCTAACCTCTGCCGATCCGGGCGAGCAGCCGTCCACAGGGCCGGTCAGGTGGGGCGGCGTTCTCGTCAAGACTGCGGCGGGCTGGCGTATTTCATCGATATTTATTACGCCCTACCCGGATTGGGGGAAACATTAACCGGCGCCTGACGGATGTTTCACAGGCCGCTGAGCGCCTCGCACAGCGCCGCCACATCCGNNGCGGCAAGCCCGACGCGCTGCGCCAGAGTGTTGGTGCGCTGCGCGTTGCGCTTCCAGAGATCGGTTTCGATGTACGCGAGCAGCTGCGCTGACACGTAACGGGACTTGGACAGCAGGTGGCCCGCGCGTTTGCGCCGCAGCTCAAAATCCCGCACCAGGCTCAAGTCGAAGAACACCACCGC
Source organism: Gammaproteobacteria bacterium (assembly GCA_003136935.1). Taxonomy (GTDB): domain Bacteria; phylum Pseudomonadota; class Gammaproteobacteria; order Steroidobacterales; family Steroidobacteraceae; genus 13-2-20CM-66-19. Next base: position 34,271 of record PLEC01000070.1, read on the forward strand.
CTCGGCGGCCAGCGCGCCGTTTTTGGTGGCTCCAAAGGACAGCACGTCGACGCCTGCCCGCCAGGTGAGATCCCCGGGATGGCAGTTGAGAAAGGCGACCGCGTTGGCGAAGCGCGCGCCGTCCATGTGCACCTTCAGCCCGTTGCGGTGTGCTGACTCGCACAACGAAGTCAGCTCCGGGATCCGATAGACCGTGCCGAGTTCGGTGGCCTGGGTGAGAGACAACGCTGCCGGCTGCACCGAGTGCACGTGCCGTGGGTGGGCGGCGAGGGCGGTCGCCACGGCATCGGGCCGCAGCCGGCCGTGCGCGCCTGCAAGCAGCGCCAGCTGGGCGCCACCGGTGAAAAACCCGGGTGCGCCGCACTCATCGGCGGCGATGTGGGCCTCGGTGTGCGCGAATATCGCGCCATACGGCGGACTCAAGGTCGCGAGGCTCAGCGAGTTCGCCGCCGTTCCGGTGGCGACCGCGAAGGCACGCACGCGCGTGCCGAAGAAGCTGCTGAAGGCCTCGTCCAGGCGCGCGGTCCATTCGTCGTCCCCGTAGGCCCGCGCGAGCCCGTGGTTGGCGGCGGCGAGCGCGGCCAGGATCTCGGGGCACGCGCTGGCGGTGTTGTCGCTGAAGAAACGCACCATCACTTCCAGTTATGGCCTCAGTCGATGCGCCAGCGGAACGACCAGGCGCCGAACGCAAGAAACGCCAGTGTAGTCGCAGCGAGGTACAGGAGCTGCGGCGCGATCTGCGCAAGTCCCGCCCCGTCCAGCATTACCGCCCGCGCGGCATCCAGCACCTGGGTGAGCGGAAACACGTGCGCCACCCACTGCACCCAGCGCGGGGAGTCCTCGAGGGAGAACCATACGCCCGAGAGCAGCATCATGGGCCAGGTGAGCACGTTGAGCACGCCGCCGACTAGTTCCTCGCTGGAAAAGCGCGCCGCGACCGTGAGCCCCAGCGCGATCAGTGACAGCGCACCCATGACCAGCAGCAGCGCGAGGAGCGCAACGTTGCCTGCGGAATGAAAGCCGATGATGGTGCCGATGCCAACGTACAGGATGGTCGTCACGGTGAGAATGATCGCCAGCCGTGACAGCACCTGGGCACCCAGGAACTCGAAGGCGCTCAGGGGCGTCGCGTGCAGGCGTTTAAGGAAGCCGCTCTTGCGATAGCGCACCACCACGTAGCCGACGCCAAAGAGACAGCTGAACATGAGATTCATGCCGAGGATGCCCGGGAACAGCCAGTCGACGAAGCGGACCGCAACCCCGGTAACGGGCTGTCGCTGTGCGTCGGGGGCCGCCGCGAGCAGCAGCTTCTCGACGATATAACCCTTGGGCGAATCGGTATTGACCCAGTAGCGCGCGGGGGAGCGCAGGTCGACCACAAGATCAAGCGTCTGGTGCGTGAGCTTGCGTAGCGCCGCGGTTTCATCAGGCGTGGCCACGAACTCCATGTATTGCTCACGCAGGAAAGGATGCGATCCTTTGTCGATACGCTCCGCGAGCACACCGACCTTGAACAGCGGCCGCGGCGGCCCGCCGAACACGAACCCCATACCGACCACCAGCGCGATGGGTAAGAATAGTGTGAACAGCAGCGTACCGCGATCGCGCAGGAACTCCAGATTGCGCGCGTGCCAGACCGACAGCAGGCGGCGGATCACGGTCGCAGTTCCTTGCCGGTGAGTGCCAGAAACAGGTCCTCAAGATTCGCCGGCCGGATGCGCAGGTTAGTGAGTGGCACGTGCGCCGCCAGCAGCGTGCGCAGCGTGCCCTCGAGATCCTGGGTCGTGATCTCGATGCGATCGCTTGCCTCGAGGACTTTCAACGGCAGCGCGCGCGCGGCTTGCGGGAAATCCTGCCGCGGCAATTCCAGTAAGACTTCCGCGAAGTGCTCGCGCAGCAGGCGCTGTGGCGGACCCTGGGCGACGATGCGGCCGCGATCCATGATCGCCACCTCATCGCACAGCAGTTCGGCTTCCTCCATGTAGTGAGTGGTGAGAATGATGGTCTTGTGGCGGGCCTTGATGGACTGCACCAGCTCCCAGAAGTTGCGTCGCGCCTGCGGGTCAAGGCCGGTCGTGGGTTCATCCAGAAACAACACCGCAGGATCATTGACGAGTGCGATCGCCAGTAGCAGCCGCTGCTGCTGGCCGCCGGAGAGCTTGCGGCTGTCGCGCCCGGCGAGTGCCTCCAGGGCGCAGACTTTAAGCACCTCATCGACCGAAAGGCCCGAGCTATACAGGCCGCGGAACAGCGCGATGCTCTGGCGCACCGTGAGAAAGTCCTGCAGTGCGGTCTTCTGAAAGAGAATCCCGGCCTCTTCCCGGAAGCGCGGACCCTGGGCCTCACCCCGGTAGCGAACCTCCCCCGAGGTCGCCGGCAGGATCCCCTCCATGATCTCGATGGTGGTGGTCTTGCCGGCGCCGTTGGGACCCAGAAGCCCGAAGCACATGCCCGGCGGAACACTGAACGACACGCCCGCCACGGCGGTCGTGGCGGGGTACTGTTTGACGAGATCGCGGACTTCGAGGATGGGGGTGCTCAAGCACGGCGATGCTAACCGGTTTAGCGTGCCGACGTCTGCCCTTGGTTCATGGGGCGAAATCGCCTGCGGCGATTTCGCCGGACATCAGCTGTGTTACGGCCGGCAAAAGGCGTGGCTCGATGCACACCCGCTGCAATCGCCTCAGCAGCCGAGCACTTCATGGCAACGCTGGGCGCACGGGCTTTTGTCGGCTGCTTCCGTGACCATCCGGTTGGTTCCGCAGTGTTAACACGCCCTAAGCGTGTAACATCACGCTCATGAGCACCCGTGAATACGACAAATCCGAGCGCGTGGAACTCGCTGATGAGGCGGTGCACTGGGATCTGGGGTCCTCGCTCTCCTACGGCGAATACCTGCACCTGGA
>PLEC01000153.1 GCA_003136935.1 Gammaproteobacteria bacterium
GAAGTCATCCATCTCGTCGTTCAGCAGAAATCCGAGCGGCCCCACCGTAACCTTCGAACCGAACCCGTCGTTCAGCGTGGTGGTCACGGCGACCGCGTTGCCGTCCGCATCGACCACCGAGTAATGGGTGGTCTGCAGCGTTTCCCGGCCAGCCCGGCGAATTGGGTGCTGTGCCGCGTAGCGGTCGAGTTGCGGGGAAGTTGCCGGGCGCTCGAGCGCCAGGCTGCCGGTCGCGTGGTGAAGATCCACCGAGGCGCGCCAGGCCACCGCATAGGGTTTGTCCAGGAGGCGCGCGACCGGAGCGTTGCTGAAATCCGGGTCTCCCAGAAACTCAGCGCGGTCGTAAAACGCGCGGCGATAGGCTTCGCTCACGAGGTGCACGGACAGCGCCGAATCCGCGCCCGCCTTGGTGAGATCGAATCCTTCGAGAATATTCAGTGCTTCAATCAGCGCAATGCCACCCGACGACGGTGGCGGCGCACTGATGATCTCCAGCCCCCGATAGGTGCCGTGAATCGGCACGCGATCCTTCACCTCGTAGCTCGCCAGGTCCTGGAGTGTGACCATGCCGCCGCCGCGCTGTATGAACGCCGCAAGCTCACGCGCGAGTTGTCCGTGATAGAAATCATCGGGGTCAGCGGCAATGCGCTCCAGCGTGCGGGCGAGTTGCGGCTGCTTGAAAATATCGCCCTGTTGCCACCCCTTGCCGTCGTTCTGGAAGATGCGCCTCGAGTCGGGGTACTGCGCGAGACCCGCATCGTCAGTCATCTCACGCGCATCACCCCAGCTCAGCGCATAACCGGCGCGCGCGAGGCGGATGGCCGGCTGCATCACGCGCGCAAGCCCGAGCCTGCCGAAGTGCTGCTCCGCGTAAACCAACCCCTTGACCGAGCCTGGCACACCCGTAGCCTTGTAGCCGATCACGCTGAGACTCGGGACGACCTTGCCCTGAGCGTCCTCGTACATGCCGGGGGTGGCGCTGGCGGGTGCCTTCTCGCGGAAATCGACAAAGTGAGCCGCGCCATCATGCATGCGTACCAGCATGAAGCCGCCGCCACCAATGTTGCCGGCGGCAGGTTGCACCACGGCCAGCGCAAATCCAGTGGCCACCGCGGCGTCCACGGCGTTGCCCCCGGCCTTCATCATCTCGACACCGGCCTGGGAGGCCAGTTCGTCAATGCTCACTACCATCCCGTGCGCGCCGTGCTCGGGATGCATGGCGCCGCCGGCGATGCACAGGCGTGCAGCACCGATTGCAATCAGAACCAGAAAAATGTCGCGGGGCTTCATCTGAACATTCTACCCCGCGACGCGTGCTGCCTGGCCCCCGACCCGATGGCCTAACAACACGCAGTGCCCCCGGCTGCTCCCTTAGGTCAGGAGCAGCACGGGGGCGGTGTGTGGTCGGCTATGAGGCTCTGGGCTTGTAGCTGAACTTCTGGCCCGCGACCGTGGCCTGATACATCGCGCCACCTTTCACGATCGTGAATACCGCGACGCCTTTGTAGTACTTGCCCGCGGTCCTGGCATCCTTCTTCCCGCCGCTCGCCTCCGCGCTCGCCCCGGTAGTGCCAACGCTGCCTCCCGCGGCAGCCGTGATGGCAACGGCGTTCACATCTGCGCCGAATTCGAAGTTGCCGTTGGTAAATTGGTCAAACGCCCCCTTGTCTTCAAAGAAGATGATCTGGCTGTAGGCCTGGCCACCGGCCTGAAAGCCGATGCTCACCTGATTCATCGAGGTGTTGCCCACGTATTTGCCGTGCACATACACGTGACCGCTGCCGTGCGCGCCGCCGACAACAAGGCCACCCTTGCCGATGGTCGGAAATACTGCATAACCGTAGCTGCTCTGAAAGAACGAGCCGCTTTCACCGGCATTCCTAAAGAGCGCTTCCGTATCGCTGTAAGAACCGGCCCAACCCGCGGCGCTTCCCAGCAGCAGTGCGGCACCGAACAGGAATCCAATTGCGCGTTTCATCACGATCTCCTAACTGCGTGCCCGACCGAGAATGAGCGTGATTGCCGCCCCGATCAGGAACACTACAAAAAGTATTTTTGCGATGCCGGCCGCACCGGCCGCTAGGCCGCTAAACCCCAGTACGGCGGCGATGATCGCGATGACAAAGAACACAACCGCATAGTGAAGCATGACGCCCTCGTAACGCTGTTTGCCAACCGTGAGCATCGCCCCTGGTGGCGAGCGTGTCGGTCAGGTAGCACGCCGGGCTCGTGTAGGACCTCAGCTACACACCGCAACCGGGGTCGCGCGGGAAATTCCATGAGCGCGCCGTCGTCCCTGACGGCGCTGCCATCCAATCTGGCAGTAGTAGCCGCTCTCCTGCGCACGATCTAACGACACTGGCGTCGCCTCGCGAATGGCTTGCAGGGCGCGTCACACGGCGCAGGCCGAGCCGGACAACGCCACGTGACTGATCGGTTCGTTCATGGCGCGTCGCGCACTGTCGAGCAGTTCGTCGATGCCCGCCGGACGCTGAGGATTGAAGTGCGCGACACCGACGCTAAGGTTCAGCGCCTGCATATCGCTGCTTCTGGTTGGCCGGCGGACGCGCAGCATGATCGCCTGGCGTGAGGCGTGTTGGTCGCTGGTAGTCAGCGCCGCAAACTCGTCGCGCCCCAATCGACCGAGTACTTCGTAGACGCCATAGCTCGGGAACAGATCCCGCAGCAGGTTGCCGGTCTGTCGCACCAGAATGTCGCCCACGGTCCGGCCGAGTGACTCACTGATGCGCGTCAGTTGGTCGATGCCGAAGTAGATAAGGTGCGCCGGCTGTTCGTCGCGCGCCGCCAGGTCAAGAACCCGCGTCCCGACCTGCACGAAGCCGCGCCGGTTGTACAGTCCCGTCAGCCCATCGGTGAGCGCCGCCGAACGCAGTGACTGCACCAGGCTCAACAGTGCCTTTTGCTGGAGCGCAATTCTCTGCCCGCGGGTGAGCCCCTTGCAGCGCACCAGCTCCGAGAGCAGACGCGTGATGCGCACATCGTCGCCCTCCATCGCCGCGACACTCAGTTGACGACCCAGTTCTGCGTTGCGGGCACGAGCCGCGCCCGAATCTGCCAGCCCTGAAACCGATGCGACTTCTGACATGGACTCTCCTCAGACAGCGAGCTTTGGACACGCGCCTGGAGCATATGCAAGTCGCCCGGCGAATTCGACAGGCATACACCCGATGCGGCGTCAGGAGTGCACCCGGTCTCTATGTCAGGAAATTCCTACACGGCTCGCCGTGTCAGCCCTGGCTCACAGAAACTGGTGCAATGCGCGGACGGACCGTCGGCTCCTCGGCGCGCTAACCTGCCGTCACACATCAGTGCGCTGGGGAATCAAATGACAACTTTCAGACCGCTCATCCAGACCATTATCGTGTTGTTGGGGCTGATGTTTCTTGTGCCGGGTTGCGTGGCTGAACCGCACGAAGGCTATTTTGATCGTGACCAGCACCGCTACTATCACGAACACGCGTGGCACCCGTGCGTCGACGAGAAGGACGAGCACTGCCATTGAAAGAACTCAGGCGCTGGTGCGCCTGGCGGGATCCCTGGGGTGCGCGGCGATCCGCCATTTAGCCGCATCCAGATCTGGCGCCCCCGGCCGGAGTTGCACGGACGCGTCCAAGTCGCAGAATCAATGAGGTTTTCGGACTCGCGGAGAACGGGGATACCCGCATACGTGCCCGCATCGCGTTACGCGGAGTCCGCCGCCGCGGGTTTGCCGGTTTAGCGTCGGAGCCCTTGGAGTTTCCGGGGCACCGAAGTGTGACCTGCACACGCAGGTGCCTAGCGCATACGACCCCGGATCTGCGGGCTAGGTCCCTCCCCCAATGTCTTCCCGTCATAGGCTGCTTCCTGCCCGGCTGCGCATCTCGACTCAATCGAGTGCAGTTCGGGTCCA
>PLEC01000152.1 GCA_003136935.1 Gammaproteobacteria bacterium
TCGTCGATGCGGTTGATGAACTCCGGCCGGAAGTTGGCTTGCACGACCTCCATCACCGCGGTTTTCATGCGCGCGTAGTTCTTTTCGCCGGCGTATTCCTGGATGACCTGCGAGCCTAAGTTGGAGGTCATGATGATTACGGTGTTGCGGAAGTCGACGGTGCGCCCCTGGCCGTCGGTGAGCCGGCCGTCGTCCAGCACCTGCAACAGCACGTTGAACACGTCCGGGTGCGCCTTCTCCACCTCATCGAGCAGGATGACCGCGTACGGGCGGCGGCGCACCGCTTCGGTGAGGTAACCGCCTTCTTCGTAGCCCACGTACCCCGGCGGCGCCCCGATCAGGCGTGCCACGGAGTGCTTCTCCATGAACTCCGACATGTCGATGCGGATGAGCGCCTCTTCGGTGTCAAAGAGGAACTCTGCGAGCGCCTTGCACAGCTCCGTCTTGCCGACACCGGTGGGACCTAGAAACAGGAACGAGCCGTTGGGACGGCGCGGATCAGCGAGCCCGGCGCGCGTGCGGCGCACCGCATCGGAGACGATGCGCAGCGCTTCGTCCTGGCCCACCACGCGCTTCGCGAGCGCGCTTTCCATGTGCAGGAGTTTGTCCTTCTCTCCCTGCAGCATCTTGGACACCGGGATCCCGGTCCACTTGGAGACGACCTCGGCGATCTCCTCCTCGGTGACCTTGTTGCGCACCAGGGTTGGCGCCTTGTCTTCCGCGGCGGCCGCGGCGGCCAGGCGCTTCTCGGCGTCCGGTATCTTGCCGTACTGCAGTTCCGCCATGCGCGTGAGGTTCCCGGCGCGGCGCGCGGCCTCGAGCTCAAGACGCGCGCGGTCGAGTTCCTCGCGGATCTGGGCCGTGCCCTGTAAGGACGCTTTTTCCGACTTCCAGACCTCCTCGAGGTCGGCGTATTCCTTTTCCAGCGTGCCGAGCGTCCCCTCAAGGGTCGCCAGGCGCTTGCGCGAGGCCTCGTCCTTCTCCTTCTTCAGCGCCTCCTGCTCGATTTTCAGCTGGATGATGCGCCGCTCGAGCTTGTCGAGCGCCTCGGGCTTGGAGTCGATCTCCATGCGGATGCGCGCCGCGGCCTCATCGATGAGATCGATGGCCTTGTCCGGGAGTTGCCGGTCGGCGATGTAGCGGTGCGACAGCGTCGCGGCCGCGACAATGGCGGGGTCGGTGATCTCGACCTTGTGGTGCACCTCGTAGCGCTCCGCGAGCCCACGCAGGATCGCGATCGTATCCTCCACCGAGGGCTCTTCCACCAGCACCTTCTGAAAGCGCCGCTCGAGAGCGGCATCCTTTTCGAGGTACTTGCGGTACTCGTCGAGCGTGGTCGCGCCGACGCAATGCAACTCGCCGCGCGCCAGCGCGGGTTTGAGCATGTTGCCCGCGTCCATGGCGCCTTCGGCCTTGCCCGCACCCACCATGGTGTGCAGCTCATCGATGAAGAGGATGACCTGGCCTTCCTGCTTGGAAAGATCGCTGAGCACCCCCTTCAGGCGCTCCTCGAACTCGCCGCGGAACTTAGCTCCAGCGATCAGGGCGCCCATGTCGAGCGCGAGGATGCGCTTGCTCTTCAGGCCCTCCGGCACCTCGCCGTTGATAATGCGCTGCGCGAGGCCTTCGACGATCGCGGTCTTGCCGACGCCCGGCTCGCCAATCAGCACCGGGTTGTTCTTGGTGCGCCGCTGCAGCACCTGGATGGTGCGGCGGATCTCATCATCGCGGCCGATGACCGGATCGAGCTTGCCGGATGCGGCGCGCGCGGTGAGATCGATGGTGTATTTCTCCAGCGCCTGGCGGCCCTCCTCGGCGTTGGCGTCCGCGACTTTCTCGCCACCGCGCACTTCCTCGATCGCTTTCTCGAGGGCGCCGCGCACCAGGCCCGACTCCTTCAAGAGCCGCGCCAGCGCGCGATCATCGAAGGCCGCGAGCACGAACAGCTCGCTGGCGATGAACTGGTCGCCGCGCTGCTGCGCGAGTTTGTCGGTGACGTTGAGCACGCGGTTCAGGTCGTTGGAGATGTGGACCTCGCCGGGCGCGCCCTCCACTTTCGGCAGCCCGTCGAGCAGCGCCAGCAACCCCGCCCGTAGCTTGTTGACGTCGGCGCCAGCCTTCATCAGCAGCGGCCGCACCGACCCCCCGGAGGCGTCAATCAGGGCCAGCATGACGTGCGAGGGCTCCATGACCTGGTGATCGCGCCCAAGCGCGAGCGACTGGGCATCGGCGAGCGCCTGCTGCAACCGGCTGGTGAGTTTGTCCATGCGCATGGGCGTTCCGCCTCAAACTTCGGATGGTCGGTTTGTGGGGACAAAGCGCAGTCCATTCAAGGGGCTGCGGCGCTTCCCTACCCCACTGGGCGGGGTGAGCCTGGCGCCTAAGATAGCGCAAGCCCACGGCGTTGCGCGCGTCTGGCGGGATTCGCGCGCCTAGTCCGCGTCGCTGAGGGCCAACAATGGACCGATGAATTTCTGGTAGTTGCGCCAGCGCCCGATGGAACTCTTATAGATCTTCTGGCGCACCTGCCAGTAGCTTGCGGTCGACACTGTGCGGTCGGTGCGGTGGAAATCCAGACAGCGCTCATCCCACTCCAGCCCGAGAAAATTCACGATCTTGCGGCTCCAGGTTTCCTGGTCGGCGACCAGCGCTGCGTACGGCACGTCAAGCAGCGTTTCCGACGGCAGCACGCTGCGCCAATGCGCCATCAGCCGCTGATGCTCGCGGTAGTAGTGGGCCAGGTCCGACAAATCCATGGTGAAGTTCAGCGCCGGTGACAACGGCTGGAAATAGCACGACAGACACGAGTCGATGGGATCACGCCGCAGATAGATCATGCGGGCGTTCGGGAACACGGAGTGAATCACACCCAGATAGTCGGAATTCACTGTTGCCTTGTCGACAACTCGCGGCGCATCGGCGGAGTGACTCGCCAGATCGCGCAGGTACGCCGCCGCCAGGTTCGTCCGCAGCGGTTCGCCGGGTAGCTGGTGCCGGACGGTGGCCTCGTGTTTGCGAACGGCATCATGCCAAAACTGCAGCTCCCCAGCTCCTTTCGCAGCCGGGTGCGAGGCGATGATCTGTTCGACAAGCGAAGTACCCGAACGCATCATGCCGACTACAAAGACTGGCCGCTCGGAGTCCGAAGCGCCAGCGCGAGTATTGAGCGCCTCACGCGTGCAGACACGGATCAGGTCGTCTACCAGGTGAGTGTGTGCATCCCGGTCATAGGGATCCGCAGCCATCTTCTGCAGCTCGTTACCGCGCTGGTAGCTGCGAAATGCCCGTGGGAAATCCCCGATATCGTCGTAGTACTTCCCTATCGCATAGCGAATATCGGCCTCCTCGAGCGGCGCCAACGCGCTGGCTGCGATCTCCTCCGCGTCCTTGAGCCAACCGCGATCCGCAGGGGTCATCCTGCGCAGCCGCACCAGGGCCGAGCAGGCGCTGGGCGTCTTAGGGTTGACCTCCAGGGCGCGCCTGCACAGGGTCTCCGCCTCGGTGAGGCGGCCCTCGGACGCCGCGATCTGTGCCATGCCGACCAGCGCGTCCACATTTCGGGGGGCTACCTTGAAAACTCTTTCAAAGAGAACCCAGGCATCACGCAGACGACCCAGGACGAGCAGGGTCGTGCCGAGACTAATCTGGGCGTCCAGGGACGCCGGCTTCAACTTCAACGCACGCCGCAGCGGCATCTCGGATTCGGTGGCCCGACCCGTCCATCGAAGCACGGTTCCAAGATTGGAATGTGCGTCGGCAAACGCCGCCCTTAATCCGATCGCGCGACGGAACTGGTCCTCTGCCTCTTTGTATTGACCTAGCTTGGAAAAAGCCGCCCCGAGATTGTTGCGGGCGCCGGCGTGACGAGGCTCGAGCCCGAGCACATCCTGATAGCAACGTACGGCCTGGTCGAAGGCGCCTTCTGAAAAAAGCTTGTCACCCTCTGCGAGCAGCGATCGCGCATCGCGACCGGCGGCCCGATTGGACGACGCAGCCGCGTCGCTCGAGGGCTTTGCGGACAGCCGCATCACCAACGCCCGCGTCAGCTCATCGACGAGCTGCGGCTCAACACCCTTCTCGAGCAATCTCCATTTGAAGGAGTTGGCGAGCTCTGCCTTCCTGAAGGCATTCAGTTTCAAAGGAAGCGCTTCGCGGTCCACCCGCTTCAGGAACTTATTAAGAACCTTTTGAAACTCCCTGGCCTGCTTTGCGGGCTTGGTTCCTTTATGGCGCGCGGCGGTGGAGCCTGGGGCCGTTTGCAATACGAAGTCGTCTGCTAGCGCGGCGCCAAGGTTGGTTACTTCACTCGTATTGAACCATTGCAGCAACATTCAGTGGGTTCCGTTTCTTCGCACGACTCATAGTCCCATCCACAGGCGGCTCTTTAAGAGAACCCCTTCGCAAATTAGGTTAAATCGTCCGGGATCGCCGCAATCTTAATAAAACTTTACAAGTGCCACGGGATGAGCCGCAGCATTTTGATCTCACCGCGGCTTTATTGGTGCGTCAGCTGTTCGGCGAATGCAATCACCGCGATCCCTGCGCTGATCAGGATCACCTGGATGGCGCTGGTGCGCGCGTCGGCGCGCCGGTGCAGTCCGGGTATGAGTCCCGCCACCGCGATGTAAAGGAAGCCGGCGGCCGCGAAGGCCAGCGCATAGGGCAGCGCGCCCATTGCGCCCCGCAGGCCGTAGTACGCCGCAATGGCGCCGATCACCGAGGCGAGCCCCGTCGCCAGGTTCAAAAACAGCGCCCGGGGACGCGAGAGGCCCGCGTGCACCAGGATGGCGAAGTCCCCGACGCGGTGCGGGATCTCGTGGGCCGCGACCGCCAAGGTAGTTACCACACCCAGCGACATGCTGGTGAGAAAGGCGGACGCGATAAGCACCCCGTCGAGTGCGTTGTGGATGCTGTCACCCACCAGCACCAGCACGCCGGAGGCATGAACGCGGTGGTCGTGATGCGCTGAATCACCTTCTTCGTCGTGGGCATGGGCGTGCCACCACAGCACCAGCTTCTCGATGACGAAGAAAACACCCAGTCCGATCACGAGCGCGAGCCCGATCGCATGCGCGCCACCAGGACCTGCGCCCTCGATCGCTTCCGGCAGCAAGGCGAGAAGCGCGGCGCCTAAGAGCGCGCCGGTCGCGAAGCTGATGAAGTGCGGCAGGATGCGCGCGCTGCGCTCTTCCGGGACCCACAGGAATATAACGGCGAACGCGGCACTCGCGATGCCACCGAACGCAGCGAACAGGATGATCCATAAGAGCAGCGGCACGCTCGTCATCCGGCTAACCAGCGAGCCAGATCAGCGCCGCCATCCGTCCGCACACCCCGTCGCGGCGGAAGGAGAAAAAGCGGGACGGGTCGGCGTAGGTGCAGCACTCACCACCGAACACGGCAGTAACGCCCGCCGCGGCGAGCCGCCGCCGCGCGAGCGCGGCAAGATCGCATTGCCAGCGGCCGCGCGGATTGGCGCTGAATGCCGCCGCTGCACCCAAGTCGCGGCTGACGAAGGCGTCGCGCACCTCGCTGCCCACTTCGAAGTGCGCAGGTCCAATCGCAGGACCGAGCCAGGCGATGAGTGGCGCAGACTTTGTGCCGAACCGCTTAATCGTGGCTTCCAGCACGCCCGCGGCGAGCCCCCGCCAGCCGGCGTGCGCGGCAGCGACGCAAGAGCCGTCGCGGGCCGCAAGCAGTATCGGCATGCAGTCCGCGACCTGCACCACGCACACCCGCCGCGGCTGGCGGGTGAAGACCGCGTCCGCCGCGCTGCCGCCGACCGTCGCACCCATGGCAGGCGCGTCGAGATCCGCGACATCGGTGCCGTGCACCTGTTCGATCCACGCAGGCTCTGCCGGCAGTTGCAGCCGCTCGCGCACCCGCCGGCGATTCTCGCGCACGGCATGGGGCACATCGCCAACATGGATGCCAACGTTCAGAGAATCAAACGGCGCGAGGCTTATACCGCCCGAACGAAGCGTAAACGCCGCGCGCACACCCGGCGGCGCCGGCCAGTCGGGCACCAGGATCTCAGGCGCCATCCCGCTGCCCACGTGTGCCGAGCTCACGAACGATCCTTCTCGAGCGCGGCGAGCAGGCGCCGCATGTCGGCGGGCAGCGGCGCTTCCCAGGCCATTTCGCGCCCCGTCACCGGATGATGCAGCTTAAGCCGCGCGGCGTGGAGCGCCTGGCGCGGGAAAGACGCGAGCTCGGCGGCCAGCTGCGGCGAGCAACCCGCCGGAATCCGCCGGCGGCCGCCGTACACCGGATCGCCGACCACGGGAAATCCAGCATGCGCGAGGTGCACCCGGATCTGGTGGGTGCGGCCGGTTTCCAGCTCGACGCGCACCAGGGTGTGTGCACGAAAGCGCTCGGCCACGCGGTAGTGTGTCACCGACTCGCGCCCGTCGGCTCGCACCGCCATGCGAGTGCGCTGGGTGCGATGGCGCGCGATGGGCTGGTCGATGGTGCCGCCTCCGGTCATGACCCCCGTGCACACCGCAAGGTACTCGCGGCCAATCTCGCGGGCGGCCATGGCGGCGACGAGCGCGGTGTGCGCCTCGGGTGTACGCGCCACAACCAAAAGTCCACTCGTGTCCTTGTCGAGCCGGTGCACAAGTCCGGCACGCGGCACGAGGCTGAGCTTCGGATCAAGCGCCAGCAGCGCATTCAGCAGCGTGTGCCGCGGGTTACCGGCACCCGGGTGCACGACCAGGCCCGCGGGCTTGTTAATGACCAGCAGCGAGCGGTCCCGGAAGACCACGTCCACGGGCAGCGCCTCGGCGGCAGCAGCTGTTTGCGCCGGCAGGCGGGCTTCGATCCGCACCTGCTCGCCGCCGAGGACCTTGTCCTTGGGCCGCAGAGCGCGACCCTCCACGCGCACCGCGCCGGCGTCGATCCACTGCCTGACGCGCGCGCGCGAGTACTGGGGCAAGGCGCGCGCCAGGGCCTGGTCAAAGCGCAGGCCGAGCGCTTCGGGGGGCAGGGTAAGCGCATGGGAGCGGAACTCGGCAGGCAGTTCCGCGGTCGGAAGCCCCGACGGATTCGCTATACTCGGCGGATTCACACGGCGCGAAGCCAAAGAAAGGTCCCTTCCAGATGTTCCTGACCGGTACGGTGCGCGGCGGCGTGGTCGCGTTGTGTGTAGTTCTGCTTGCCGTTTCGGTATCCGGGTGCGCTGCGCACCGGGAGAAAGTGGCCAAGAAAGCAACGCCCGAGTCGCTCTACAAGAAAGCACACCACGACCTTGAGACCTACAACTTTAACGCCGCCATCAAGGGCTACGAGGCGCTGACGGCGCGCTTCCCGTTCACCGATGAGGCACGCCAGGCGCGGCTCGATATCATTTATGCATATTACCGCGCCGGTGAAGGGGAGTCCGCGACCGATGCGGCCGAGACCTTCATCCGCGAGAATCCATCTCACCCGCGCGTCGACTACGCCTGGTACCTGAAGGGTCTGGTGGAGTTCGAGCACCAGCCCAACGCCATTGAACGGCTGTTCCGCGCTGACATGAGCAAGCGGCCACCGAGCAACGCGCGCAAGTCGTTCGCCGCCTTCAAGACCGTCGTCGAGCAGTACCCGAAGAGCGACTACGCCCACGACTCCCTGCAGCGCATGGTGTACCTGCGCAACCGCCTCGCCGGCTACGAAGTGCACGTGGCGCGCTATTACTTCAAGCGCGGCGCCTATGTTGCCGCGGCACAGCGCGCCAAAGGAGCGATCGAGCAGTACGACGGGGCACCGGCCGTCCGCGAAGCGCTCGGGATCCTGATCGAGTGCTATGACCGGATGAAACTTCCGGAGCTCGCCGCGCAGTCGCGCCAGGTATACGCGGCCAACTACGGCGGCGACACACGCACTTCACAGGCCGACAGCAGGCGGCACTGGTGGCTGCTGTGGTAGCGGGCCTCGCACGTCAGCGCCGGTAGCCGCTGGTAATCGGGTAGCGCCAGTCGCGCCCGAAGGCGCGGCGGCTGACGCGCACACCGGGCGGCGCCTGCCGGCGTTTGTATTCGTTGCGCTTCACCAGGTCCAGCACCCGCCCGATGGTCGCGCGATCAAAGCCGCGCGCCTCGATCTCGTCCACCGACAGATCCTCTTCGATGAACGCCTCCAGGATCGGATCGAGCACCTCGTAAGGGGGCAGCGAGTCGGAATCCTTCTGCTCGTGGCGCAGTTCCGCGGAAGGTGCGCGCTCGATGACACGCTCTGGAATCACGCGCCCGAGGGAATTACGGTAGCGGGCCAGGCGATACACCAGGAGCTTGCTGCAGTCCTTGATCGGCGCAAAGCCGCCCGCCATGTCCCCGTAGAGCGTCGCGTACCCGACCGCCATTTCGCTCTTGTTGCCGGTCGTCAGAAGCATGCGTCCGGTCTTGTTGGACAGTCCCATGAGCAATAACATGCGGCAGCGCGACTGGATGTTCTCCTCGGTGGCATCCGGGGCACGGCCGGCAAACTCCTCCCCGAGCGTCGCGAGCGTCGCCTCGAACATGCCTTCGATCGGCAGCACGCTGTACTTGACGCCCAGCATCTGCGCCTGGCCGCGCGCATCATCGAGGCTCATGGACGAGGTGTAACGCGAGGGCATCATCACCGCCTGGACCTTGTCCTTACCGAGCGCATCGATCGCGATCGCCAGCGTCAGCGCGGAATCGATGCCGCCCGATAGGCCCATCACCACGCCCGGAAAGCCGTGCTTGTGCACGTAGTCGCGCACCCCCAGCACCAGCGCTGAGTAAACGCTCGCCTCATCGGCGAGCTCAGGGGCAACCTGCCCCGCCCGCGGCACGACCTTACCGTGCGCGTCGCGCGCAAACTCGCAGGCGTAGATGCCCTCCTCGAAGGGTGGCGCGCGCATGACTACCTCGCCCTGGGCATCCATGACAAAGGAGTTGCCGTCGAACACCAGCTCGTCCTGCCCGCCCACCTGATTCAAATAGGCGAGCGGAAGCGCAGCTTCGACCACCCGCGCCACCGTCACGTTAAGGCGATGATCGCGTTTCAGCGAGTCGAAAGGCGAGCCGTTCGGCACCAGCAAAATCTCAGCGCCCGTCTCGCACAGACATTCGACCGGATCACCGCCCCAGATATCTTCGCAAATGGGAACGCCGATCCGCACGCCGCGAATGGCGAACGGGCCGGGCATCGGACCCGGCGCAAAGACGCGCTTCTCGTCGAACACGCCATAATTGGGAAGATCGACCTTGAAGGTGGTCGCCTGCACCGCGCCCGCATCCAGATAGGCGATCGCATTGTAGAGCGCGCCATCCTTCACCCAGGGCGTGCCGATGAGAACCGCCGGTTCGCCATTGGCGGTATCTTTCGCCAGGGCCTCCACGGCCGCCATGGCGTCCTTCTGAAACGCCGGCTTCAGCACCAGATCCTCGGGCGGATAACCCGTGATGAAAAGCTCGCTGAACAGGATCAGATCGGCGCCCGCCGCATGGGCCTCGGCTTGCGCGTTTCGTGCGCGCGCCAGATTCCCCGGAATGTCGCCCATCACGGGATTGAGCTGAGCGAGCGCAATGGTGAAAGAGTCAGGAGCTTTGGCGATCATGGGCGCTGTTTAGCGCCTTATCTTGGTTGGCAGAAGTGAGGAAACACTACGCCGTGCGGCGGAGCGAAGCGCCTTCGGCGGCGAGGATCTCACCGGCCGGGACCAGCGCGTCCTCGATCAGAAGCGCGGTTTCGAGCGCTCGGCAGGCCTCTTCCGGGCGCACCAGGGATGCGGCGCCGATGCGCGACGCCGTGACGAAGGCCGCGACCGATTCCCACAAGGGATCGCGAAGCTCCAAATTCTGCAGCTTGCGCGCGGTCGTATTGGTGACGGTGCGGGTGAGGAAATCGATTTCGATTTCGCCATCGGGATAGACGAGGCGCATGGAGCGGCGGCGCGCATCGGCGGCCCGGTTCGCAACCAGTTCCACGACCGTGCCGTTATCGAACAGAAGATTGGCGGTGACAGAATCAGTCAATTTTCCGCACACCGAGCGTCCCATGGCGCGCACATCGATCAGCACATCTGGCACCAGCCGGTGGATGAGGTCGAGATCGTGGAGCATCAGATCGAGCACGACGCTGACATCGG
>PLEC01000061.1 GCA_003136935.1 Gammaproteobacteria bacterium
CCTGTTGAAGCTTTCTTATGTTCACGTGGCCCCCGATGCGTCTGTGTACAGGGCGTCCATCTTCGACCTAGCGGCGGCCGAGCACCACTCTCGGGATCTTTGGCGCTCCAGCTTGATGGCTACGCTGACCGTGCGCGCTGTTCCTCAAGCAATTCCCAGCGCGCGAACTTCTCTAGTAGCAGCTCTTCGAGCTCCGCGAGCCGTTTGCGGTCGTCTCGCAGCCGCTCGCCTCGCACTCGGTGATAATCCGCTTCGCTGATGCGCGCGATGAGCTCAGTTTGCTCACGCTCCAGCGATTCGATCTCCCCGGGCAGCGCCGCCAGCGCGCGCTCATCCTTATAGCTCAGGCGCGTGCGGGTCTTGACGGGAGTTTCACCCGCGGAGCGCTCTCGCGAGGCAGGCCGCGCAGGCGCCTGACCGGGTTCATACGCGCGGCTGGCCGGCATTGGCGGCCGCTGCTGCAGGTAGTCGCTGTAACCGCCGGGGTACTCGCGCCATGCCCCATTTCCCTCGGCGACCAACGTTTGGGTGACGACATTGTCGAGAAAGCGCCGGTCGTGACTTACCAGCAGCAGCGTCCCCTCGTAGTCCTGCAGCCGCTCCTCGAGTAGCTCCAGGGATTCAATGTCGAGATCGTTGGTCGGCTCATCCAATATGAGAAGGTTCGCGGGTTGCGCGAACAGGCGCGCAAGCAGGAGACGGTTTCGCTCGCCGCCGGAGAGCATGCTGATCGGTGACTTCGCGCGCTGTGCGGGGAACAGGAACTCACCCAGATAGCTCACGATGTGCTTGCGCTCGCTGCCGAGCTGCACCCAGTCCGAGCCTGAACTGATGGCCTCAGCGAGGGTCGCGTCTGGGTCGAGTTGGGCTCGCAGCTGATCAAAGTAGGCGATGTTCAATCGGGTTCCGAGGCGTACCGTGCCGGCGTCCGGCGCGAGTTCCCCGAGAATGAGACGGATCAGGGTCGACTTTCCCGCGCCGTTCGGGCCGATAAGGCCGATGCGATCGCCACGCATGATCCGCATCGAGAGATCCTCGATAAGCGGTCGCGCTGCGAAGCGTTTGCTCACCCCGTCGAACTCGGCCACCAGATCGCCTGAGCACTCACCGGCATTGAGAGTAAGGCGAATGTTTCCGAGCCGGTCGCGTCGCGTGGCGCGCTCGATGCGCAATTGCTCCAGACGGCGCACGCGTCCTTCGTTGCGCGTTCGGCGGGCCTCGACGCCTTTGCGGATCCAGATCTCCTCCTGCTGCCAGAACTTCTCGAAACGGCGCCGCGCGGTGTCCTCCGCCGCGAGCTCCTCGTCCTTGCGCTGCTCATAGGCCGCGAAGCTGCCGGCGTAGGAGCGCAGTACGCCGCGGTCCAGTTCGATGATGCGGGTGGTGATCCGATCGAGAAAGGCGCGGTCGTGGGTGATGACAATGGCAGCAGGCACCTTGAGCAGCAGCTCCTCCAGTCGTTCGATGGCCTCGATATCCAGATGATTGGTGGGCTCATCGAGCAGCAGCAGATCGGGCTGTAGCGCGAGCGCCAGGGCAAGCGCGGCACGCTTGCGCTCGCCACCCGAACAACTCGCCGGTGAAGTGAGCCCGGTAAGACCGAAGCGGTGCAGGAATTCCTCGAGGCGCGACTCCAGGCGCCAGTGCTCGCGCTCATCGGCTGGCGCCCCGTCGCTTGAGGCCCCGCATGCCTTGGCTCGCAGCAAGAGACTGTCTTGCAGAGTCTCTGCCGGGGGCAGCTGCGGTTCCTGTTCGACGAGCCCAAGGCGCAGGCCCTCGCGTCGCTGCAGCTCCCCGTCATCGAGTGGGGTCTTACCTGCGAGCACCCCAAGCAGTGTCGACTTACCGGTGCCGTTGCGGCCGATCAGCCCGAGTCGCTCCCCGGCCCGTACGGTGAGTTGCGCGTCATCAAGGAGCGGCCGCTCGCCGAAGGCGACATGCGCATTGAGAAGGGTGATCAGGGACATAGGCGCATTGTCCGGATTGGAGGTGCGATGGCAAAGTCAGCTGCGCCACGAAGGAACGATCGCGGCTCCACAAAAGCCGGGTGACGGTAATATGGTGGCCTCGCGAACCCTCACCATTGTCGGAGATAGCGCCGTGCCTTCCACACTATCAGTTCGTGCCGCGTTGCTGCTGGGGCTGGCTGCCGTTGCCCTCAGCGCGGTGGCGGCGGATGCCCAGGATCCACTCGCCGCGGCGATTGCCAGTCCCTCGCGCACTGCGAAATTCACGGCGCGCGACCAGTATCGGCATCCGTACGAGACGCTGCGATTCTTTGGATTGCGGCCGAACCAGACCGTAGTCGAGATCTGGCCCGGCCGCGGCTGGTATATGGAAATCCTGGCACCGTACCTGCGCGATGAGGGCAAGTACTACGCCGCCATTGAGGCTCCCGATGTGCCGGGCGCAGGGAAGGAGGCTAAGGACAATGCGGCCGCGCTGCGCAAGCGGATCGCGGACGATGCGACTCACCTCGGCAAGGTGGTCGTCACCGAATTGCACCCGCCGCAGCTTACCGACATCTGCCCGCCTGGAACCGCCGATGTGGTGCTGACGTTCCGTAATGTGCATAACTGGTTGGAAACCGGCGATCAGCAGGCGATGTTCAACGCATTCTTCAAGGCTCTGAAGCCCGGTGGCGTGCTCGGTGTGGTCGAGCACCGCGCCAGGCCGGGCACGAGTCTTGAGGAGATGCGTAAGTCCGGCTACATGGACGNNAAGGGGTGTGGACCCTGCCTCCGACGCTCGCGCTTGGTGACAAAGATCGCGACAAGTACCTGGCAATCGGCGAGTCGGATCGGATGACCCTGAGATTCGTGAAGCCCGGCAGTTAGGCCGACCCCGGGACGGACCTGGCCACCAGCAGAAGCTGGACGGCGTCGAGTTGTATGTTTTGGTGCCGCTGTTGCCGGTCGGTCGGTGACTGCCTCCATACCGAGCGCCTGACGCAGGGATGAGTCGCTGCCCTGCCACGACGGGGCTACCGGAGTAGATTTTCGACGGAATGCGCTACTGGTGGGTCAATCAAAACCAGACTTATCGCCATGAGATTAAGGGCGGCTATCTTTGGTCGCCCAAGCGAAAGACGAATAACTAGCGCAACCCTTTCTACGAGTCCATGCGGGAGGTGGCTCCGGGGGACATCATTTTCTCGTTCTTTGATACCCGCATTGCTGCGCTACCGCAAGCGTCACGGAGGATGCGGTGATGCGTCGGAGATCGAGCAGCTGCCGGATCTGGCGGGGTTTCTGAAGGTGGCGTCGCGGCCGTAGTGGCGGAGGGTTACGGTTGCTCGCAGCTGAGGGCTCTAGCTGCAAGTGCTGCCCGGGCTGGGTTACGTTGGAAGTAAATCCCATCTATCTTCAAACGAAAGCGCGGTGCCCCAATTAATTCCCCATCTTTCGTGAGATACGCCGCGCTTCTTCGCAGACGTCTTATATGCCTTCCAGAGTTTCATGGCGCTCGTACTCGGCAAGATGAAGCAACGTGCGGGACGATCTGTTGGCACGTAAACGCACGCGATGAAGAGCTCAAGACTGGGTCGCTTGTAGCTGAACTGCCAGAAATTCTCGGTTCTTTGTCCTTTCACGTCGATGCCGAAGTGCTTCCCGGATTCGCTAACGACGAGCAAGTCCTCCGTCGGAAAGCGACTATCAGTAAATTGAACCGTGTAACCTCTCCTGGCGAGTTGGTACATTAGGTAGCCGCGTGCGGCCTGCTCAGTGTGATGCGTGCTCACCGTGCTCCTTTCTGTTAGACCCCGGGTATCTATCAATGAGCCGCGGGGCGTCTGGCCAGGTGCGAACCCTGCGGCTCTGACTCACTACTGGCTGCACAAAACCGACCTCCTGCGTTATCCCGGAATGCCCCGCGCTCTCGCCAGACGAGGTAGATTCGAAGCGGCCTCAGCCACTCCAGCTCTTCAAGGTTTGGGCGCTTCGGCAAGAGAAGTGCAAGCTTGGGATTGCGGTACAGCTTCTTCCCCTGGAAGGCGTAGTCCAGGAGCTGTCCGACACCCGTACGAATGTACTCACGGGCTGTCGAGCTCTTTGCTTCGATGAGATTCCGAGTCTCCTTTTCGTAGGCATCACAGATTAGATTTCCGTATCGATTTCTTTGCAGCACCCGTCCTCTTTCCCTTAACCAGTTCTCGTAGTCTTCGACAAGCCTGAATTCAGTCCGTTTTGCCTTTAGAATTTTGGCGTACGTCTGAATCTTGTAATCGAGTTGCCCCCGCTGTAGAGAAAGAGAATGGAATGACTTTTGGGAGGAGCCCTTTACATTTCCGGACTTGGCTTTGCGCGAATATGCGTCCGCGACTCGCTCTCC
>PLEC01000006.1 GCA_003136935.1 Gammaproteobacteria bacterium
TTCGGGATTTCGTATCGCGCCCTGGATACGCCCAGAGGCGCGTTCATCACCCCGTCCACGGTGCCTACACAGTTCGACCCGGTGCAGCACCTCGCCTCCATCGACCGCATGCTCGCCTACAAACCTGAGTCCATGTATCTCATGCACTTCAGCCGCGTGACCGGCGTGCCGCGCCTCGCCGAGATGCTCAAGGCCCAGATCAACGAGTTCGTGCGCTTCACGCGCGCGCACGCGGACGATGCCGACCCGCAGCCAGGCATCCGTACCGCCATGCTCGCGCACTGGGTGAGCCTGCTGCGCCTGCAGGGCAGCACCCTTACGGCCCATGACATTGAGCAGGCGCTGCTTGGCGACCTGGAACTGAACACTCAGGGACTGATCGCGTGGCTTCACAAGGAGAAACGCAAATGACTGCGAAATTCAAGGCATTCCGCATCCACTCCGAGAACGGCAAGATCGCCGCCCGCTTCGAGGAGATCTCACTTGGGGATCTGTCGGCCGGCGAGGTGGTGATCCGGGTCAGCCACTCCGACATCAACTACAAGGACGCGCTCGCCGCCACTGGCGCGGGCCGCATCCTGCGCCGCTACCCCTTAGTCGGCGGCGTTGATCTTGCCGGGGTGGTGGAGTCGTCCGCCGATGAGCGCTACCAGGCGGGGGACGCGGTGCTGGTGACCGGCTGCTCGCTGTCGGAAACGCACGATGGCGGCTATGCGCAATTCGCGCGCGTGCCGGGGGACTGGGTGATCCCGATGCCGCCGGGGCTCGATGCGCTCACCGCCATGTCGCTTGGCACCGCCGGCTTCACCGCGGCGCTCGCCATCCACCGCATGGAGCAAAACGGCCAGACCCCGCAAGGCGGCCCGATCGCCGTCAGCGGTGCGAGCGGCGGCGTCGGCAGCATCGCCGTCGACATGCTGAGCGGCCGTGGCTACAAAGTCGTCGCCATCAGCGGCAAGAGCACCGCCAGTGAGTACCTGAAGGCGCTCGGTGCCACCGAGGTGCTCAACCGCGTGGGACTCGACTTCGGCACCAAGCCGCTCGAGACTCCGCGTTTCGCCGGCGCCATCGACAACTTAGGCGGCGAGATGCTCACCTGGTTCACGCGCACGGTGGATTTCTGGGGCAACATCGCCAGTATCGGTCTCGCCGCGGGGCCGGAACTCAAGACCACCGTCATGCCGTTCATCCTGCGAGGCGTGACGCTCATCGGCATCAACTCCTCCGCGACCCGTCGTGAATGGCGGCTGGCGGTATGGCAGCGCATTGCCACCGACCTTAAGCCCAGGCACCTTGCCCGGATCGTGACCCGCACCATCGACTTCGAGGAGCTGCCGGCGGCGTTTCCTGCCTATATCGAAGGCAAGATCACCGGCCGCACCGTGGTGCGGATTTCATGAAAATCCAGCCCGAACCTACTGGCGAGTAGGTTCGCACGCGCTGGCCCGTGCGGCGCCGCCGCGTATACAATCGGCGTCCGAAGCCGAGGACTCAGACATGCCGAAGGGACTACTGAGCGCTGGCGCCCGCCTGCGCGCCGCGGTCGAAACGGAGCGCCCGCTGCAGGTCATCGGGACTATCAACGCCTACTCGGCGCTGCTGGCGAAACGCGCCGGCTTTCGCGCCATCTATCTCTCCGGCGCCGGTGTCGCCAATGCGTCCTTCGGACTGCCGGACCTCGGCATGACCTCGCTGCCCGAGGTGTGCGAGGACGTGCGGCGCATCAGCGGGATCTGTGAGCTGCCGCTGCTGGTGGATGCCGACACCGGCTGGGGTACGGCTTTCAACATCGCGCGCACCTGCGCGGAGCTCATCCGCGCCGGCGCGGGCGGCATGCACCTCGAGGACCAGGTGTCGGCCAAGCGCTGCGGGCACCGCCCCGGCAAGGCGCTGGTTGCGGCGGCCGAGATGGCCGATCGCATCAAGGCCGCGGTGGACGGCCGCACCGACCCCAACTTCGTCATCATGGCGCGCACCGACGCCCACGCGGTGGAGGGCCAGGGCGCGGCTCTGGAACGTGCGGCCACCTATGTGGCCGCCGGCGCCGACATGATTTTCGCCGAGGCGCTGAAGACCCTGGATGAGTACCGCCAGTTCGCCGCCGCGCTGCGCGTGCCGGTGCTCGCCAACATCACCGAGTTCGGGCAGACGCCGCTGTTCACGGTGGAGGAGCTGGGGGCTGCGGGCGTACGCCTGGTGCTGTATCCCTTATCCGCGTTCCGCGCCGCCGCCAAAGCCACCACGGTGGTGTACGGGGCAATCCGCAAGCAGGGCACCCAGAAAGGCGTCGTCGACGACATGCAGACGCGCGCCGAGCTCTACGAGGTGCTCGGCTACGACGACTACGAAAAGAAACTCGATGAACTGTTCGGAAAAACTCAGCCATGAATGACACGCCAGCCTTCAAGCCGAAGAAATCCGTCGCCCTCTCGGGCGTGACCGCGGGCAACACCGCGCTGTGCACCGTCGGCCGCACCGGCAACGACCTGCACTACCGCGGCTATGACATCCTCGAGATCGCCACGGTGTGCGAGTTCGAGGAAATCGCCTACCTGCTCATTCACGGCAAGTTACCGAACCGTCCCGAGCTCAACGCCTACAAGACCAGACTCAAGTCGCTGCGGGGCCTGCCAGGTCCGGTGCGCGGCGCCCTGGAACTGCTGCCCGCGGGCGCCCACCCGATGGACGTGCTGCGCACCGGGACTTCGGTGCTCGGCTGCACGCTGCCGGAGAAGGATGATCACCGTGCGCCGGGGGAGCGCGACATCGCCGACCGGCTGGTCGCCTCCCTAGGCTCGATGCTCGCGTACTGGTTCCACTTCAGTCACAGCAGCCAGCGCATCCAGGTCGAGACCGAGGACGACTCCGTCGGCGGACACTTCCTGCACCTCTTGCATCGCCGCGCGCCGCCTGCCTCCTGGGTGCGCGCCATGCACACCTCGCTGATTCTGTACGCCGAGCATGAGTTCAATGCCTCGACCTTCGCGGCGCGCGTGATCGCCGGCACCGGCGCCGACGTTTATTCGTGCATCGTCGGGGCGATGGGCGCGCTGCGCGGACCCAAGCACGGCGGTGCTAATGAAGTCTCGTTCGAGATTCAGAAGCGTTACGACAGCCCGGATGCCGCGGCTGCCGACATCCGCGCGCGCGTGGCCGCCAGGGAAATGATCATTGGCTTCGGCCACCCGGTATACACCCTCGCCGATCCACGCAACCAGGTGATCAAGGAAGTCGCCCGCGCTCTGTCGAAGGAAAGCGGCGACATGAAGATGTTCAACATCGCCGCGCGCATCGAGAAGGTGATGCACGAGACCAAGAACCTGTTCGCGAACCTCGACTGGTTCTCGGCCGTCTCGTATCACATGATGGGCGTGCCCACCGAGATGTTCACGCCACTGTTCGCCATCGCGCGCACCACCGGCTGGGCGGCGCACGTGATGGAACAGCGCACTGACGGCAAGATCATCCGACCGGCTGCCAACTACGTCGGCCCCGAGAACCTGAAGTTCGTCCCCATCGAGAAACGCAAGTAACCGCTTAGGCCCACCTCGCACCATGTCCGCATCCGACATCAGGTCCACACAGCGTCCGCAGCCCGACGCCGCCCTCACCGCCATCGCCCGCTACGCGCGCAATTTCACGCTGCAGAGCGAGGTCGCGTACGACACCGCCCGCTACTGCCTCATGGACACCCTCGCCTGCGGTTTTCAGGCCCTGAAGTACCCGGCGTGCAGAAAGCTCTTAGGTCCGGTGGTGCCGGGTGCCGTCATGGCGGGCGGCGCGCGCGTGCCCGGCACCTCGTTTGAGCTCGACCCGGTGCAGGCCGCGTTTAATATCGGTGCGCTTGTCCGCTGGCTCGACTTCAACGACACCTGGCTGGCGGCCGAGTGGGGTCACCCTTCTGACAACCTCGGCGGCATCCTCGCCGTGGCGGACTACCTGGCGCGCAACGCCGTCATGACGGGCAAGAGCCCGCCGACGGTGCGCGATGTGCTCACCGCCATGATCAAGGCGCATGAGATCCAGGGCGTGCTGGCGCTCGAGAACAGCTTCAACCGCGTCGGGCTCGATCACGTGCTGCTGGTGCGGGTCGCCTCCACCGCGGTGGTGGCGAGCATGCTGGGCGCCAGCGACGAACAGGTCGTGAACGCAGTCTCCAACGCCTGGATAGACGGCGGCGCGCTGCGCACCTACCGCCACGCGCCCAACACCGGCTCGCGCAAGAGCTGGGCGGCAGGGGATGCGACGAGTCGCGCCGTGCGCCACGCGCTCATCGCGCTTACGGGCGAGATGGGCTATCCCTCGGCGCTCAGCGCTCCCGTCTGGGGTTTCTACGATGTGCTCTTCAAGGGCAAGCCTTTTTCCCTGCCGCAGCCTTTCGGCTCCTACGTCATGGAGAACGTGCTCTTTAAGATCTCCTACCCGGCCGAGTTTCACGCACAAACGGCTGTGGAATGCGCGATGCAGCTGCATCCGCTCGTGAAGGAGCGGTTGGACGACATCGATCGCATTCTCATTGAGACCCAGGAACCGGGGGTGCGCATCATCGACAAGACCGGACCGCTTGCGAATCCGGCCGACCGCGACCACTGCATTCAGTACATGGTGGCCGTGCCGCTCATCTTTGGCCGCCTGACGGCGCAGGACTACGAGGACTCGGTGGCATCCGATGCGCGCGTCGATGCGCTGCGGGCGAAGATGCACGTGCGCGAGAACCCAAGCTTCACGAAGGACTACTACGCGGCCGACAAACGCTACATCGGCAATGCGCTGCAGGTGTTTTTCCGCAATGGCTCCGCCACGCCGCGCATTGAGGTCGATTTCCCCATCGGGCACCGCAGGCGCCGCGCGGAGGGCAGGCCCTTGCTCGTCAAGAAATTCGAGGCGTCGGTCGCAGCCCATTTCCCTGCGAAGCAGGCCGCGCTCGTTCAAACACTGTTCGCCAGTCCGGCAAAACTCGACGCAACTTCCGTCAATGAGTTTATGGCGGCGCTCGTGACGAACTAGAGCGCCGCCGCCTTAAACCCCTACTGCAGGAACTGATATGCGCCGATGGCGAACGGTGCGCTCGCCGGATTCAAGTCGTAATCGGTTGCGACCACGGCTGACACCGCCGCGGCACCGGCGCCGATCGCGGGGCTGCCGGAGGTGAGATGCAGGTCATCGCTTGCGGGGTTGGCAAAGTTAGGATTCGCTGTGACCGCGTTGCTGCCCAGCGTGGAGCCGGTGCCGCCGAAGAACAGGTTGTTGGTCAGCGTTCCGTGGCTGCCGCTAAAGCCGGCATCCCCGCCCGTATACGCCGTACCGTTGGGGTAGAAGATGTTGTTCTCGACATCAAGCGCATTCGAGGCAAGCGTCTCATCGTTACTGATCGCGGCATAGCCTGCGTGATTGCCGGTGTCGACGTCATAGATCGTGTTGTTGTAGATCTTGCAGCCGGTGAGAAGGGTGCTGTTGATCCGGATCCCGGAGAAGGCGATGTTGTAGACGATGTTGTCCCAGACCTGCACACCGCTGGCGGTGTTATCGGCAATGTTGATGCCGTGCTTGGAGATGCCCCAGATGAGGTTGTGGTGCAGGTTGATGTTGCTCGTGGAGTTTGAGCCATTGGTCCCATCGTTGTAGCTCTGGAAGCCATTGCCGCCCGTGACCGTCTCGATCACGTTATAAGCGACTTCGTAGCTGCCGTTGCCGTCGATATAGATGCCGTGGTTCTCTTGCGCGCTGCCACCTGAGATATTATGGACGTGGTTACCGACCCAGAAGGCATTCGTGCCGTTGCCGGTCATGCCACCTGCCTTAGCACCGTTGGTCGCTGTCGCCGAGGTCAGCTCATTGTTGACGGTGCGCCAGTGATCGGATGCGATCTGCGCGTTGATGACTCCGGCATCACCGCCGGCTTCGATATGCAGGTCGGCAATCGTCACCCACTTGCCGCCGGTGAAGCTTTGCGCATCGACCCCTGAGATACCCCCGCTCGCTGAGGTGCCCGATTCGGTGACTTGCACCGTCTCAGTCGGATAGGCCATGAGTGTGAGCGGGCCCGTTCCCGACCCGCCGGTGGGAGCCGTGCCATTGATGTCGATGAACCGCACGAAGTAGCCGTCGCCGATGTCGGTCCAGGAGCCTGCGCGCATGACCATGATGTCGCCGGGCTTGAGTGCGGAGAATGCTCCGGGCGATGAGGAGCTGGAGCCCTGCACGTGCCGGTACGGATGCGAGATGTCGCCCGGAACGGCGGTGCTGTCATCGCCGCTTAAGCTTACGAACAGCATGCGGCCGGGATTAACGGTAAAGGTGATGTTTGCATTCGAGCTGACGCCACCGACCACGACGCTGACCGGCAATGCAGCCCCCATTGTCGGGCTGCCCAGGGCGCCGATCTGTACCGTGATCTCTTCGACATCGGAGCGTCCGAGCGATGCGCCCAGATAGCGGTAGTTGTTGACCTCAACCCCGCCGATGTAGACGTGTACGGCCGCGAGGCTCGAACCGAAGTTCTTGCCGAAGATCGACAGGTACGCCCCCTCATTGTTCTCACCCCCGCTGTTCGGCCCGGAAGCGAGGTCCGTGTACAACACAAAGGGAGCGCCGGTCGTTGGTGGTGGTGG